>CAKVHZ010000032.1 GCA_934754445.1 uncultured Clostridia bacterium | reverse complement strand
GACCTCGTAGGACTCGAACCTACAACCGCCCGGTTATGAGCCGGATGCTCTAACCAATTGAGCTAGAGGTCCACTGCCTATTCATAATAACACATAATTTTTGCTTTTTCAATACATTTTTGTTTATTTTTTTAAAAAATGTGATATATTATTAATAACAATAGGAGATAGATAAATATGATACTACTTAACTATAAAAATAATTTCTTAAAATATATAATTTATATGTCATGTGTATTTTTAGTTTTATTAGTAGTAGTAAATCTTATGAATGTAAATGAAATAAAGAACGAAGAAGATGCAGTTTCTTCAAGTATTGTCTATAATGATGATAATAATGATATAAATGTTATATATCCTAGATTCAATAATGATGATATAAATAGTATTATAACATCTTACATATATACTTATGTTAAAAAATTTAGATTAAATAGTGGTTCTAATAAAGTCTTAAATATTAAGTACGATTTATATTACTTTAACGATTATGTTAATGTAGTATTTAATATTGATAATTCACTTTCTAATATTAAATATAAAAATATATTACTTGATCTTAAGAGTGAAAAACTTGCTTATATATCTAATTTATATAAAAAAGATTATTTAATTAATGAAATAAATAGTCTTATAAATTTAAAATATTCAAGTGATATTTATGATAAAATTAAAAATTCTAATGTAGATAATCATACATATATAATAAATGATAATAAGATAGATGTTTATTTTAATGACATTGATTTTGGTACTTTATCTTATATTCCAATGGTGAGTATTATAAGTGATAATAATAGCGAAACAGTTAGTAAAGATGATAATTTAGATAATTCTGATAAGAAGTTTATAGCATTCACTTTTGATGATGGACCCGGTAAATATACTAGTGAATTAATTGATACTTTAGAGCTTAATAATTCTAGTGCTACATTCTTTATGCTTGGTAACAGAATGAAATATAATACAGATATTGTTAAGAAAGTATATAATTCTAATAGTGAAATAGGTACTCATACATATTCTCATAAAAGATTAACTTCTCTTAGTAATGATGAAATATATAATGAAATAAATAGTTCTGAAATAATATTTAATGATATTACTGGGGATCATTTAAAATATTTAAGGCCACCTTATGGAAGCTATAACGATCATATTAAAGACCTTGGATATAATATTATTTTATGGAATATTGATCCTAAAGACTGGCTTACTCGTGATAGTAAAAAGATATATAATTCAGTGTTAAATAATGCTTGTGATGGATGTATTGTTCTTATGCATGATATTTATCCTGAAACTATTGAGGCAGTAAAAATGCTTATACCGACTTTAAATGAAATGAATTATGAAGTAGTAAGCATTAGTAATTTAATTTATAATAAGAATCATATTTTAAGTAAAGATGAAGTTATTAGTCATGTGAAGTGATTAGTAACTTTTTAATGATATTTAATTATTTTTTTTGATATTTTTTAACTTTTTATTGGTTTTTTCAAAAATAGTGTTCCATTTTGATAATTTTTGTGTTATACTTTTGAAGTACGAATGAGATGGACCGCTAGCTCAGTTGGTAGAGCAATCGACTCTTAATCGATGGGTCTAGGGTTCGAATCCCTAGCGGTCC
>CAKVHZ010000031.1 GCA_934754445.1 uncultured Clostridia bacterium | reverse complement strand
ATATAGCTCAGTTGGTTAGAGCACCGCTCTGATAAGGCGGGGGTCGATGGTTCAAGTCCATTTATCCCAACCAGAGAAATGGAGAACAAAACTCCATTTTTTTATTGATTTTTGCCTCTAACAACGAGAGTTGTGTAAGCAATCAAGTTAATAGTTCTCCATTTATCCCAACCACACTGGACCTAACTGAACATTTAAGTTCAGTTAGGTTTTTTATTTTTCTCCACTTTTTTTATTAGAAAAAGCACAATAATAGTTTTAGTTAGACTGGTTATTGCTATGCCAGAGAAATGAAGTTGAATAACAACTCTTTTTTTATTCATTGCTCGTATGTTAGATAATAATTATTTTTATTTAATAATTAATCGCCTTTTTTGTTTATAAAAACGCAATAAAACTAACTAACTTACTAACTAAGTATTGATGTTTATTGTTGTTTTTTTCTTAATCAAAATTTAGTCAAAATAATATTTTTTAATACATTCTAATAGAGAAATAAGTTTATTTGAATAATCATAATATTCACTTTTTACAACATATTCATTTGGTTTGTGTGCTAACGATAAATCGCCAACACCAAAAATCACTGCATCACCAGAAAAAGAAGTATAATAACCCGCTTCACAACCACCACAAAAAGAATCTATTTTTATATTTAATTCTTTTGCTATCGCTTTTATTTTGTTGTTATCTAACATATTAAAGGCAGGTATTGCTAATAGTTTAACTATTTCTATTGAAAGCCCAATATATTCTTGTTTTAATTTTGATAAATATTTTTCAATATCAAAAATAAATTTATTTACATCTTCTGGCGAAGTTGACCTTATATCAAAATTAATTTCGGCATAATCTGGTACTTTATTTACAACTTCTCCACCTTTAGCCACTCCACAATTTGAAGTTAGTTTATATTTTGTTTGATTTAATTCTATAAAACTAATAACTTTTGCCATAGCACAAATAGCATTTACGCCTTCTTTAATTTTACTGCTGTGGCAAGCAATCCCAAAAAACTTAACACAATATTCATAGCAAGCATTAGAAGATAAATTAAATTCACTTTTTGTTGGTTCTCCTAATATTGTGAACTTAGGTTTTATATTTAATTCGTCAAATGTTTTAGTCATAAGTTCTACAGATTTTAACTTCGTTTCTTCATCTGTCGTTAATGCAAAAACTATTGGAATATTAAAATTTTTAAGTTCTTGTATTTTATCTAATATAATAGCCGTAAAACTTTTCATATCTATACTTCCAAGTCCATAACATTTTCCATCAGTTTCAGTTAATAAAAATGGATTTGTTCGATATAAAGATGCATTAGCACTAACCGTATCTATGTGACCTGCTAAAACAATAGGGGTTATATTTTTTAATTTTGTATTAATTCCTATAATTAAAACTTTTGTTGTAATGCCAGCAACAACAATTTCTTCAACCTTATCTTTTAATTCACTTTTTATGTAGTCTATAATTTCGTCGCAATTTTCATTTGATTTAATTGCAACCAATTTTTCTAAATATTTCATATATATATCTCCTTATAATTAAAAAGCCCGTTGATTTTGATTAAACAAAACATACCAACGGACTAATTATATTTAAATATATTTTATAATTCCTTAAATATGTTTTGTGAAACACGAAAAAGCATTCACAAAACACACTTTGCGAACGCTTATTTTAAAAATGCCACAAAACAAAAGAATTAAACATATTTCATCTCCTTTATATTTTCATTATATACATATTTTCTGTAATTGTCAATATATTTTTTGATTTATTAAAACAGCGTATGCTTTTATTTATACTAAATTTTCATAACCATTTTTGTAAATATTCGTAAAATCGATTAATACTTGTTTTAAATATTCGGTTAGATAACTAATTGCTTTTTGTGCAATCGCTTTTGGAACTCCATAAAACGCTCCTGCTATTGCTCCAGTAATTGCACCCATTGTATCAGTATCTCCGCCCCAAGAGATTGTTTTTTTTATTGCTTCTTCATAACTATTAGTAATTAAAAAAGCATAAATAGATTGTGGCACTGTTTCTTGCGATGTTTCGTTAAATCTATAATTTTTAAATAAATCGTCATCATTAAAATTAAGCGAATAATAATTGTCTTCAATATATTTTTTTATCTCATCTTTTGATTTTTTTTGAAGTGCTAAATAAGTTGCAACAGCTGTGGCTTCAGCACCTTTAATGCCCTCAATATGATTATGTGTTACTTCTGTAACCTTTTTTGATAGCATTTTTACTTCATTTATATCTTTTGCAAAATACGCAACAGGACTTACTCTCATTCCTGAGCCATTACCATACGAGTTATATGGCTTAGGTCTTTCTTCATATAACCAGTTATTAAAACTGCTACCATAACCAGCATTTTGATATCTTTTACCTATCTCTTGCATATTTTTTATTGCAAATTTTGAAAGATTTTTATATTTTCCTTTACAATCAAGAAGAGCTTTTAAAATTGCACAAGTCATAACAGTATCATCAGTAAAACGACAACCATCTATAAAAAAAGGTAAATCTTTATTTTTAATTCCTTCAAATTCGTAAACCGAGCCAATTATATCTCCTGCTATTGCTCCCATTATATTAGAAATTTTTTCAAATATAATATCATTATTTTCTATAGCATTTTCTAGTAGCATCTTTTCTCCTAATATTTTACCTATACTTGTTATTTTTTCTTTTTTTTATCACTCTCTTACATAAAACTCTTTCATATCTTCTAGTCTTAAAGTTCCTAGCATATTTGTGATATACACACCAGTATCTAATCTAATTTTTGAATAATCTTCAAGTTTTTGTGGATTTAATACTTCTTGGCGTGGAGTTTTGATAAATTCCCCTGTAGAATTATCATAATAGCAAGGTGTATGTCCAAAAATTATCGTTTTGTTAATTTTAGGAATAAAACTAGCACTTTTAAGTGTTCTATCAAATAAAAAATAATTATAATCAGTTTTATCTAATGGCTTTATGTTATCATTTATGTCAGTTTCAAGACCTGCATGAACACAAATATACTTTTCAGTTTCTATATAATAAGGCAAATTATCTAAATAATCAATATCGTCCCAATCTAGTTTTACATTTTCATCAGGAAAATATTTTTGTAGTTTTATTAAAATATTATCTATATCTTCGCCGTCTTTAAAATTTTTCATTAAATTATGATATTCTTGTAAAAAATAATATTCATGATTACCTAAAATCATTTGAATATTAGGACAATTCCGAACGAATTTTATCATTTTTATAGAACTGTCGCCTTTATCTATAATATCGCCCAAAATTATCATTTTGTCGTTACTCGAAAAGTTAATTTTTCCCAGCAATTTAATAAACAAATCATAATGAGCATGAATATCCGCAATAAAATAAGTTGCCATTTTTTCTCCCAAAAATCTTTTGTAATAATTCCTACAAATATAAATACAAGAAATTTTTTAAAAAATCCTTTATTTTTTTACATTTTATTAAAGTCATTTTATATTAATAAGTTATATAACATCAAAAATGGCTAAATTATTTATGCTGATATTTATTATTTCCAACGTTTACTAAGTTCATCTCCAGCAACACAACACATCTTTTTAATGATGATTTATTTGATATTGAGAATTTAGATTTTGATTAAAATCGTAATTTCTTGTAAGAAATCAGCCTAAGAACACAAATACTTGTATAAAATTTTAATACATTGTTAGTTTTTATGGTAAAAAAATCGCAAACAGATTGCGATTTTTTATTCTACAATTTCAAATTTTACATTTACATTAACGCTAACTTTAATCATTCCATAATCGCAATAATCATAACTACTTTCTTCGCAAATTTCAATTATTTTAAAATTTTTATAAATACTAGATGCCTTTTCTTTTGCTTGAGTAATTGCTAAACTTAGTGCTTTATTATATGCTTGTTTTTTATCGATCAAATTATAATTATTACTATTTACACTAGTTGCTCCATTATTTAAACATGTTAAAGTAATTTTATCTATTAAATTTAAGTTTTCAGTATTTATCATTAAAGAAAGATACCCTTTATAACCTGTAAATTCATCACAAGTTGTTTCATAAATGGAAATAGATTTATGAGAAACGGAAACATTATCGTCTAATTTTTTTAAAGATTTTAAAATTTTATTGTAAGCATTTTCTAAATTTGTTTGTAAATCTTTATAATTAAAATCTTTTAGATTAACTACTGCATTAATGTCTACGCTATCTGGCTCGACAAAAATTTCACTATTACCTTTAAAAGTAATTTCTAAATTAGGTATTTCTTTTGCATACACTGAATTTATAGAATTAGAAAACATAGGGAAACAAAAAAGCAAACTAAGAATTAAAATAGAAACTGCGAAATATTTTTTCATATTCTTAATTTGCTTTAATTATAAAATTTTATTCAAATTATTTCTCTTTACTTAAGAGTTTAATATACTTTTCTAAAATTTTTAAAGTTTTTTCATCATTAGCTTCTTTTAACATAGTTAATAATAACACCAACTCAGCATTAATCGTTCTTTTCTCATCAAGTTCCTTTGCTTTTTCAGTAATTGGATTAGAACAGTAAGGGCAAAATTCAAAATCTTTTTCTAATAAATTTTTACAATTATCACAAACTTTTTCCATAATTAACATTCCTTTCCGCTTAATAAATTTAATTTATTTAATTTTTCTTTAAAAAGGTCTTGACATGCTTCTAATAAATATTCTCGTTTTTTATCAGCCTTATATATCTCATTTTGCATTGCTAAATCTACAGGAAATATATTAGCGCCACCTTCTTGAACGGTTAATTCATTTTCACCTTCTACATAAATTGTAAACACATTATAGCCTTTAGGAGCAAGTTGTGGTTTTTTTGCGCGTGTTGTTCTTAAAAATTGTGATTGACCAGAAACATGATAAGTATTATCATTTAGTTTTCCAGCAAAATTTCCGTTACAAACAAAATTTATTGTTGTAGGAAGTGTTCCGTTATAATTATAACTTGCTACTGCTTCACTTTTTGCAGTTAAACTTTTATTACGCATATTAGTTTGTAAGCCAATTGTTGCATTAAAAGTTGAATTTTTATTCTTTTTAACAACATTTAAAGCTAAACTAACGCCATCATCTAAATAGTGTAATTTTGTAACTCCATCAACTACAAATTTGTCTGCTAGTTCTTCAGTTACTTCACCTAAAATATCTCTACCAAGTTCTTTATAAATATTGTGTTCTTGATAGCCACGCATTAAATATAAATCTATATCTAAACCAAGTTTGTCTGAATAATTAAAAAATTTTTTAATATCGTTAATTAATCTTGCTTTTCGTTTATTTAAACCAAAATATAATGCTTTATTATTTTCTATTCTTGCATTTTTTAAATATTTAATTGGCCATTCTTCGCCAAGCAAATCTCCACCAAACACTACTATTGTTTTTCCTAGCGGATTAACACTTGCTAAACTTTGTAAAATATCTTCATTTTTACCACTACAAATACCTTTTTGTGGATTTGAAATGTCAAAATAGTTTGTTGAGCAATAGAAAATCATATTTAAACATTGGTCGTTTTTTGATAGTTTAATTGTATTATCCGATACAATTTTTGTCTTTTTTTCAAAAACCTCATTTACATAATCTTCTACAAGTGGAGTATCTAATTTTTCTACTACTTCGTTAGTCGTTAAGTTTACTTTGCTGATTTTATAATTTTCAAGTTTGTGAGCATCTTTTTTTTGAAAGTTTTCTTCATACCATTTATCTAAAATATAATCTATTTTATTGGCATTATTTAAAAATCCTTTTTTGTTTAAATCTTCCATTATAAACTTTTAACCTCCTCTATAATAGTGTTGATGCTTTTAAAAACATCATTCATTTTTAAGCCTTTTTTGTTAACTATATCATCAACTTCACTTTTTAATGTTTGTGGTTCTAAATATTTTTCCATATATTGTTTACTAGGAGTAGTAAAACTATCTTTTTGATTTCTTAAAATTGGGAATTTATTAACCGACCATATAATAGGACTTTCACTATTTTGATTACGAGAATTGTAATAAGGATTTTTCTTAAAACTAATATCAAAAGCATTTACATTAGGTTTAGTTATATCTATATTATTTGTAGTAGTAAATTCGCTATCACCTTGAAGCGCTGGAGCACTTTCAATAATCATTTCTTGAGTTTTTGTAGAAACAAGTTTACCATTTTTATAAACAGGAACTTGCATAATATATCTACCATTAACATCAGCATGAAAATGACCAGTTAAAACTAAATTAGGAAAAACCCCATAGCGAGAACAT
>CAKVHZ010000030.1 GCA_934754445.1 uncultured Clostridia bacterium | reverse complement strand
GACTGGGGTGAAGTCGTAACAAGGTAGCGGTATCGGAAGGTGCAGCTGGATCACCTCCTTTTAAAGAGATGAAGAAATGCCTAAAATCGACAAACTAACAAAGTTAGTTTAGGTGGAATTGCAAGAAATGTATGATTCCTAATTAGTATATTAAACACGAGAGCAATCTCGTGTTTTTTTATGCGTTAATATATTTATTCAATTTTTATTTTTAACATTTTGTGATATAATATATATATGGTTAATTTAAAAGAAAAATTAGATAATTTACCAACTTCAAGCGGTGTTTATTTAATGAAAGATAACTCAAATAATGTTATTTATGTTGGGAAAGCAAAAAATTTAAAACGCCGAGTTAATCAATATTTTGATAGTAGAGAAAAAAATTTAAAAACTTCACTTTTAGTTGAAAATATAAAAAATTTTGACTATATTTTAACGAATAGTGAATATGATGCTTTGATGCTAGAAAATAATTTGATTAAAAAATATCAACCACATTACAATATTTTATTAAAAGATGGAAAAAATTTTGCTTATTTAAAAATAGATTTAAACAAACCTTTTCCCAAGTTAGAACTTACGCGAAAAGTAGATTTCAAAAAAAATGTTAAATATTTTGGGCCATATTTTAATGGGATTTCGGCTTATAGTGTTATGGATATTGTAAAATATGCTTATCCACTTAGAAGTTGTAATTTAAAACTTAAAAAAGCAGAAAAACGAGAGTGCTTAAAATATAGTTTAGGGGAATGTTCAGCACCTTGCACAAACAGAATTTGTAAAGAAGACTATAACAAAATTGTTGATGATGTTATTGATTTTTTAAATGGAGATACTCAAAGAGTTAAAGAAATTTTAACAAAAAAAATGTTAAATTCCGCAGAACTTGAAAACTATGAAAGTGCGATATTATATAAAAATCAATTAGAAATGCTAGATAAAATTAATAATAAATATACAACTCAATTTGCTAAAAAACTCAACATTGATGTTGTTGGTAATTATTATTTAAACAACAATGCTTGTTTATGTGTATTAATTATTCGTAACGGCAAAATGATAGGAATGGAAAGTTTTAATTTAATAAATAAACTTGTAGAAGAAAGTGATATAACAAACTTTTTTGTGCAATATTATTTAAACAATAAATTAATACCTAATGAGATAATCGTTCCAGATAATTTTACTGGAGAGAGTGTTTTAGAAGAATTCTTTATTAAAAATTTTGATAAAAAAGTTTTAGTGGAAAAAGCAAAAATTGGAACTAAAAAGACCTTACAAAATGTAGCAAATAATAACGCAAAGGAATATTTAGAAAAGAGTTTAAATTTAGAGAATTTAAAAAATGAAAGAACAATAAAAGCATGTGAAAATTTGCAGAAAAAACTTGGATTAAAACAAATTCCTTACCGAATTGAAGGTTATGATATTTCCAATATTTCTGGAACAAACAAAGTTGCTAGCATGGTTGTTTTTGTAAACGGCGAGCCACTAAAAAGTCACTATAGAAAATTTAGGATAACAAGTTTTGAAGGCCCTGATGATTTTAGAAGCATGAACGAAGTTATTAAAAGAAGAATGATTGAATTAAATAAAGCTGAAGACGAAAGTTTTTCGAAAACTCCAAATTTAATTTTAATTGATGGTGGAAAAGGTCAATTATCTAGTGCAAGTAGTATGTTAAGACAATTTAATAATGATATTGAACTAATTTCACTTGCTAAAAAACAAGAAGAAATATTTAAAGAACATGAAAGCACACCTATAGTTTTAAATAGAAATGACTATAGTTTGCAACTACTACAAAGAGTGAGAGATGAAAGTCATAGGTTTGCAATAACTTTTCATAGAAATGTAAGAAACAAAAGCGAATTAAAAAGTAGATTACTTGAAATTGATGGCGTGGGAGAAACAAAAGCGAAACTTATTTTTAATAAATTTAAAACGATAGATAATATAAAAAATGCTAAAATCGATGAACTTACACAAATAAAAGGCATTAATGAAAAGTTGGCACTTGATATAATTAAACATTTTAATTAAATAAACATATAAAGTCATATTAATGAATAAAATTTAATATGATTTTTTTACGAAAAAATTTTTTGAAAATTTTAATCACAATAATTATGCTTGCTTTTTTAATTATTGCTCCATATCCATTGTTTACAAAAATATATGCACTTAATTATAACTTAAATAATGAGTATAAATTTGATTATAATGGTGTTATTGAACTATGGAATGTTGATACTTTTGAAGGTGGTAGTGTTAGTAGAACTACTTTTTTAGAAAAACGAGCAGTAGAGTTTGAAAAGAAAAATAAGGGTGTTTTAATTTTAGTAAAAAACATTACAGTAGAACAACTAAAACTAAATTTAGAATCTAATAAAAAACCTAATTTAATTACTTTTGGAATAGGTGTTGGAGATTTAATTTTAGATGATATAATCTCGCTTAATTCAGGCTATAAAATTAGGGAAGACTTATTAAAATCGTCCACAATAAATAATCAAATAAAGGCTTTACCTATAATGCTAGGTGGATATTCGTTAATAACTAATAAAGAAAAATTGGCAAGTAGTGAAATAAATGATATTTTATCTAATTCGGTGGTTTATTCAAAAACTGATTTTAACATACCCTTACTTAGTTTGTTTGTAAATGATTTGAATTCTTTGCAACAAAATGATACTACAGTTAATAGTTTTGATGCGTATGATAAATTTATTCATGAAAGTTTTTCAAGTATTTTAGGAACGCAAAGAGATTATTATAGATGTAAAAATCGTGAAAATAATTTAAAAATGCAGTGCAATTATATAAATCTTGGGGGATTTAGTGATTTAATTGTATACGGCTCGGTTTTTAAATCTGACAATAAAACTGAAATTATTTGCCAAAAATTTTTAGAATATTTAGTTAGTGATTATTCGCAACAAATACTTTCAAACATTAATATGTTTTCGGTATTGGACAAAAATATTTATAACGATGAAGATTATAAAAACTACAATAAAATTTTACTAAAACCATTAAAAACTTTAAATGTTTTTTATACTTCACAAACACTAGAAACAATAAAGAATTTAGTAGATGATTATTATTTTAATTCTAAAGATAATAAAAAAGAGATTTTAAAATATTTAATTTAGGTGAAATAATGGAAATAAAAGATATAGCAAAAATTTATAAAATTTTAGGTAAAGAAAACATTGAGTTAAGAGCAAGTTTAAAAGATTATTCAAGTTTTAAAATTGGTGGAATTGCACATTTTATGTTTTTTCCTAACTCGTTTAAAAAGGCGGTAACATTATTAAAATATTTAACAAAACAAAAAATAGATTACATTGTTTTAGGTAATGCAACAAATGTTTTAATTAACGGAGATAAAGATGTTGTTGTTTCTTTTAAAAGATTAAACAAAATAACAATAAAAAAAGAAAAAGTTTTTGCAGAAAGCGGTGTTTCGCTTTTTAAATTTAACGAAATATTAAAAAATAATTCACTTTCTGGATTAGAACGAACTTATGGAATACCAGGTAGTGTTGGTGGCGGTATTGTTCAAAATTGTGGAGCATATGGTGTTTCCATTAGCGATAATATAGAAAAAGTATGGTATTTTAACGGCAAAAAACTAATAAAAGCAAAAAAAAATAAATTAATGTTTAATTATAGAACAAGTGAATTTAAAACACATAAAAACTATGTTGTTCTTGGGGCGGAGTTTAAATTAAAAACCGATGATAAAGAAAAAATAGAAAATCGTTTAAATGAAGTTATAACTACAAGAAAAGCAAAACAACCTTACGATTATCCTAGTGCAGGAAGTGTTTTTAAAAGAGTAGATGGAGTAATTATTAGTAAACTTATTGATGAACTCGGTTTAAAAGGTTATAGCGTGGGTGGGGCAAAAATTAGTGAAAAACATGCTGGATTTATTATAAATTATGATAATGCTAGTTATGAAGATGTAACAAATTTAATAGATTTTGTGAAAAATAAAATAAAAGATAAAAAGAATATTGATTTAGAAACCGAAATTGTGGTATTATAATAATATGAAAGTAATTTATGATTTACATACTCATACAATATTTAGTCATGGAACAGGCACAATAGAAGACAATGTTAAAATAGCAAAACAAAAAGGTTTAACAAAAATTGCTATAACTGACCATGGTTTTGAACATATGTGTTATGCAGTTAAAAGGAAAAATCTTGCATTTATGAAAAGTGAGTGCGAAAGATTAAGTAAAGAATATAATATGCAAGTTTTACTTGGTGTTGAAGCAAATTTACTTAACTATAATGGCGATATTGATGTTAAAGAGGAAGATAAAAAATATTTAGATATTATTATAATGGGTTATCATAAACTTTTAAAACCTAAGTGGAAACAATTTTGGTTTTCTATATTTACTAAAATTTTTAAAACTAAAAGACAAAGAGAAAAAGTTACTGATGCCTATATAAAAGCGATTAATAAATATGATATTAAAATTTTAACTCACTTAAATTATGGTGTTCAGGTTAACATTCCAAGACTTGCTGATGAATGCTTAAAAAAAGGTGTTTTAATAGAATTAAATGGTAAACGCATTTGTTTTAATTCTAGTGAAACGGAATATATGAAAAAAATTGGAACGAAATTTATTTTAAGTTCCGATGCTCATGAACCAAGTAAAGTGGGGGAAACAAATTTAGGCTTAAATTATATAATTAAAAATAATATAGATTTTAACAATGTTGTAAACATGGAGTAGCATGAGTTTTATTACTAAAGTAAAAGATGAATTAATAAAAAAAACAAAAAAGAACTTAAACAAAAATAATAGTTTAAGTTTTTTGCTAAGTTTATTTAAAACCTGTGGAGAAATAAATTTAAACACAAATAGTTTAAATTTTATAACAAATAATGAAAATATTTATGAATTAGTTAATATTTGTTTAGAAAAACTTAACTTAGAGCCTGCTGAACTTGAAATTGATGATGAACTTACCATAAAAAATAATATAAAGTATAAGATATTTTTAAACAAGAATGCTAGTAAAGTGCTTCTTAATGAATTTATTTATAAAACCGATTTAAATTTTAATGAAAACTTAATAAAAGATGATGAAAATAAAAAAATGTTTTTAAAAGGTTTGTTTTTAATTATAGGGACTGGCAATATTACAATAAATAGCGAAAACAATGGCTATTTAGTAGAATTTGTTTTTAATGATAACGATTTTAGTTTGCTTGTTTTAGAATTATTATCTAACTTTGATATTTTTGCAAAAAAAGTCAATAGGCGTGGTCAATTTGTTATTTATATTAATAAATTTGATACAATTTGCGACTTGTTTGCTTTGTTTGGGTTAAATAATAGTGTATTAGAATTAAATAACGAGAATGTTTTACGGAATGTTCGAAACAATGTAAATAGACAAAGTAATTGTTTTGAATCTAATATGAATAAAACAATTTCTGCCAGTATGAAGCAATTAGATGCAATAAATTTTATAGATTCTACTATAGGAATAAATAGTTTACCAATAGAACTTCAAGAAGTTTGTTTGTGTAGGCTAGCGAATAAAGAAGAAAGTTTAGATAATTTAGTAAAACTTTTAAATAATAAAATTAGTAAAAGTGGATTAAATCATAGATTAAATAAAATTATAAAAATAGCGGAAGAACTGAAAGGTAGATTTTAGAAATTTAAAATTTATCTTTTTTTTATTTAAAATATTTTAAACTTGTGATATAATCAAAATATGGATAAAAATTTTGTGCATTTACATTTACATACAGAGTTTAGTTTGTTAGATGGTGCTTGTAGAATTAAAGAAGTTGTAAAAAAGGCTAAAAGTTTAAATATGCCCGCCATTAGTATGACCGACCATGGCAACATGTTTGGTGCAGTTGCCTTTTTTGAAGAGTGTGAAAAACAAGGTGTAAAACCCATTATTGGTTGTGAATTTTATGTTTGTGATGATTTGCACAATAAAAGTGATAGAAAATATGCCCACTTAATTTTGCTCGCAAAAAATGAAGTGGGTTACAAAAATATTTCTAAATTAAACACTATTGCATTTACTGAAGGGTTTTATTATAAACCAAGAATAGATTATAATACTCTAGAAAAGTATGCTGAAGGCTTAATTTGTTTATCTGCTTGTATTGCTGGGGATATTCCACAAAGTTTATTGAATGGCTTTGAAGAAGATGCATACTTGCTTGCTAACAGATTAAAAGATATGTTTGCTGACGGCGATTTTTATATTGAACTTCAAAATCACTTTTTAAAAGATGAAATTGTTGTTCTTCCTAAACTAATGAAACTTGCTAGCGATATAGGAGTTAAAACTGTTGCTACAAATGATGCACACTATATTAATAAAGAAGACTGGGAAGCACAAGATGTATTAATGTGTGTTCAAATGAAAAAACTTGTAGATGACCCTAATAGATTAAAATTTGACACTCATGAATTTTATTTTAAAACCTATGATGAAATGAGAGAACTTTTTGATGAAGAATGCTTGCAAACAACTTTAGAAATTGCAGATAAGTGTAATTATCAATTTGAGTTTGGTCATTATTTATATCCTAAATATGTTCCAGATAATGGCATGACTCCTATGGAATTTATGAATTATCTAATTCAAAAAGGGTTAAAAGAAAAATATCCTAATCCAACAAAAGAAGTTTTAGACCGTATTGATTATGAATTAGGTGTTATAAGCAAATTAGGTTATATAGAATATTACTTAATAGTGTGGGACTAGATTCATGCAGCCGAGAATATGGATATATCGGTTGGCCCAGGTCGTGGTAGCGGTGTTGGTAGTATTGTTGCATATT
>CAKVHZ010000029.1 GCA_934754445.1 uncultured Clostridia bacterium | reverse complement strand
CGCCTTAGAAGGGCGATGCTCTATCCAACTGAGCTACCGACGCACAACTATAAAATAATAGCACGAAAAAAATGTCTTGTCAAGTATTTATAAAATATTTTCGGCATTTTTTTCTACTTTTTCACATACCCCTAGTTTAACATTTGGTTTTACTTTTTCGCCATGAAAATCACTCCCCATAGTTTCAAATAAATTAAAGTGCCTAGCATATTTTTGAAAACGCAAAATATCACTTTTTGAATGTTTGCTATGTTTTGTTTCTAAACCATCTAAACCCAGTTTTGTAAGATGACTTATAACTTCGTAACTATCCTTGTTATATTCTTCTTCAATTTCTTTAGGGTGAGCAAGAACAACTTTACCATTAGCGCTATGAAAAGTTCTTATTACATCTCTTGCCTCGGCCTTAGTATCTGCAGTTTTTAACTCACGCATTTTAGCATAGAAATATTCTTTTTCAATTTCAATTTTTCTAGAAATTAAAGCATAAATGTGTGGTTTTCCAACGATATTATTTTCACGCAATAACTTTTCTTTTTCTTCTTTGGTTATAGCATAATTAAATTGTTTTTTTACAAAATCTATCATTAAATCTAACTTTTTTAAGCGTTTTTGCTTTAATTCTTCAATTAATTTATTAACACTATTATTTTTTATGGCAAAATCATAACAAAGTAAATGCACATTAAAATCATCAATTTTGCTGGATATTTCTACACCAATATGATATTTTATGTTTTTATTTTTAACCAAATTTTGCATAATAATTGCACCTTCAAAATTATCATGGTCGGTTATTGCAAATTCAGTTATACCCTTTTCTTGTATTTTTTCTAAAATTTCTTTTGGTGAATATTGTCCGTCTGAAAAATTAGTGTGTATGTGCAAATCTTTTTTCATAAATACCCTTTGATTTAAGTGTAGCAATTTAAAAATTTTTAGTCAAATCATTTCACAAAAATTTAATATTGACAACCAAAACAATTTATGTTATTATAATTTTATAAAGGAGAAATATATGAATTATGTTGAAAAAATAACAGATAAAGACATTGAAAATTTATTACAAAAAAATAATTTAAAACCAATTAATATAATGCGAAACATCACAAAAGATAAAGAACCTTTTGCTATTATTTATTGCGAGAAAATAAAAAAATCAACACTTGAATTGTTTCTTGAAGATGAATTGAGTCAATTCAATAATGTTTTTAATATAAATGATAATAAATATTATTTCGGTAAAAATGTTTTATTTTTAACTAACTTTACTTTAAATGATAGTTTTCATGATGTAGATTATTCAGTTGAACTATATAATTTTATTATGAATGAAAGCAGTTTTGATAGTGAAACAAAACAACAATATAAAAAAGATTTTATTGCTTATTATAAAAATGAAATTGAAAAAGAAAAAGAAAGTGAAGATTTAAATAAATAAAATAAAATAAAATAGATAAATTAAAAAAATCGGAATGCTCCGATTTTTTTATTCATAATAATCTTTAAACTTATCAAATTGTAATTCATATACAGGTGGGTCTTCTTCAATATCTTCAAACTTGAAATTAAATTCTGGAAAAACACTTTCGTATAACTCCTTGTCTTTTTGAGTTATAGTTACATCATATAACTCTCTATACTTAGGTATTCTTGAAGATAATGGATAGTTTAATCCCCTACCATCAACAAAAATTTCTTCCATCATATTTTGATATTTTTGTTTAAGATCACTTGTTATAAACATTGGCATATCTCGTTTAATTAATCTACTTCGATAATATAAATAAGACAAGTCTTCGCCTAAATTTGTATATCCATATAAATTTACATAAACATCAGTTGAAAATTCATATTCAATTCCCTCTCTATATTCTTTAGGAATATCATCAAATTTTACTGGCTTACCATTTTTTTCGCTAGAATAAGTAGTCAAAACAAGTTTTAAAAATGTATCTAACTCTTTAATGTTTTCAGGTGAATATTTTTTCTCTAAGGGAAATAAATATTTTAACAAATCTTTTACTTCTTTTTGATTTTTAGTAGAAAGCATATCAACAGAATTTTCAAGTTTATTTCTTAGTTTTTCCGCTAAAATAGCATTTTGTTTAGCATTGAAAACTAAATCTATAACTCTATTTGCTAGTTTGTCTTTTTGTTTAGTATAATACTCTACTTTTTTGATATCATTTCTTTCAGTAAAACTAATTATATAATAGTTATACATTGTTAATGTTGCTAAAATATTTTCTCTAAATAATTTATCAAATAAATGTTTTTCTTTTATAATCATACCATTATATTACCACTACTTTTTATAAATTTCAATAGGTAATTTTAAATTATTTAATATTTTTTAAACAGTTTATTTATAAATTATTTTAATTTAACGTTTTATCTATTATTTTATACATTCCTTTAATATTTTGCTAATTTTAAAAAAAAGAAGAAAATTATTCTTCTTTTGCTTTTTTAATAGATAGTGATATTCTTTTCTTTTCAACATCAACACCAATTACTTTAACATTAACAATATCGCCTACTGTTAATTCTTCGCTTGGATGTTTAATATATCTATCACAAATTTCACTAATATGAACTAAACCATCTTGATGCACGCCAATATCCACGAATGCACCGAAGTCTATAACATTTCTAACTGTTCCTTTTAAAATCATACCTTCTTTTAGGTCTTCTAAACTTAATAAATCACTTCTTAATTCTGGTTTAGGAAGGCTATCACGAATATCTCGACCAGGTTTAATTATTTCGGTTATTATATCATTTAATGTAGGAACACCAATATTACATTCTTTACTTACTTTTTCTATACCATAACTATCCACTAAACTAGGTAAATTTGATATGTTTCCGTTTTTAATATCATCGCTTGTTAAATTAAATAAATTTAATAATTTATTTGCACTTTCATAACTTTCTGGATGAACTGCGGTATTATCCAATATATTATCACCATTTACAATTCGTAAAAAGCCTGCACATTGCTCATATGCTTTAGCACCTAACTTGTTTACTTTAAGTAGTTGATTTCGGTCTACAAATGCCCCGTTTTTCTCTCTAAATTCAACAATATTTTTTGCTACACTATTATTTAATCCACTAACAAAAGATAGTAAACTTGGACTTGCTGTATTTAAATCTACACCAACACTATTTACACAATCTTCAACTACGCCGTCTAAAACTTCAGTAAGTCTTTTTTGTGGCATATCATGTTGATATTGACCAACACCTATGCTTTTTACATCAATTTTAATTAATTCAGCTAATGGGTCTTGAAGTCTACGAGCAATAGAAACAGCGCTACGTAAACTAACGTCAAAGTTAGGGAATTCTTCCGCACCTAGTTTGCTAGCACTATAAACACTAGCACCTGCTTCATTTACAACTGCGTATTCAACTTTAACTGTTAATTTTTTAATTAAGTTTGCAACAAAAATTTCACATTCTTTACTTGCTGTTCCATTACCAATAGAAATTACATTTACGCCATGTTTTTTAATAAGCATTGCGATAACTTTTTCGGCCTTTTCAACTTCGTTATGTGGTGGAGTTGGATAAATTACACCAGTATCTAACACTGTGCCGTTTTGGTCAATTACTGCTAGTTTACAACCTGTTCTATATGCTGGGTCTAACCCTAAAATAACATTATGTTTTAGTGGTGGTTGCATAAGAAGTGGTTTTAAATTTACTTCAAACATTTTAATTGCTTGTTCACTAGCATTATCAAACATTTGATTTCTTATATCTCTTTCTAAACTAGGAAGTATTAATCTATCAAAAGCATCAACTACTGTATTATTTAAAACTTCACTATAAATACTTTCTTTAATTTTAAATATAGATTTTATTATTTCTAAACTTTTTTCTTCATTTACTTCTAAATCTACTTTAATGCAATCTTCTTTTTCGCCCCTATTAATAGCAAGTATTCTATGACTTGGCATTTTACATACTTGTTCTTTATAGTTATCATACATTAAATAAGTGTTAACTTTTTCGTTTGGCTTTAAAGTTGTTACAATAAAACTAGATTTGAATAAAAATTCTCTAAGATTCTTTCTTATTTCGGCATCGTCGCTTATTTTTTCAGCAATTATATCTAAAGCTCCTGCTAGTGCTTCTTCGCTTGTGTTAACGCCTTTTTCGGGGTTTATATACTCTTTAGCAATATCTAACACATCGCCCGTAGTTTCTTTTTGCTTTAAAATAATATCCGCTAATGGAGTTAACCCTTTTGCTGCTGCAATAGTAGCACGGGTTTGTCTTTTTGGTCTAAAAGGTCTATAAATATCTTCTAGTTCGGTTTGTGTTCTACCATTTAAAATTTTCTCTTTAAGTTCTGGAGTCAATTTTTCTTGTTCGTCTATTAATTTTATTATTTCTTCTTTTCGTTTTTCTAAATTTCTTAAGTAATTTAATCTATCACTAAATTCTCTTATTGTCTGGTCATCACAAGTTCCGTGCATTTCTTTTCTGTAACGAGAAATGAAAGGAACGGTGCAACCTTCGTCTAGTAAATTAATTAAGTTTTGACTATACTCTAATTTTATTCCAAATTCTTCTGATAGTAATTTAGTTAAGTCCATTTTCTCCCCCATCGTTTATGTATAAAATACCTATTGTGTTTGGCCCACAATGACTCATAACAGTAGAACCCGCTTGAGTTATTAATACTTCTTTAAATTTAGAATTTGCTTCTAGTGTTTTTTTTACACTTTCTAAAACATCATCTTCTATAGTGGAATATGTTATAAACACTCTTGTTAAATCGGGATTATTAAATTTATTTAAAGTTTCTACAACATATTTTTCAGCAACTTTATTTAATTTCCCCATATATTTTTTAGCCATGCCCATTTTGCCATCTTTAACTTCAATAGAAGGTTTAATACCTAAAATGTTTGCCCCAAGTAGTTGAAGTGAACTACATCGTCCACCTTTATATAAAAAGTTAAGTTTATCTATAACAAAACTTGCTTGAACATAAGGGATTCTTTTTTTAACTTTTTCTATAATTTCGTTATATCCACAACCTTTTTCTAGTAAATCGTGAGCATATAGCATTAAAAGTGCTGTTCCTGTAGATAAACTATGCCCATCTATAATTGTTACTTTTCCGCCAAATTCTTCGCTAGCATGAACTGCGTTATCGTAAGAACAACTCATAGTGCTTGAAATAGAAAAGTGTATAACTTCATCGCCGTTTTCTACAAAAGGTCTAAAAAAGTCTTTATAATTTTCTATGCTAACTGCACTAGTTTTTGGTAGAGTTTTATTTTTTGCAAAATTTTCTACTATCATATTGTTATTAATATTTACACCATCTAAATATTCAACATTATTCATTAAAATATTAAATGGTAAAATTTTAAAGTTATTTTTTTTAATTAATTCTTTTGTTAAGTCAATAGAACTATCGCCTGTTATTTTTATCATTCATTACCTCCTAGCAATTAAACAAATTGTATATAAATTATCAAACAAATCCCACCTAAAAGTCAAATAAAATAAATAAATTTTATTTTTATTTGCTTAATAAAATAATTTTAGTTATAATAAAATATGGAAATTCCGACAAAAGAAAACAAAACGAACACAAATAATATCCACAAAGGTCATAGAGAAAGATTAAGAGAAGAAATGCTTGCATGTAACTTTCATCCTGTTCATAGTTATAAGGTTTTAGAATATTTGCTAACTAAAGTATTTGCTCAAAAAGATGTTAATCCACTAGCACACGAGTTAATTAATCATTTTGGTGGTTTTTGTAATGTTTTAGAGGCAAGACGAGAAGATTTATTAAAAGTTAAAGGCATGGGCGAAAATGCTGCTACTTTTATTTATAGTTTAACAAGAATTTTTGATTATTACACACAGGAAAAAGCCAAACTTAATTTGAAAGTTGATAATCCTAGAAAATATTATGAAGGTTTTGGAAAGTTACTAGCAAATGAAACGAAAGAAAAACTTATGCTAATTGTTTTAAACAATAAATGTGAAGCAAAAAAGTGTGTTTACTTATCTACTGGAACTGATACCGAAGTTGCATTTGACCCACTTAATATTTATGATATTGCAAGAACTGAAAATTGCACTAATGTTGTTTTAATTCATAATCATCCTAGTGGCAATTGTAGTCCATCTCCCGCCGATTATAAAAATACTGCAAAACTGGTAGAAGACCTAAAACTTTTTAAATTAAAACTTAAAGACCACATGATTGTAAGTAGTAATGGATATTATAGTTTTCAAACTGAAGGTCTACTTGATAAATTTGAAAAAGGTAATATCCTTGAAAAACCCACACAAAACCCAGCATAAAACCTAACAAAAAGGCAAAAATTTGACAAAACTACCTTAAAATTGTTTGAAATAATTTTAAAAAATGGTAAAATATTAATATAAAATTTAAATTGGAGGTTCTTATGAACAAAACAGAATTTTTAAAAGCAGTTGCTGAAAAAGCAGAATTATCAGGTAGACAAGCTCAATCTGCTTATGATGCAGTTTTAGCAGTTGTAGAAGAAACACTTAAAAAAGGAGAAAAAATCCAATTAGTTGGTTTTGGAACTTTTGAATTAAAAGAAAAACCAGCAAGAGAAGGTGTTAACCCAGCAACAGGTGCTAAGGTTAAAATCCCAGCAAGTAAAGCTCCCGCTTTAAAAATGGGTAAAGCATTTAAAGATATGTTTAACTAAAAAATCGGTCTAAATGACTAGGGATATTGAAACTTGTAAAATAAAAAAGAAGGAACAAAGCAAATTAATGCAATGTTCCTTTTTTGTATAAATTTAATAATACATTTCTATGTCTTTATCTTGATTTATAATTCTTTCTTTAAATTTGATAGGGTCATTTTTCCACAATAGATACTGTTCTTTCATACAACAACCACATGGTCTAAATCCAGCCTTGACGGCATCATACTCGCTTGCAAAAAACACCCTTTTGTCCACATAATAGCCTTTTTTAATCCAAGAATTAGCACTTTTGCAATCTAGTCGACCATAAATTTTTTCTTTTCCGTTGTATCCACCATACTTTCCCTTGTCTTTACTTAAATATTCTTTTCCTTTATCATCAATTAATTTATACCACTTATCCATATCATGATTATATAACAAAAACGAATTTAAATCAATACTTTTTAATAAAATTAGCTAAATGAAATATATATAATTGAAACAATTATATAAAACTCTATAAATATTTTATACAATTTTTAAAATGACTAAAAAGTAAAAATCCACGGGTAATTTAGGTCGTTTTTTTTATTATATTATTTCCAATATCAATTAAAAACTCCT
Source organism: uncultured Clostridia bacterium (assembly GCA_934754445.1). Classification (GTDB taxonomy): domain Bacteria; phylum Bacillota; class Clostridia; order Christensenellales; family UBA1242; genus UBA7868. The sequence goes on along the minus strand of CAKVHZ010000029.1, from coordinate 2,174 downwards.
ATTATCGCTAATAGGAGTTTTATTTATTTTTAGTTATAATGTTTTATTTTTTATTTTTCTTTTTCTTTATGTTTATCGTATATTTTTTATTTTTTCTTTTTTATTTTTTTTAATTTTTGTTAGTCTACTATCGCCTTAATTCTTCTTACACCGCTACTTGATGCTTCTTCTTTAATAATTTTAAAGTGATGTAATTCGGCTGTGTTTTTTACATGTGGTCCACCGCAAATTTCAGCCCCATAGCCGTTAATAGAGTAAACACTAACAACATCTCCATATTTACTATCAAAAACTCCAACAGCACCGTTTTTCTTCGCTTCGTCTACTGTAGTTTCGGTGCGAACAACATCAACTTTTTCGCTAATTGCTTTGTTTACATAATCTTCAACTTGTTTTAATTCTTCTGGAGTAACCTTTCTATCAAAAGCAAAATCAAATCTTAATCTTTCACTTGTTATGTTACTACCCATTTGTTTACATTCACTTTTTAATATTACACTTAATGCATTGTGTAATAAATGTGTTGCAGTGTGTAATTTTGTAGTTTGTTCGTTTTGTTCTTGTAGTCCACCTTTATTTACACCTGCTTCAACCCCATGTGATTTTTGTTGATGTAAACTAAATGCTTTTTCAAAACCTTCAATATCAACCACAAAGCCTTTATCTTTAGCCATTTCAACAGTAAGTTCTAAAGGGAAACCAAATGTATCAAATAATCTAAAAGCTTTTTCGCCACTAATTTTTTTATTGTCGGGAGCAAATTTAGTTAAATTATCTATTAATTTATTAAACTCTCTTGTGCCTTGTTCTAGTGTTTTTTCAAACTTTTCAGCTTCTTTTTTAATTTCCGTTAAAATATAATCTTTTTTATCAATAAGTAGTGGGTATGCTTCGTTATAAATCTCAGTAATATATATATAACTTACTTGCAATAAATCTTCTATGTTTAAATTAATAGATTTAGCATATCTTAATGCCCTTCTTAGTAGTCTTCTTAAAATATATCCAGCACCAACATTGCTAGGAACTATGCCGTTAACATCGCCAATTAACATTGTAGCTGTTTTTATGTGGTCGGCAATAATTCTAACCGCTTTAGTAGTAGTTTCATCTTCTAAATATTTTACATTTATTTTGTCGCATAAATAGTTGATTACAGGAGCAAAAACATCGGTTAAATAAACATCAGTTAAGCCGTTTAAATACATTAAGTTTCTTTCTAGTCCCCAACCAGTGTCAACATTTTTTTGAGTTAATGGGACATATTTATTATCATCAATTCTATCATATTGCATGAACACATCGTTACCAATTTCAATAAAATGACCACAACTACAACTTGGATTACAATTTTCGCCACATGGTTTTTTATCGGTAATATAAAACATTTCACTATCTGGTCCACATGGTCCTCTATCTAATTCCCACCAGTTATCTTCTTTAGGTAAATAATAAATATTTTCTTTTAAAAAGCCTGATTTCTCTCTAAATTTAGCAGTTTCTTCATCTCTTGGAACAAACTCGTTGCCAGCAAAAACAGTGGTTGCGATTCGGTTTCTGTCATAGCCAAAAACATCAGTTAAAAGTTCGTAACTCCATTTTGTTCGGTCTTCTTTAAAATAGTCGCCTAAACTCCAACTACCTAACATTTCAAAAAATGTGCAGTGACTTTGGTCGCCAACACTTTCTATATCATTTGTTCTAACACAACCTTGAACATTGCATAATCTCGTGCCTTCTGGGTGTGGTTTACCTAATAAATATGGCATTAGTGGCTGCATACCAGCAACATTAAACATAACTCCTGTTGTGCCATCACCAATTAAACTTACAGCCCCAATATTTTTATGACCCCTTTTTTCATAAAATTCTATCCATAATTTTCTTAATTCTTTACTCGTAATTCTCATAATCTCTCCTAAATACTCTAACTAATAACTTCATCTAAATATGTGCTAGTAGCATCTGCAACATGTATTAAAAACGCCACAGGATATTTATAATAAGCATTACTAATTAAATTCATTGCCCCGCCTTGAACTCTACTATCAAATGCCCCCATGTGCCAATTTATAGCCATACTTTCTTCTCTTGTTAATTTCATAAATCCTGAAATCATATATACAGATTTTTCGCCATGTCCATAAGGTAGTTGGTCATCTACTGTATAATAA
>CAKVHZ010000028.1 GCA_934754445.1 uncultured Clostridia bacterium | reverse complement strand
TTTTGCAATCGCGCGTTTTATTTCGTTTACTCTATATAAACCCGTATAGTTTGAATCCATCTTTTCGGCATCTAATAACCTGTATAGGTTGTTTTCATAAGCATCTGCCTTGGCTGGCACATCACCAGCAACTGGGGCACACCACTGTGACAGCATTAAAAATGTATTGTAAGGACTTCCTGTTACATTCCATTTATCGTTAGCATAAACTCCCGAGGTATTATTAAGGGGGTCGCCGTCTCTATTATAAGTTCGATAAGCAATTTGCGTAGGCGAAAAACGTAATGTATCTTTAGTGCTATTATCTATTTGGTCTTTTAATATTGAAGTCTCCGATGCACTAGCGGTTGCATAAGCCCAACAAATATTTGTGCTTCCTTGGTCAAGAGTTGGTGTTACAATATTATATTCACAACTATTATACCTTTCTTTTTCAACTATTTCATCAAGGGTCATAGAATTCAATATTGTCGCACTTAAAATATTGTCAGCAAAAACAATATCCTTAATCTGGATATTTACTAAACACGTCAAAAACAGAATAATCAAATATATAAAAACAAGTAGGTTTGTTTTTCTTTTATACTTTTTATCTTTCATTTTACATAAAATTTCCATCATAAATATATTGTTTTTTATTTCAAATCTTTTTATTAAAGAATGATTTTTTATTTTATATTAAATTCACTCATAGAAAAAAGTTCTTTTTTCCTATCTATCATTTCATCAACTCTACAAATATATTCTTTTATATCTTTTACATTAGCACATCTTTCTATTCTATTTGTTATAGAAAAAACTCTTTTACTAATTCCGTTCGCTCCACAAGCGACAATACTAGATAATTCGTCCATGCTATCAATATTAAAATAGCATATTTTATCATTTATATAATATCCTACATTTTCTAGTCCGCTAACCATATTTTTTTGTCTATATAAATAATAAGGTTTATAGCCTGCATTTTTTAAAGCAACTTTTGCAATATTACTCATTTTTAAAACACGACTCTCATTTTTAAAAATATTTTCATTATTTTCTTTTAAATTTGATGCTCTTTTTAATGCTAAGGTGTGAATTGTAATATTATCTGGTTTTAAATATGTTGCAATATCTATCGTTTCATTAAAACTTTTAATGGTGTCTTTAGTTAAACCCATAATTAAGTCCATATTAATATCAAAATTATAGTTTCTGGCAAGTTTATATACGTTTAGTGCGTCCATTGCTGTATGTTTTCTACCTATTGCTTTTAAAACATTGTCATTAAAAGTTTGTGGATTGATACTAATTCTTGTAACTCCATATTTTTCAAAAACATCAAGTTTTTCTTTAGTTATTGTATCTGGTCTACCCGCCTCAACCGTAAATTCTTTAACCTTAAAACTAACACTTTGTAATATTCTTTCTAATTGCTCAGCTGAAAGCGAAGTTGGAGTTCCCCCACCAATATAAACACTTTTTACTATAAAATAATTTTCCATTAAAAATTGCTTCGTTTTTTCTATTTCGTAAATCAATTTATCTACATATTCATCTATTAATTTACCCGCTTTTGATACTTCCATAGAAATAAAACTACAATAATTACATCTACTTGTGCAAAAAGGAATATTAATATAAAAATCAACTAATTTATCGTTTAAATCTAAGTTTTTTTGATTAATAATAATATCAATAATAAGGTCAGTTTTTTCTTTCGAAACATGATAATTATTTATTAAAAAATTTTGTATAGAAGTTTTAGGAAGACCTTTTTTGAATAAATCGTAACAAAACTTAACAGGCCTAATTCCTGTTAATGCACCATAAGGCATTGTTTTGTTAAATATCTTAGACAAAATTTCATATAAGCCTATTTTAGCAAAGGCTTTAGGAGTAATAAATTCACTTTTTTCGCTCACTTTTTCATATGTAAATTCTTGTTTTTCTTTAAAGATTTTATAGTTGTTTACTATTTTATCTCCACTTTCTTCTAAAACATGGTTTATAATAATATCGTAATTTTCAAAATTTACTGGAACAAATAATTTTAAAATATCTTGAAAATCATAGTTGTTTTCTATATTTGTATTTATTTCCATTTATTCTCCTTTTGCTCTTGTAACTTCAATAACATCTTTTAAACTTGAAAGTTTATTTATAATAGAATTTAATTCATTAACATCTTTAACATTAACAAAAATTGAAAGTAATTGTTGATTTTTTTCTATATTAAACACATTAACGCCTGAAAGTTCAATTTTTTCATCACTTAATAATTTTGTTATATTTAATATGATATTTGAAGTTTTATTTGAAAGTATTTTAATATGTGCTTCAAATTTTTTATTAATTTGGTCGTTAAAATAAGCATTGATTATTCGGTTTTTATCAAAATTTTTCACATTTCCGCAATCTTTAGCATGAATAGTAATTCCCCTACCTTGCGAAACAAAACCTATAATTTCATCTCCCGGAACGGGTGAACAACATTTAGCATATCTAACAAGCAAATTATCTAAATTATTATCAAAAGTAACATCTTTATTTGAACTAATTTTATTATTAGTCTTTTTAGTAAACACTTCTTCGAATTTTTGTTGCTGTTTATATTTATTAAATAATTTGTTTATAACTTGAGTTCCTGTTAAACTACCAAATCCAACTGAAGCATACAAATCATCTAAACCTTTTAAACTCCATTTAACATATAATTCATTTAACCAATCTTCTATTAATAAATCTTTTAATTCTACTCTTTTAGCCTTACATATTTCTTCTAAAATATCTTTGCCACGCTTTATGTTTTCTTCTTTATTTTGTTTTTTAAAATAAGATTTTAGTCTATGTTTTGCTAGACTAGTATTTACTATTTTTAGCCAGTCTCTACTAGGATGTGCATTAGGATTTGTAATTATTTCTACAACATCACCATTCTTTAAACTTGTGCTTAAAGGGACTAATTTCCCATTTACTTTACTACCTACGCATTTATCTCCAATATCGCTATGGATAGCATAAGCAAAATCTATAGGCGACGAGTTTTCTTTTAAACTAATAACCTTTCCAAGTGGAGTTTGAACAAAAATTTCATTAGCATATAAATCAGTTTTTAATTCGTCTAGATAATCGGTAGAAGATGTTAAGTTGCTATTTTCAAGCATTTTTCTAACCCATGTTAGTTTTTCATCTAAACTAGAAGTTTTGCTCTTTTTTTCTTTATACAAAAAGTGTGCAGCAACACCATATTCATTAAACTCGTGCATTTCTTTTGTTCTTATTTGAATTTCTAACGGGTCGCTATTATCTGTAATCACTGTAGTATGAATACTTCTATATCCATTTGGTTTAGGTCGAGCAATATAATCTTTAAACCTACCATCTATTGGCTCAAACATAGAATTAATATACGATAATACTTCATAACACTCGCTTTCGGTGTTAACAATAACCCTAACAGCAAGTAAATCGTATAACTGAGTAATATTATAATTTTTATCTTTTAATTTCTTAAAAATACTACTTATATGTTTTACTCTACCATAAACTTTTCCATCAATATTTAATTTAACTAAAAGTTCTTGTAGTTTTTTAATGTTTTTTTCTACTTCAATATCTCGATTCTTTAATAATTTTTCAAGGTCATTTTCAATTTTTTCATATTCTTTAGGATAATAATATTTAACATTTAAGTCTTGTAACTCGCTTTTAATTGAACTTAAACCAAGTCTTGCTGATATTGGAGCATATAATTCTTTAATGAGTAAGTGTAAATAGTCGGCTTCTTTTTTATCTAGTTCATCAACATGTTTCGCTTTAACTAAAACATCGGCAAGTTTAACAATAATTACACGAATATCATTTGCAATACTTATTAATAAATTTTTTATGTTTTCGGTGCTAATTTCTTCATTAACTAGGTTAATTTTTTCTATTTTAATAACTGATTTTAAAATATTAATCGAAGTGTCAGGTAAATTTAATTCATCAATAAAATTTTCATTTTCTCTAAAGTCGGTTAAAAACAAACCGCTTAAAATAGAATAATAATCGGAGTTATTATTAAGTAATATACTGGCTATTTCATAACTTTTTGATGAAATAGGTTTTATATTTATAAAATTAATTAATTTATCTTTTTCTTCACTAGATAAAAATTTATTACTTTCAATTAAATTTTTTAACAATTTTTTACTCCTTTATTTAATTTTTTGAAATATATTTGAATTTTCTAAATCGGTTTTAATTTTATTTAATTTAAAACCAATTTTATCATTTGTTTTTTTTACAGAAATTAAATTTAATTCTTCAAAGATTAAAATGGCAAGATAAAAAGTTTCGTAATCGTAATCTATTTTATAATTAATTAACAAATATTCATAATACGAATAAAAATCATTTTCACAAATGTTTTTATTTATTGCTTTAACTAAACTAAAATAAACATTTAAAAGTTCTTCCCTTGATTTATTTAGTTTAATACTTTTAATATTTACAGGAACAAATACATCTAAATTATACTCTTTTTTTAAAAAATATGCAAAATCTAAATTTAAAACTTCATCTAAAAAAACTATTCTATTGAATTTATCAAAATTTTCAAAACTTTCTACCCCATATAATAAAGTATTTTTACCACTTTTTGAGTTTACAATAAAACTTGTAACATTAATATCTTTTAGATAATTAATATCTTTATTATTTATGTTATAAGTAATAAACAAAGTATTTTTGTTACTAGAATTTAAAATTTGATTTATGCTTGTATATCTTTTTATTTTTGCTTCACTTTCGGTATATTTTAATTGATTTAACAAATTTGCGTTTAACTTACTTTGAAGCAAAGGTTTTTTTAAGTTAAAATTAACACCTTTAACTAAACCTTTAACCGATTTTTTGTTCCCAAAATTGTTTAAACTAAGTTCTAATAACATTTCTTTATTAGAAAAATTAAGATAGTTTTCATAATTTCTGTAATCATTAAACGATATTATTTCAAAATCTTCCTTAACCGTTAAAATTAAATTTTCAGGCAAATTTTTCATTCTTGTTATTTTTAAAACATCTAAATCAACTTTAAAAATAGGATTAGAGTTTTCATAACCAAAAGGTTCTAAAACCGATAAAGATTTTACAAAATCATAACTAATTTCGTTAGAATTTAAACATAAATCGTAAGTTTTTATTACTTGTAAATCTTCTTTTCTATAGTTGTTATTTACAAATTCGTTGATTTTTTTAGTAAAGTTAGAAAGATTTTCTTCATATAAACTTAGTCCACCTGCTTTAGCATGACCACCAAATTTAGTTAAATAATCTTTTGCAAAATTAAACATTTCAAAAATGTTTACATTGTTTATAGTCCTTGCCGAACCTTTAAGTTCGCCGTTAATTTCCCCAAGTAAAACACATGGTTTATTACAATCTTCGCTAACCCTACTTGCTACAATTCCAAGTAGCCCAATTTCCCAATTTTTATTATATAAAACAATAACACTTTCATTTCTATTGCTATTTCCTAACATTTTTAAGCATTCTTCATAAATGTTTTTACATAAAGTTTTTCTTTTACTGTTTAAATTTTCTAAAGTTTTTAAGTTATTATTTATAACTTTTAAATTATTAGATATAAAAAGTTTTAATGCAATATTAGCATCGTCCAATCTCCCCGATGAGTTAATTAGTGGTGCTACTTTAAAAGCAATATCCGTGCTTGAAATATTTTTCAAACTACCAAGCACTTTTTTTAGTAAAATTTGCACACCAACAGGGAGTAAATTTATTCTTTTTAAACCTTCTTTTACAATAATTCGGTTTTCATCAGTAAGTGGAACAATATCAGCAATTGTTGCTATGCTGGCAAGAGCGAGATATTTTTCAAAATTTTCATGATTTTGATAGCAAAGTGCTTGAACAATTTTAAAACTTACTCCCGCCCCACAAAGCCCCTTAAAATTAAAAGGTTGTTCAAATTTTGTGGTAACTATTAAACAATTAGGTAATTTTTCAGGTAGTTCATGGTGGTCTGTTACTATTATGTCTATTCCTAAACCTTTAATATATTCTACTTCATTATAACAACTAATTCCACAGTCTACAGTTATAACTAAATCGGGTCGTTGTTTTTCAACTATTTTATCCATGCAAGGACACGACAAGCCATAACCATCTTCAAATCTATTAGGAAGATATGTAAAAACATTTTTAGTTTTAGTTATTAAGTAGTTATATAAAATACTTGTTGCACATATTCCATCAACATCATAATCGCCAAAAATTAAAATTTTCTCGTTATTTATAATTGCTTTATTTATTCTATCTAAGGTTTTTTGCATATTTAATAGCAAAAAAGGGTCTTTTAAATTATTAATATCATCAAATAAAAATTTTTGTAATTTTTCTTTAGAGTCAATTTCTCTTTTCATCAAAATTTCAATAATTTTTTCATCAATATTAAATTCTTTTGCGTATTCTTTTAAGACCTTTTTATCTATTAATTTTTCGTTTAATTGTTTAAATTCCATAAAAATAAAAACCTTTCAATAAGAAAGGTTTTTTTATTATCCTTTCTTACTTTTTTTGCTTGTTTTATCATTAATAAATGCCCAGATAGGACCAGCAAGCATTGTTGATGAATATACACCAGATAATAATCCAAATAAGATAGGAATTAAGAATTCTCTAATACTATTAACGCCTATAATAACTAAGGCTAAAATTGAAACTATTGTAGTTAATGCTGTTAAAATTGTTCTGCTAAATACTTGTTTAATACTCATATTAGCAATTTCGTTACTTGTAAATGATTTATAATCTTCTCGTTTTTTGTTTTCTCTTATTCTATCAAAAACCATAATTACGTTGTTAATAGAATAACCTATAATTGTAATTAACCCAGCAATAAAACCAGCATTAATTTGTATTCTAAATATAGCAACTAAAGCACACATAATTAATACATCATGAACAAGCATTAATATTGCAGTCAAACCGCTTAAAAGTTCAAAACGAACAGCAATATAAATTAAAATTAATATAATTGCAATTAAAATTGCTAGTAATGAATTTATTAGTAGTGTTTTACTTGCTGAACCAGCAATTCTTGAACCATTAGAAATTGTAACATTTAGTGTAGTTCCATCAAGTTCTAGTCCACTTTCTAATTTAGTTTTTAAATTGTCAATTTCGGTTTGCATTTGGGCTTCAGTTAAGCCTTTTTTATCTTTAAAACGAATAGCAACTTGTGCTTCTTCTCCTTCGCCTTCTTGTTGAATATAACCTATTTCAAAGCCTTCATTTTTAAAGATATTTGTAATTTGAGTTGAAACAATACTATAATTATTTCCTTCTTCTAATTTAGAGCCAACTTTTACATTTAAAACTGTTCCGCCAGTAAAATCTATACCTAAATTAAACCCAAAAACAGAGATTATAATAATTCCTATTAAAATCAATGTTAAACTTACAATAGCACAAATTTTTAATTTTGAACAAAAATCGAATTTATTTACAGCATCTTTAAATTTATTTGATTTCATCTACAGTATCCTCCCTTTTGAAGTTTAACTTTTTAGGATTTTTACTGTTTAAATGTAAATACCACTTACAGAAAACTTTTGTTAAAACTAAAGCAGTAAACATTGAAATTAAAATACCTAGTGCTAAGGTTATAGCAAAACTTTGAATTGTTCCTGTTCCAAAAATATACAATACTAAGCAAGCAATTAAAGTTGTAATGTTGCTATCTAAAATAGTAACCAAACCTTTTTTAAAGCCATTTTCTACACAAGTAGGTATTTTTTTGCCTAGTTTATATTCATCTCGCATTCTTTCAAATATAACAATATTTGCATCAACAGCCATACCTAAACTTAAAATTATACCCCCTATGCCTGCTAAAGTTAATTGAACTAAAGGTATTGCTTGTAAGAAGAATAACATTAAAATAATATAAATTATTAAACTTAAGTTTGCGATTAAGCCAAAATCTTTATAACGAACATACATTATAATGAATATCAATAGTAGTCCTACCACACCACCAATAATAGCCCATTTTAAAGCATCTTTACCAAGAGTAGCACTAACATATTCGTTAGAATATAAAGTTAATTCTACATCAAAAGTTCCGCTCATAATTTTAGTAGCATACTGTTCGGCTTCTTCTCTATTATTCATACCACCACTAATAAATGTTCTACCATTAGTAATTGGTTCTTTAACTGTTGCTTGAGAATAAAATTCTCCACCAATATACATGTATAATGTTCCATTAGATGACGCTAATTCTGTTGTTAAATCTTTAAAAAGTTTAGCACCTTCGTCAGTAAATTCTAAAGAAACACCATAACTACCACCTTGTTGACCCGCATAAACATTTTTAATGTGTTTACCAGTAAGTATTGCTTCAGCGGTATCACTTTTTTCTTTTTTAATTTCTAAACTTGCTGGTTCGCCAATTAAGTTTAAAATTTCTTCTGGGTCTTCAACATCAGGAACTTCAACACGAATTTGTGTAGCATTTAAGCCGTTGCCTTGTCTTACAACATTAGCTTCGGAAAAACCTTTACTAGTTAGTAAAGATTGAATTCTTGAAATTGTTGCATTAACTTGACTATCGAAATTAGCCTCATTATCATCTATATTCTTAACATTATAAACGGCAAGAACACCACCCTCTAAATCTATACCAAGTTTAATAGATTTAGCAAAACCATTATAGGTGTAAATGCCAATATCAAAACTACAAATACTTAAAATTAAGCCTATAACAACTAAAAATGAAGTAACTATGAATTTAGTAATTGTTCTTTTTTTCATTAAAGTTTGCTCCTTGTAACTTTTATATTATAACCACATAAAACATTTAAGTCAACTAAATAATAATTTTTTTTAAAAATAAAAATAGATAAACACTTTTATGTTTACCTATAATTTTTAACTAAAAATATAAATTTTAGTCCTATTTTTTTCTAAATAAGTTACAAACCACAGCACAGATTACACCAACAATTAATCCAAAAAGAATATCTAAAAATATTCCTGCAGAAAAATCAAAGCCCCCATTTAATATGCTAAACAAAACAAAAGCTAGTATTATGTATAAAACACCTATAATTCCGCCTTTGATTAAAGTTTTTTCTCCATCTTTTTTAAATGCCAATAAACAACCAATAAAAATAGACAATACTTTTATAACTTGATTAATAGGTTTAATCAAATTGTCGTTTAGTCCTGTTAGTTTAATTATAAAAGCAAACGCTAAAATAGATAATAAACTAATTACTAATGCAATTATTGAACCTTTTAAAACGGTTAAAATGCTATTATTATTTTTTAAAGAAATACTTTTTACTTTCATACAACCCTCTCGTTATTTTAGTGTATGAAACAATAGTAAAAAATAGAACAGCAATAAAAAAATCCCCTATCCAATATTATAGAACAAAATTAAAGAGTATAAAAAAAATCGTAGATGGGTTTTTCTACGATTTGGTGGTTGGGGGCGAATGCGTTAAAAAAAGTTGCCAGTGGCAAGTCTTTAGCAGATGAGCGGGAGCAACTTGTTTGCGGTCTGGGTCCGACAGGACGGAATCCATCCCCTATCCAATATTTATAAAACAAAATTAAAGTGCATAAAAAAAATCGTAGATGGGTTTTTCTACGATTTGGTGGTTGGGGATGGATTCGAACCATCGAAGACGAAAGTCGGCGGATTTACAGTCCGCTGCATTTGGCCGCTCTGCAACCCAACCATTATTTTAAAAAAATGTTTTAAAATTTATTTAAAACAAATTCTTAAAGTGGAGCTGGTGAATGGAATCGAACCATCAACCTGCTGATTACAAGTCAGCTGCTCTGCCAATTGAGCCACACCAGC
>CAKVHZ010000027.1 GCA_934754445.1 uncultured Clostridia bacterium | reverse complement strand
GTTATAAGATGCAAAAGCAATTATATTCCTATTGCTAAATATTATTATGGGAATCCTACAGGCGATAACAAGTTTAAAAAAGAAGTTGAAAAATATAATTTTGACATAATTCATGTTCACTCGCCCTTTAAAATAGCAAAGTTTGCAATAAGTTATGCAAAAAAACATAATATTCCGGTTGTGGCAACTTTCCATACTAACTTTAGACCGATTTTTAATGATATTTTCAAAAATACGGCAATCACTGAATCTATTTGTGCTGGATTTGGAGATGTTTATAACAAAATGGACGAAATTTTCGTTTGTAGTGAAGGTGTTGCAAAACAAGCAAGGTCTTTTGGTTATAAAGGTAAAATTACTTACCTTCCTTTTGGCACAGATTTTGAAAAATGTGGTAACGTTGAAAAGTTAAGAGAAGAAGCAAACCTTAAATTTAATTTAAAAAACGATGAACTAGTTTTTATTTTTGTTGGCAGAGTTATGCCTTTAAAACGGGTAGACTTTATTTTAGAAAGTTTAAAAATTTTAAAAGATAAAGGTGTTGATTTTAAGTTTTATGTGGTTGGTAAAGGAATGTATACCGAGAAATTAAAAAAACTTGCAAAATTATTAGGCATAGAAAAAAATGTTATATTCACAGGATTTATAGACCGTGATATGTTTAAATATTATTATGCTAGAGCTGATTTATTGCTATTTCCTTCTATTTATGATAATTTTGGACTAGTTAAAGTAGAAGCAGCAGCATTTTCAACAGCTGGTGTATATGTAGAAGATACACAAGCTGGATATGGAATTAAAGATAAACATAATGGTTTTATAAGTAAAGATAATGTTAATAGTTATGCTGAAACAATATATAATGCAATTCAAGATCGAGAGAATTTAAAACAAATAGGCATTAATGCAAGCAATGAAATTTATTATAGTTGGGAAGACTGCACAAAATTACTTTTAGAAAGATATAAAGAAATCATTAAAGAGAAAAAGGCCAAATTAAGTAAAGAAGAAAAGAAAGTAAAATTAAAAAACACTTCCCCAGATGTTGTAAAAAGAGCGAGAAAAATTGACACCATTAAAACAAAAATGCTTAAAAAAGAAGGAAGAATTTATATGAAAAAAGAAAATAAGCAGTTTAGTGATGCCAAAAAATTTGTTAGAAAAACAGAAAGAAAAATAAATAAAGTTAAATTGGAGAGTTAATGAAAACAGCATTTATTTTAGCAGGCGGAAAAGGAACAAGACTATTAGATATAACTAAAGATGAAATTCCTAAACCCTTAGTTGAAGTTTGTAATAAAAGCATAATAGAGAGGGAGTTAGAATTACTAAAAAATTACGGGTTTGAAAAAGTTTATATTTCTGTAAACCATTTAAAAGAAAAAATAATGGATAAATTACAAGATGGCAAAAAATATGGGCTTTCTATTGAATATATCGTTGAAAATGCCCCACTTGGTTCGGGTGGAGCGCTTTTTTATGTTAAAGATAAAATAAAAGAAGATTTTTTCGTTTTGAGTGGAGATATTATTTTAGATATCGATTTTGATAGAATGTTAAGTTTTCATAATAAGAATTCAGCATTAGCAACTTTATTTGTTCATCCCAATGTTCATCCTTACGATTCTGATTTGGTAATTACTAATAACAATAATCAAATTATAAAGTTTGATTTTAAAGATAATGTTCGTGAAAATTATTATAAAAATTTAGTCAATGCCGGCATTTTTATTATAAGCCCTACTGCCCTTTCTTATTTTACTGAAGAAAAGAAAGTTAATATGGAAAAAGATTTTTTAAATAGTTTAATTGAAACAAAAAGGGTTTATGCTTATAAATCTATCGAATATGTTAAAGATGCAGGAACGGTTGATAGAATTGAAAAAGTCACTAATGATATAAACAAAGGTATTGTAAAGGCAAAAAACTTAAAAAACAAACAAAAAGCAATATTTTTAGATAGAGATGGAACGATAAATAAATATAAAGGCTTTATTGCTAATGCTGAAGAAATAGAATTATTGCCTACAGTTATAGATGCAATAAAAAAAATCAATAATAGTGAATATCTTGCGTTAGTAGTTACAAATCAGCCAGTTATTGCTCGTGGAGAAACCACTTTTGAAGAAGTAGACAATATTCATAAAAAAATAGAAACTTTACTTGGACAACAAGGTGCCTATGTTGATGATATAACATTTTGTCCACACCATCCAACAAGTGGATTTGAAGGAGAAATTAAAGAGTTAAAAATAGATTGTGAATGTCGAAAACCAAAAATTGGCATGATAAAATATTTTGAAGAAAAATATAATTTAGATTTAGAAAATAGTTATATTATAGGAGATGGTGGCATTGATATATTAACTGGTAAAAATGCACACTTAAAAACTATTAAATTGCCTTTTTATTTTCAAGATAAATATAATGATGTAAAACCTGATTACTTTGCTGAAAATTTATTACAAGCTGTAAATATAATTTTAAAAAAAACTAAAAAATGAGCAGTATGCTCATTTTTTTTGTTATGTATTTATAACTAAAAACAATTAATCATTAAAAATTTCACTTTCAACAAGTAAGCAAATTAAATGATAAATTGGCAAATGATATTCTTGAATTTTATATACTTCTTTACTTGGAACATTAATTAAAATATCACAAATATCTTTTAATTTACCACCAGTTTCTCCTGTTAATGCAACAATTTTTATGTTTTTAACTTTTGCAATTTTAGAAGCATATAGAACATTTTTAGAATTACCACTAGTAGAAATAGAAATTAAAACATCACCACTATCACCCAAAACATTAACGAGTTGAGCAAAAGTCATTTTTTCATCACAATCATTACTAAAAGCCGTATTAAATGCAGTAAAAGAAGTTAAAGGAATACATTTTACTCCTTCTTGAAGATTTTTTGATATATAACTACCTTCTTCTTTATAATCTTTTTCTAATTTGTTTGCAAGTTTATTATTTAAACTTCTTTTAAGTTTAAAAGATTTTAATAACTCGCCAGAAATATGCTCACTATCAGCACAACTTCCGCCATTACCACAAACCAAAATTTTGTTGCCTGATTTATACATTTTTATAATTAAATTAACACAATCTAAAATATTGTTTTTTAAAAAAATCAAATCTGCATGATTATTAAAAAAATCATCTATTATTAATTTTGACCTATCTTTCATAATTATCTCCTAATTAATTATCCAACTTTCTACGCCGGTTTTACTAAATTTAACTGGATAAACCTTTCCTGGTAAAGATTTCATAGAATCTAATAATTTTTGTCTGTTTATTGGGTTAGAATATACTAATAGAAATCCACCACCACCAGCACCAGATGTTTTTACTGCTTCGGCCCCATTATTCATAACAAAGTCAATAACTTTTTCTATTTGAGGATTAGTTATTACAGAAGAGGTCCTTTTTTTCTGTTCCCATGTTTGTTTTAATAAATTAGCAAAATTAGTAAATTTTCCAGTTAAAACATAGTCTTTAATTTTATAAGCACTTTCTTTTAAAAAATGCATTGCTTCTAAAGTTTTTTCATTTTTATTTTCAGTATTTTTAATTTGTTGACTTATTATATCACTAGAACTTCGACTTACACCACAATAATATAAATTTATTGAACATTCAAGTTCGTTAATGTGTTGTCTTTCAACTCTTAAAGAGTTTACTACAACACTATCATCTTGCTTAAATTCCATTAAGTTAAAGCCACCAAAAACTGCTGCATATTGGTCTTGCTTTCCCCCTTTTAAACCTAAATCGTTTCTTTCAATGTCATAAGCAAGCCATGCTTTTTCGTAATTACTTAAACCAAGACCAAGCCATTTATCAAAAGCTTCTAAAATGGCAACTAGCATTGTTGATGATGTGCCAAGCCCACTTCCAATAGGGGCATCATTACTTGTGCTCATAATAAAAGATAAAGGTTGACCATTATTGTAATCTTTAACTATTCTATTATAAACGCCTTTATGTAAAATTAAAACATTTTCATGAATTTCAAGTTTAGGTTCGCTCTTTAATCTTTCATTATTTTGGTTATCATAAGCAATAAATTCAATCATTCCATCATCAGTTGGAATAATAGAACAATATGCATACATACCAATGCAGGCATTAAAAACCGCACCGCCAAAATTTTTGTAATAACTTGCTAAATCTGTTCCGCCCCCTGCTAAACCTAATCTTAATGGCGCTCTACTTCTTATAATCATAATAATCCCTACCTTTTATTTTCTTTTTTAATAAATAAATTTATTAAACTAACACCTAACGGAGCAAATAGTCTTCTTAAAAATTTTACTTTTTTATTTGCTTTTAAAAACTTTTTATTTTCTTTTAAATTATTATATAAAAAGTTATAACTTTCCTTATCTATCACTTTATCTCTAAGCATAAAATAAAAACTTTCTAAGCAAGAAAAATATAACCAAGTTCTAATATATTTTTCAAGTTCAGGTTTACTTTGATGCAAATCGTTAGCAATTTCAATAAGTTTATACATTAAGTTAAAACGACGCTTAGAAAAATTACTATTTACCATACTACTTTTTCTTGTTACATAAGTATAAAGTTTTAATGGTAAAAAGCCAGCATTGTTTATATTTTGAATATAATAGTAATTATAAATAATGTCTTCACCATGAAATAATTTTGTATCAAATTCTCCCATTAGTTCTTTTTTATATAATTTAGTAGTTGCTAAGCCTAAAGTTAATTTATTGCAAGTAAAAACTTCTTTTAAATAATCAAATTTATTATATTTTTTTATTTTAACATTCTTGCATGAATATTTTTTTTGAGTTTTGTCTTCGGGCATTCGTTGAAAATCACAACAAACTAAGTCTAAATTATTTTCTAAAGCATAGTTTAACATAAGTTCTACAAATTTTGGACTAATGTAATCATCACTATCAATGAAAATTATATATTCACTACTGGAATTCTTTAAACCGAAATTTCTCGCATTAGATAAACCGCCATTTTCTATATTAAATAACTTTATTCTATCATCGCTATGTGTAAAATTTTCTACAATTTCTTTTGTATTGTCGGTTGAACCATCATTAACAACAATTATTTCTATATTTTTATAAGTTTGATTAATTAAACTTGTTAAACACTTATTTATGTATTTTTCTGTATTATAGGCTGGGACTATAATAGATACTTTTGGATTTGTCATAAGTTCCTTCATATATAATTTTATATAATTTTAACACATTAATCTATTAAAGGCAAGAATTATTTATAAAAAAATGGTTGCATAGTAAGAAAATCATACTATGCAAACCAAAAATTTATACTATGCAAATCTAAAATACTAAAATTTTACGATTTTTTTGTGTGGCTAGAGAAAATTAAAGCAAAAATAAAACTAAAGAATACTGATGCCCCAATGCCAGTTGCAGTAGACGCTAACCCACCAGAAAAAATACCTAATATTCCAGAAGAAGTAACTTGACTTATTACTCCTTTTGCTAGCGTTCTACCAAAACCCATAATAGGAACAGTTGCTCCTGCTTTTCCAAATTCAACCAAAGGGTCGTATAAGTCTAATGCTTCTAAACCTATGCCGATTAATAAAAATAATACTAAAATTCTAGCTGATGTCATTTTTGTTTTTAATATTAAAATTTGTGCTAAAAAACAAATAATTCCGCCAACTAAAAAAACTTGTAAATAAGTTAACCACATTTTTTCTTTTCCTCCAATTCTAAACTAACGGCATGGCATATACAAGGTATGCTTTCTCCTTGCTGAGTTGATGTTGGACTAAGTAAAGCACCAGTTGCACAAAATAAAACCTTTTTTAATTCATTTTTTTGCATTTTAGGTATAATATATCCGTTTAAAACACTTGCACTACAACCTGCTCCGCTTCCACCTTGATAAACTCGTTGATTTTTAGAAAATATCATTTGACCACAATCGTGGTAATTTTCCCCTAAAATGTAACCTTCTTTTTTCATTAAATCACATAATATATCACTACCTAATTTACCTAAATCGCCGGTAACAATAAGGTCGTAATCATCTGGAGTTGTGTTAGTATCTTTAAAATGAGCAATTAGGGTGTTCATGCCTGCAGGTGCCATTGCTGCCCCCATATTATTAGCGTCAGTTATGCCATAATCGGTAACAACTCCTATCGTTCCGCTTGTTACACAAATATTACTACCTTTATTGCTTAAAATACTACAACCACTTCCAGTAACTGTCCATTGACTAACTGGCGGTCTTTGATTTCCTAGTTCTAGTGGATAACGATATTGCTTTTCTGCTGAACTAAAATGACTAACAGTAGCACAAGCAACTGTATTTAAGTATCCACCATCAACAAGCATAGAACCAACTAGCAAACTTTCTGCCATATTAGAACAAGCACCATAAACTCCTAAAAAAGGAATACCTATATCACGAGCAGTAAAACTTGATGAAATTATTTGATTTAAAAGGTCGCCACCAACAAAACAGTTTATATCTTTAGGTTTTAATTTTATCTTATCAATTGCCCCATAAATCGCAGTTTCTAACATCTTTTTTTCAGCTTTTTCATAACTTTTTTCGCCAAATAAATCATCTTTTAAAACATGGTCAAAGTATTCTTTAAAAGGGCCATTCCCTTCTTTTTCGCCTACAATAGCATAATTTGAAATTATCCTAGGCTTGTTTTTAAAAAATATTGTTTGTCTAATTTCTTCTTTTTTCATAATACTCCTAAATAAAAAAGTAAATTAATCCTACAATTATAGACCCCACTGTTCCAAAAACTATAACAGGGCCTGCAACAGTAAACATTTTTACGCATAATCCTAAAACTAAACCTTCTCGCTTATATTCTAAGGCAGGGCTTGCAATAGAGTTAGCAAAGCCAGTTATAGGAATAATAGAACCTGCTCCAGCAAATGCCCCAATTCTATCATAAACTCCAATAGCCGTTAAAAATGTTGCTAAAAATATTAATATTACTAGCATATAGGTTGTTAGTTGCATATCAGTTAAAGTTGGATTAAAATAAGCCATTAAATCATAAAATGCTTGACCAATACAGCAAATTACCCCACCAACCCAAAAAGAATTAAAAAGTGATGGCCATTTTTTAGACTGTGGCGATTTTTTGCTAACATATTCATTATATTTTTTGTTTCTTTCTTCAATATTCATAAAATTTCCTTTTAGTTAATATTTGGCATAAAAATTTTTTTTAATCATAAATAAAAAAGAAAATTTAACACAAAATAAATAAAAATTGGAGGAAAAACATGAAAAAATTTTTAAGTATAATTTTTGTTTGTGTAATGATTTTTGCTTTAGTTGGCTGTTCTAATACCAATAACGAAGCCTATTTAGCAAAAAGATTAAGTAGAAATACGAGCAATTTATTAATTGCTATCAATAATTTAGTTGAAGTAACAGAAAGTGATGTTACTATAAATGAATTTAACAACAATTTTAATCAAATTAATCAACAAAATAATAATGGATATACTACTAACAAAGTTAGTAAAATAAGCAAAATTAAACAAATTTTTAAGCGTAATTCTATTGCAAATGTTAAAGATATAAACAGACAGCCATTGCAACCTAGATTTATGAGCAATAATACTCAATATAACAGTCAAAGTAGCGGTTATAAGGCAAAATATACTACCAATGACACAAATACTAGTAGTAACTATTTAGACATTTTTAAAACCAAAATAGATAGTTTATACAATGCTTGTAATGACTGTAATTACATGAATAATCAATGTAATAGTTGTGCGAGTAGTTTAAAAGCAAGTTGTGAAGAATGTAAAATTTTATGTGAAAAATTACAAAATGGCGAAATTAAACTAAATGAAGACCAATTAAAACAATGTAACACATATTGTGACCAAATAAATAATATATGCAATAAAATAAGAGATTGTCGTGGAGATTGTAATAACTATTTACAAACTTTAAGAGCCTTAAAAACTTATTTTGGTAGTAATAGTGATACATTAGCAACAAACTATTTAAATTTATTAGGTTGTTTAGAAAATCGTTACAGCCACTATAACGAAGCCTTAGAATGCGTTAATAATTGTAACAACTTATTAAAATCTTGTTATGTAGTAACACCTAATTTGAATGGAAACGACAATACTAATACTAATACTAATACTAACAATACTACAAATAATCAAAGCACTACTGATAACAATGCTAATAACAATACTACAAAACCCAACATTACCAATACTAATCAAAACACACAAAATAACCCAGTATCTCCTTTGCCTGCCCCATATCCAGTAAATCCTATAAACAATGGATATAACTCAAACAATTTTTATAATGGATATGGATACAATAATGGTTATTATAATGTAATGTATCCATATAACCAAACACCTAATAATGTAAACACTTATGCAGGTGGCGTTAGAAATATAGACACTTACTACCCTTCAAACACTTATAATAACAACACAAATACTGTCAGTGATGAAAATAAAACTATACTAGAAAAAGAAAATAAAGATTTAGAAAATAGTTTAAACAACTTAGAAAAAATTTTAGAAAACAATAAAGATTATCAAGATTTTTTAAATAGAAAAAATCTAAATAATGATTTAAACAATAACGAAAACAAAAATAACAATTTAAACGAAAACAATACTCAAAATAATAATGTTGACTTAGATAATAACAATAACAATGAAAATTTAGACAAAGAGTTTAATCAAAATGAGTATATTTCTCCTAACAATAATTTAAAAGATGAAAGATTTGTTGAGATTATGCCAACACCTAAAAATATGCCTGAAAACGAAACAAATAATATTAAAGATAACAATGATAATGAAATAAAAGATGATATAATCATTTTTAATGGCGATGAGAAAAGAATAGAAAATAACGAAGAAACAAAACCAGAAGAATTAGAAAATCAAAAAGAATTTACCACTTTAGAAAAAGATATATTAATAAAAAATAATAACGAGATAGAAGAAAAAGCAAAAGAAAATCAAGAGATTTTAAATAATGAATTAATAGAAGAAGTTATGTAAAAAGTGCCTTTATAGGCACTTTTTAATTTCTATATCGTTGTTTAATTTTTTCTAAAATTTTGAGTTCTAATCTACTAACTTGCACTTGACTTACATTTAATTTTTTAGCAACTTCGCTTTGAGTTTTATCTAAATAATATCGCATATAAATTATTTTTTTATCTCTATCGCACAAGTTTTTGATAATGCCCTTTAACACAATTTTATCAAGCATTTTTTCGCTAGATTCATCATCGGCAATAGTATCTACTAAAGCCCTACTTTTGCTATTTCCGTCATCAACTTGTTCATTTAAACTAATAACTGCCCTTGAACTATCTAAGGCGAACATTACTTCACTTTCTTCAATAGTAAATTCTTTAGCAATTAAACTAATGCTAGGACTTTCGTTGTTTTCTAGTTTATATTTATTAATAAATCGGTTAATTTGAATATATAAAGTTTTTAATGCTCTAGAAACTTTTATATTACCATCATCTCTTAAAAATCGTTTAATTTCTCCTGCTATCATTGGCACAGCATAAGTAGAAAATTTAACATTAAACTCGGGTTTAAAATTGTTAATTGCTTTAACAAATCCTAAACTACCTAATTGATATAAATCATCATACTCAATTCCTTTGTTTTTGTAAAATTTAATGATGCTTTTTATTAATGGTGAATTATTATTTATTAATTCTTCTTTTGCGTTTTTATCTCCACTTTGTGCTTTTTTAATTAAATCAAGCGTGATAGTTTGGTCTAACATTAAACCCCTAAAGCATTAAGTTTTGAATTGTTTATATTCTTTTCTAAATAAACTGTTATACCACCATTTTTATTTTGTTTAACATCAATTTTATCCATAAAACTTTCCATAACTGTAAACCCCATACCAGAGCGTTCTTCATCACTTTTTGTAGTGAAAAATGGTTCTCTAGCTCTTTCAATATTTTCTATACCAATACCATAATCGGTAATTGATATGTATATTTTGTTTTCAGTTCGTTTTACATTTATTTTAATATCGCCTATAGAATTTGGATAAGCATGAACAACCGAATTAGTAACTGCTTCACTAACGGCTGTTTTAATTTCAGTTAATTCATCTAAACTTAAATTTGCACCTACACAAAAAGCACTTACACTACTTCGTGCAAAACCTTCATTTTCACTTATTGCTTTAATGGTTAAAGTCATTTCATTTAAAATTTTCATAATCACTCCTTACATTAATTTAGGCATTATTTTGTAAAGCCCAGTCATTTCAAAAATTTTATCTATGTGTTTGTTAGGATTAGTTAAATACATAGGTTTTTCATCGGCTTTTAACCTTTTATATCTACCTATCATAACCCCTATTCCAGTAGAATCCATAAATTCTAATTCGCTTAAATCTATTATTACTTGGTTATAAATTTCTTTATCTAAAATTTTGTCTAGTGTTTCTCTAACATATCCTGCCGAATGTTCATCTAATTCGCCATTTAAAATAACATATAATGCATTTTTAAAAACTCTTGTTTTAATTTCCATAAACGCTCCTATGCAAATATTTTAAAACTTTTTTCAATAAAAAAAATAAGAGATAAACCCCTATTTTGTCTAAATTTAGAAAAACCATTTACAAAAAAAGCACTTACAAAATGTAAATGCTTTTCAAAAATTTATTAAATTATATCAACATCGTAATCTGCACCCATATTACTTAAAAGAGTTAATGTTTTATTAGACATATATAAACATGGTTTACTTTTAAAATCAGTAAAAACTATACAAAATGATAAGTCTCCATTGTTTGAAGCTATTTCATCTTTAATATTTGGTGCTTTTTTATAAATAGTTTCAACAAATTCTTCAAATAATTTATCAGTGTAAATATCTTCAAAAGTTTTTGTTTTAAATAAAAACTTTGCACTAGGAACAGGACTAACAGAATCTTTTAAATAAGTTAATTTAGTTGCTTTAACGCCTAATAATTTTTCAAGTTTAGAAACGTCATAATCTTTTTTAAAATGAGCACTTAAACTAAAATAAAAGTTGTTTTTCTTTGTATTCATACTTTAATCATATATTAAATTTGTGATAATTGTCAAGTAAAGATATTCATATTTAGTTTCTATTAGATTTTTTAAACCGAATATAAATTGTGTAATTTAAAATATACTATATAAATAAATTTTTTAAATTTATAATATTAAAGTTATATAAACATAACTAATTTTAACAACAAAAAAAGTAGTTAAAACTACTTCTTTAAACTTTCACCAATATGGTGCCTCGAGGCGGAATCGAACCACCGACACGAGGATTTTCAGTCCTCTGCTCTACCGACTGAGCTATCGAGGC
>CAKVHZ010000026.1 GCA_934754445.1 uncultured Clostridia bacterium | reverse complement strand
GGTGTCTTATCAATTATCTCATCATGAATTTAAAGAAAAGCAGATAAAACATAACAATAATATAGTTTTTGTATTAGAAAATTTTGAACATATGGAGAACATAGGTTCAGCTTTTCGCTTAGCGGATGCTTTTAATATAAAAAAGATATATATTGTTTCAAATAATGAAATTAATATAAATAAAATCAAAAAAACATCTCGAAATACTGAAAAATATGTTCCATACGAAATTGTTTCAACTATTGAAATAGCCTTAGAAAAAATAAAAGATATGAATTTTACACCATTTTGCGTTGAAATTTGCTCAGATAGTGAACCCTTAAGAAATGTAGATTTTTCTAAATATTTTGGAGTGGCATTAATTTTAGGAAACGAAAATTTTGGAGTATCCGAGCAGGCATTAAAGTTAATTGATAATAAAATTCATATTGACATGTTCGGGAACAATTCTTCTATGAATGTGTCTACCGCCCTTGCAATAACAGTATATAAAGTTAGTGAAGATAGGTTAAAAGAAGATGGATAGCCATTTTATGACAACAGTCACATATATTAATGCCAAGGGTGAGACGGTTGAGATTAATGAAGTTGTATATGATAGAACAGATGGCAAAGGTGTAGATTATGTTAAACAAATCAAAATAAATGGTGTAGAGGTGGGACATATAACAGAGCATCCCAATGGGACAATACATATTCACGGAGATTGTAGCGAGTTAAATTAATAAAATAAAAAGCGTTGGATAATTATTGAAACAAATAATTTTTCAACATTTTTTTATTTTACTTTTGTATTTTAAAAATGAGTTACATTTTGAACTTTTATTTTGTAATAAATAAAAATTTGCATTAATATAATAGGTTATGAAATTGTAAAAAACTGTTTTTACAAAATAAGACAAATTAAACAAATTTTCTATTATAAAAAAATAGATTAATTGTTATAAAATAAAGGTGGGAAATATGCATTTTATCGTAGTAAAAATGAAATCTCTTGTTATTGCTTTAATAGTAATAATATCTACAATCTTGCTTTCAGTTTCTTTTAATGGGCAAGTAGCCGCTTCGGTTTATTTTGGTGGTAGTTTAAGGAAAATACCAATATACAATGTAAAAACCGATGAAAAAGTGGTTGCAATTAGTTTTGATGCGGCGTGGGGTGCTGATAAAACTGAGAAGATAATGGAAATTTTAAAGGAATATAACGCTAACGCGACCTTCTTCTTGGTTGGATTTTGGGTAGAAAATTACCCTGAGATTACTAAAAAAATTGCGGAAAACGGTTTTGAAATAGGAACTCACTCAAACACTCATCCCGACATGGCAAAACTAGATGCAAATCAAATAAAACTAGAACTCGAGACTAGTGTAAAAATAATTGAAGAAACAACAAGCAAAAAAGTAGAACTATTTAGACCACCTTATGGTAGTTATAACAACACATTAATAGAAACTTGCGAAAGTTTAAATTTAACAACAATTCAGTGGGATGTTGACAGTTTAGATTGGAAAGGAATAAGTGCGGTAGACATTACAACTAGAATTTTAAATAAAGTGTTTAATGGTTCAATAATTTTGTGTCATAATAACTCAGACCATATTTTAGAAGCCCTACCTATGGTTTTAGATAGGTTGCAAAAGCGTGGTTACACTATTAAATGCATCGGAGACATTATATATAAAGATAATTTCACGATAAATCATATGGGAACACAAATAAAAAAATAGATATACAATGGAGGTAGAAAATGAATTACGAACTTTTAAAAAACAACGATGTATTTTTGTGGGGGAAAGTGGTAAGTGACCCAGTTTATTCTCACACAGTTATTGACGAAAAATTTTATGAATTTAATTTAGAAGTTCCTCGACTTAGTGATAGTAGTGATATTATTCCTATTACTATTTCGGAAAAATTATTTAAAAAAGAAGAACTTAAATCTAGTATGGTTATTAGTTTAAGTGGTCAATTTAGAAGTTATAACAAACTTATTGACGGAAAAAGCAAATTAATGTTGACGGTTTTTGTTAGAGAATTAAATGAAGTTGATACAACAAAAAATCCAAACACAATTAATTTAAAAGGATTTTTGTGTAAAGAGCCAGTTTTTAGAACTACACCTTTTAAAAGAGAAATAACCGATATTTTACTTGCAGTTAATAGGTCTTATAACAAAAGCGATTATATCCCATGTATTGCATGGGGAAGAAACGCAAGGTTTGTTAAAGATTTGCCTGTTGGGACTAAATTAAATATAGAAGGGAGAATACAAAGTAGAGATTATCAAAAAAAATTAAGCGATGATGAAATTGTTAATAAAACCGCTTATGAAATTTCTATTTCTAAAATTAGTATTATTGAAACAGAACCTATTACAACGGTTGAACTTGATAGATTAAAAAAATCAAGCATAGAATAAACAACAATATAAAAAAGATTAAATAAACGGGCATTTTTGCTCGTTTTTTAATTTAAAATTTATAAAAATATTATTTATTATGGTAAATTTTTCTATAAAAAAAGTATAGACAAATTATTTTTAGTGTGTTATAATTATCTCGTTAGTTATCCAGACAAACGCGTGATTTATCACGAGGAAAGTCCGAGCATCACAGAACAGGGTGCTGGAGAAATCCCAGTGAGGGTGACCTTAAGGAAAGTGCAACAGAAAATAACCGCCACTTTTGTGGTAAGGGTGAAAAAGTAGGGTAAGAGCCTACTAGGGTTAAAGTGATTTAACCTTTGTGTAAACCCCACCTGATGCAAGGCAAGAACTTTTGTGGGTTGTTCGCTCCATAGTTTATACGCCGCTTGAACTTAATGGTAACATTAAGTCTAGATAGATGTTTGTTTAATACAGAACTCGGCTTATAGAATAACTAATTAGCAAGAATTTTCTTGCTTTTTTTATTTAATTTAAAATTAAAAACAAAATTAAGATTAAAATCTAATAAAAAAACACAATTATTTTGTGTTTTTTTATTGTTTTTTATTATTAATTATTATTTGTTAATTCGTTAAGTTGCGTTTTTGCTTTTGCTCTACCAATTACATCAAATGTAATTTCTTCGCCTTCATAAACAAAACTTATTAAATTGCTTATATCTCCACTTGGCATAATAACCGTTAGTGTTAAAACTCTATGGTTACCTTCTTGTTTTAATTCGTGGTCTAAATATACTAAATTTGCTGTAATGTCATAGTCGCAAACATTTTCTTCTAAAATAATATCAAAAGGTTTTAAATCTTCCAGTTTAACAGTTTTTCTTTCCTTATAAAATTCAGTTACATAATGTTTATCAAAATAACTCATATTTTAATCTCCTTTTTATTATAATACACAATCTTTTTATAAAAATCAATAGTAAATTAAAATTATTTTGCAATAAATATACTATCCACATAAATTGTTCCAGAAAGAATATAAATATTAACACGATGTTTATTATTTTTTAAATAGTTTGATGTAAATGCTAATGTTTTACCATTTGCTTTAGTTAAATTAATTGTCGTGCTTTTTCCATCAATTTCTATTTTAACTTTTGCGTCTATTTGTTGATTTGTATAAAGCATAAAATTTGTTCCAGTAAATGTGTAACTTATTTTTTTATTCTCTAAATTCAAATGCCCAAAAGTGCAAAGTTTAGAATTTATAGTTTTTAAGTTAGAATAACTCATTTCATCGCAAGAATATTCAGTTCCCGAATAAGTTAAATTAAAATCTATTTGAGAAATACAAACATATTTATTATAATTACCGTTTAATTTTGAATTTGTATCATAAATTATAAGTTTGTAATATCTAAAATTAGTTGCATTAAAATTTGCATATAAAGTTCGACCGCTAAAATCTATATCTACGAATTTTTGAGTAAGGACTAAAGTGTCTAAACTTAAACCAGTGTATAAATCAAAAGTAGATGGCATATTTATTTGACCGCTTTTTCTACCAGTAATTTTTATTTGATTATATGTTTTGTTTTCGCCTAAATCAAAAGTTAAAATACAAGGGTTGTCGGTCGATACAAAATTATTTCTACTTGTGTGATAAAAGGTGTCTAAATTTCCATCGACTATATTTTCGGCATTTGTTGTGTCATCCCATGCTGGTTGATTAGAAGAAATTAAACTTTGTTTTGAAATATCGCTTGAATATAAAAAATAATTTGTATAGTTGTAATTTCGTTTAAAAATTTCTTTTGAAGTAAAACTATAAGGAACATAATTGCTATCTATATTATATAAATAAGAGCCAGGAATTGTCGCCATTCTGCTATTATTGTAACTCCAGCCAAGTTCAGTGAATGCATCGGGGTGACCATTTGAAATGGTAATTTGTTTGAAGTATAAAAAGTCACCTTTAGTTAAATTTAAACTAATGGTATGACTTTCGTCAAAGTCAAATCCGCCTTTATCTCCACTGAATGTGATTTTTTTTGTGTAATCTTCTTTGCTTGTTCCAAGATAAAGGGCATGTTCGCCTCTACCTGCTCGCAAACAAAAAGTGTAAGTATTTGTGCTAGGAATATAAATTTTGCCTTCTACTAAGCCGATTTGATTTTTAGAAATGCCATTTAAAAAGGTAGAGTTTTCATTTTTTGTGGTTTTATCACTAAAATCTACAAAATTATTTGAGTAAGCATCATCAATAGAATTATAAACTTTTCCACTATAAATATATTTAGTTTTAGTTAAATTAGGCACACTTTGTTTTATATTTATAGTAAATGTAATTTTTTGTGTTTTAATTTTGCTGTTTATTAACGAAATTGTCACTTTAAATTCGCCACTTAATTCTTCTTTAGATGGAATATATTTATATTTTTTGCTACTAATTTTTTTAATTGTTCCGTTTTTGGGGCTAGTTATTTTTTCAATTTTAAAATCAAAATCATTAGGTTTAATTAAATAGTTTACAAAATCTAAAATAAGTTCTTCACCATAATTTATTTGATATGGTCTAACTGTGCTAGAATAATATTCTTTACCATTTTTGTAGTAATTCCTACCAGTTTGATATAGTAAGGCAACAGGCACAAAAGTAGGTAAGTTTTCATAATTACTTTTCATTTCGCTAGAAACACTATGACCAAGTAAGGTTTCAAAATAATAGGTAAAGTTATAACCAGTGGCTTCACATAAAGATTGATACCAAGTGTCTACCGTGCTTTTACCGGGGTTTATATTTGTTGCTTTTACAAAAGTTTCAACTCCAAAAGAATGAATAATATCGGCATAAATATTAAGTGTTGTTTGACCAATATTACCATTATTAATTGTTTCTCTAAGGCTACGAGTAGGGTCGGTGTATCTATTCCAGCCACCACCAAGAGTAGAATCGTTTTCACTTCGTTTTGATGAAATATTAGTGTAAGAAACATAAGAAAGCAAACTTGTTGCATTATTTGTTACTTCAAGTATTGGTGCTATTCCATAATTTTGATAGTGGTGATTAAATTCATGAATTTGTCCCCAAAACCCATCACTAATCATACTTTCATAATCTAATGAACCGGACATCCAATTACATGGTGCATTAACCCAAGTGTTTCCCCCAGTAAATGCACATGCTGCTCCAGCAGCAACAAAGCAATCGTAAACAAAACAAACCCCGATATATTTATTAGAAATATTAGGAACCTGTCTTGATGTTTGACAAATTTTTTCCCACAAATTAGCAACTTTTACTAAATTATCATAATCAAAATTGGCATAATTTTTGCTACCAGAGTGTCTTACGCCAGTATCCCAAATTTCAAAATCAAAATAAGGGGCAGAAAGTGTTTTCATATTTTCAAATTCTTCTTTGCTTGTATAACCGTGTATGTAATAAGGATAACGAACGGCACCTTTAATCGTTACGCTAAACTCTACATTTTGTCTTTGTGAGTAAATATATATTGGTCCACCTAAAAATGTTCCCACATAACTTGTTTCTTTTGTTATATCCATTATGTTTGCTATTTGTGGCATACGAGAAAAATCATTTCGTGCTTTCCAAATATTGTTTTGAACATTTCTATGACTTGTTTGACCTAAAATAATCTTTAAACCGCCAGTTTTTTCTAAATCTTCCTTGATTATTTCAATTTTAATAACTTCGCCAGCAGGGGCATATAAACCAGTAATATAGTTTCGTTGTTCTAAAGGCTCTAAAGTTATTTTTTCGGTTACTGATTTTTCATTATTTAAAACATTACCATAATACATGCCATCGCTAGCGGTGTGTTTATACAATTTTTTACCCGTGCTTTCGCCGTTTAGATATAAATTTCCGCTTTCGTCCATTTCGGTGTATGTAGAACTAGAAGCAATAAGCAAACTACTTTCTTTAATAAGAGCATCTTTTTCTTCATCGGTTATATTTGATAAACTTGTGCCATAAACAGGATATCTTTCGTTTAAACCTTCGTTAGAAACAGTTGTTTGCAATGTTCTAGGATATTCTTCTAAAATTTCTATTTGCTGTTTTGTCTTTGATGAAACTTTGTTTTCTACCGCATAAACTTTTATATCATCACTTTTAAAGAATAAACAAAGCCCCAAAACCATACTAAAACAAAATAAAAGTATAACTAAACTTATAGTTATTATTTTTTTAACTTTTGAGTTTATGTTTATAATGTTTTTTTTCATATTTCCCCCAAATATTTTATTGTTATTATACTTAAAATTTTAATTAAATTCAATATTAATTAAAGTTTAACAATAATTTTTTTTGAATTATATAATGTTTCTATAAAGATGTTGGGAGATTTTTATGATTAAATTAGTAAATAGAAATAAATGTTATATCCTTTGTAATAATTCTTGTTATAGAAAAAGATGTAAGGATAAATGTTTTGTAATAATAGGAGTAACTGGAGCAAAGCCCCCCAAAAATGTTGTGAGAATTACTGGGCCAACTGGTCCAACTGGGCCAACGGGAGCGACAGGCCCTGTCGGTGAAACCGAAAAATTGGTAGTTGGGCGTGTTACTACAGTAGATTTTAGTAGTGGAGCAAATGTTAAAGATAGATATAATGACGGAAAGCACTATTTAGACTTTTCAA
Source organism: uncultured Clostridia bacterium (assembly GCA_934754445.1). Classification (GTDB taxonomy): domain Bacteria; phylum Bacillota; class Clostridia; order Christensenellales; family UBA1242; genus UBA7868. The sequence continues at coordinate 5,363 of CAKVHZ010000026.1, read as the reverse complement.
TTCCTTGTGGTTACACTGGTGCAACTGGACCCAAAGGCGATACAGGTGTAAAAGGAGATAGGGGCGAGCCAGGAATTAAAGGGGAAAAAGGAGAGCAAGGTATCCAAGGCATACAGGGGGAAAAAGGAGAACAGGGTATCCAAGGGGAAAAAGGTGAAAATGGCGAAAGGGGGCCACAAGGAGCGACAGGACCAGATGAGATTAAAGGCGGAATGATTTTATCATATAATGACGACCCACAAAATTTCCCTGTTAATGGAAAGGAAATAACCAGCGGAGAAAGACTTCCGCTGATGAGATTAGAGTTAGATCAAGGCGGAGTTGTTGCTTTAAATACTGATGATAATACTATTAAATTTACCAAAACGGGAGTATATAAAGTAACTTTTACCATAAATGCATATACAAAAAAAACAGATGTCGATTTTAATGCAAGCACTGATTTTGTTTCTGTTAGTTTTAGAGAAGTTAATAGCGAAAAGATTTTAGCGTCAACTAATTCTTGGAGTAAAGAAGAACTAGCAACAAATATGATAGGTCAAGGACTTTTTGTTGTTGATGATATCAATAATGTTTATGAACTTGTAAACACACAACGAAAAAGTATTTATCTAAATGGAGCGGATGTTACTAAAACTATTTCTAATTCATATTTTGCCGTTCCTATGGTAACAGTAGTAATTTTTAAATTATATTAAAAAAGGCACTTTAAAGTGCCAATAATATATTATTCTTTTGGTTTTTCTTCTTTTAATTCATCTAGGTCTTCTTTAGTGTTTGTAGCAATAGAGATTATACCGCAAACAAAGGCAGTTCCTACAATAATGCACCAACCTGGATGCCACCATGCAATAGTGATACCCAAAACAATATAAGTTAGAATGCTAAGTAACATTAAAATTCCGCAAATGGCATCTGAAATAATTTTTACTTTACTTTTTTTCATAATATATCTCCTATGATTATATTATAAATAAAAAATTTAATTTATGTCAAACAAAAATGAGTTTTATTATAAATAAAAATTTATACACAAGGAGAAAAATCTTATGGCAATTTTAAACATAGCACAATTAAAATCAAATATTTTAAATGAAAGTGGGGAGAGTGTGGAATTAACCACAAAAAGCAATTTGGTTACAGTTAACAATTTAAGCACTGATATTTTAATTTTAAAAACTTCAGAAAAGAATTGGGCAATACCAAACTCTGTGGTTAAAGTTACAACAACTATAACAAATAATACAAATACGAATTTAGAGAATTTTTCAATTAAAGACACACTAGGGAATTTTACATCTTTTGTTGATGGTTCTGTTACTGTGGGCACACAAAGTTATCCCAATTTTAACCCAGTTGATGGCTTTACTTTACCAGTAACTATAGGCGTGGGGACAGAAGCAGATATTAGTTATGATATTAAAATAAGTGAATATATAGATGAAGACACAATAACGAACAAATCAACGGTAACAATAAATTTAGATGGTCAAACTTTTAATTTAGATTCAAACATTTTAACAATATACATTTTGAACAATGGAATAGTTTTAACAAAAACGGCGAATAAAATTGCAGTTAAATCTGGTGATGAATTAACCTATACTATAAAAATTACTAATTCGGGGGCACTAAAAAACACGAATATAAACTTTGAAGACAAAATTCCACAAGGAACAAGTTTTGTTAATGGTAGTGTAGTTATTGACGGCGAAGCAAAACAAGACCTAGACCCATCAGTTGGTTTTACTCTAAATGATTTAGATGTTGGTGGCACAATTACAGTAGAGTTTAAAGTAACTGTAAATTAAAGATTAGAAACAACAAGTTTATTGTATTAAAAAATGTAGCAAAGTTTATAGAAAAAATTAATGATTAGTTCACTTTGATTAAGAAATTTAAAAGATTTTACAACAATATCAATTTCTTTATCCTTTTTATCTCCTCTGGAATAACCGATAGTACTATCATTATAATAAAAAGCTTTTATATGTTTATAGACTGCGGTTTCAGCAATAATTCCTAATTCTTCAGGATCATTAGTTATATCATCTTTCATAAGAACATCGTTACGCATAGCGGAATCCAATATCAATAAATCAAGCATTTTGAACATATTTTTATTAAATATGCTCAATATGCTGAGCATATAATTAAAAAATTGTATTAACACTAAGCAATTGATTAAAACTTTATCTGCAATATATAATTTTTAACTAAATATACAATTATTATTTGTGAATTATGTTATCTTTTCATTTAATATTTGCAAGTTTTAGCGTTTGTTTTTTGGTCGATGCAATATATTTTAAGTTGATTTTTATCTTGCAATTATTTATGACTATATTTGTATGGTTGCCATTCGTTTTAGTTGTTGTTGATTTTAGATTATAAATATTTTTATTAAAAATATAAAAATCATGTTTACAAAAAATGTCGAAATAATTGTTTTCATCGGGTTTTATGATATAATAAAAATAAGGATGGATAAAATGCAAAATATTTTAACTAAGTATTGTATTGAAGATAACGATAATGGGCTGTTATTGATTGATATGCCAACAGGGAGCGGTAAAACATACAATATTATAGAATTTATCTTTAATAATTTTGACAAAATTAAAAGAAAAGTTTTCTTCATTACACCATTAAAAAAGAATCTAACATACGACAAGTTAATGGAGAGATTTAAAAAAGAAAATCGTTTAGAAGAATTTGAAAAATCTATATTATATATCAAAAGTAATTTAGATACAATTATTGATAATTTTTCTACCGTTTATGATTCTATGCCAGATAAAATTAAATATGATAAGGCAACTAAACATATAAAAGTGTTAATAGAAATCATAAAATCTAGGACGTCTGCTGATTTTAAAACAGAGGCTCAAAATAGTTTAAGAGAAGATTGGGAGCCTGAATTTAGGTCAATAGTGGAAAATTATGTTCTTTTTAATATAGATGGAAGCAAAAGGAATTATGAGCAAAGATTAAAATTTATTGATGAAGATGCTTCCTGGATAAATCTTCTGTATCCAGCATCTATGACAGACAAAGCCAAAGTAATTTTTATGACTGTCGACAAATTTTTATCAATGAATTCAACGATTGTTAGACCATCTTATACAATAATAAGTGATGACATAATTAAGAACTCATTAATATTTATTGATGAATTTGATTCCGCAAAAGAAAATATGTTGAATAACATCATACAAAATGCTTTAAATACCAAAATTGCCCTTCTAGATTTATATCATGCTATATACGCGGGCTTAACGGTATGTGATTTTACTAAAAAATTAATGACTCCAAGTCAATATAATATAAATAAAAAAGATAAATCTTATAATTTTTTTAACCCTGATGAAATAGTTGACCAAATCAGAGAAAATGCTGAGAAAATAAAAGATAAATATAACTTACAGTTTTTGCATAAGCTAGAGAGTAATGTAAAAGACAATGCTTATTTTATGTTTCAAGATCATAGGTTTATAAGCGTATTGCCTAATCAAAATTCATATTTATTATTAAATACTTGTAAAGCCGATAAAATTAACAAAATTATACCATCAAAATCATCTACCACAGAGTTTGAATTAAAAGATCTCTTATTTGATTTAAAAAATTTTATAACATTCTTCCAAATTGGTGTTGGATTTATTGCAAACAATTATAGACAATTAAAATTAGAGTCAAAAGAAGATAAAAACATAATTTCATATGATGCTTGTGTAAAAACAGTTTTATCGGAGTTTGGTATTGAAGGAAAATTTTTAAGTTATTTAACCAAAAATATAGTTAGAAAAAAGAAAAACAAAAATATAACAAGCAGTCCATTATCGGACGACTTGGATTTCTCATGCAATGAAAAAGGTTTTAGATATTACACTATATTAGATAGTGACGTATATGATACTCAGTCAAAAATTCAATATGTAGCAATTGATGACACTCCTGAAAAAATACTTTTAAGTGTTTGTAGCAATGCTAAAGTTATAGGTGTTTCAGCATCTTCAACTTTGCGAACAGTTACTGGTAATTTTGATATTAACTATTTAGAAGTTAGATTAGGTAGATTATTTAAACATTTAACAAAAGAAGAAAGAATATATTTGAAGGATAAGTTTGAAAAACAGACGTGTTTTTATGATAAAATAGAATTAAAAACCAAATCTATTTTAGTAAATGAATTAAATTACGAAGAAATAATAAATTCATTTGACAGCGATATTTCACAAGTAATATGGGAATTGTTTTCAAAGATTGAAAAACCCTATGATAAATGTAGATATTTAAAACTATTTTTATGTATGAAATATTTTATAGAAGACAATAATCAAAAATCATTTTTATTTTTAACTAATAAATTATTACGGGACAATGATAAAACATTTGATTTTATAGAAGCAAAAAACATATTTGATATGTTAACACAAAAACAAAATATATCTGCGGAAATCTGTGCATTATTTGGCGATATTGAAACGTACGAACAAAAGAAAATTGAAATAGAAAAGAAACTAACGAGTGGTCAGAAAGTTATGGTTGTATCCTCATACCAAACATTAGGGGCTGGACAAAATATCCAATATAAAATACCTAAACATTATGTTGAAACCGTGGATTATATTGCAATAAATGACCTAGAGTATTCTGATAAAGAAAAAGACTTTGATTCAATTTATTTAGATAAACCTACGAATATATTTGTGAATATGAATAACGACTTGTTAAATGAAGAACAATTTATCAAGTTTATTTATCAAGTAAAAATGCTGGAAGAAAGTGGAGATGTAAAAGAAGATGTCGCTTATAGATATATAAAAGATGGATTTGAATTCTATAACAAACTAAAAAAGACGAACTTTAAAACACCAGAAAATTCGTTGAATTTAAAATTGCATTCTGCAAAAATTATACAACAGGCTATAGGAAGAATCTGTAGAACAAAAAACAAATCCCCCCATATTCATATTTATTATGATGAACAGTTAAAAACAGAATTGGGTGGTGTTCAAAAATCTTATAAAAATATTTTAATTAATCCTGAATTTAAACAATTCTTAAATGAAATCAATAATAGTATAGTTGACAACAACATTACAGCTTACGAGAATGCAGCCAATGTTGTTAGGAATGAAAGCTCAAAATACATATCAAAACTTATGAATTTCAAGAATGATAATATTGGCAAATGGGAAAAATTAAGAGAAATAGTTTTAAAAAATCCAACAACAGACATACCGACCGATGCCATTGGAATTTATCTTCAATTACCAAACATTGCTAATCAATATAGTTTTGATGTTGATAACAAAAAAATCTCTTTTTCTAAAACCATTGGTGAAATGATAAATCAA
>CAKVHZ010000025.1 GCA_934754445.1 uncultured Clostridia bacterium | reverse complement strand
TTTAATATATCAAAACAAGTGCCAACAGATGAAACAAGACGAGGAGTAAAAACAACAGTAAGTGTAAAGGTATATGCAGTTCAAAAAACAAATCTAGAAAAATACAACGCAACAGATACATCAAAAAGTGCTTATCATATTTTAATTGATGATATGACACCAGAACCTACGGCAAACTTACCAACACTAAATGATATAAAAAGTGTAGTTACAAACTGGTCTAAATTAACAAGTAATGGTTTTTATTATACAAAAGATGTTCCTAGTGGCTATAGTTTAAATGCAGACCTAACATCTGGTTTGGATGCCAAGTTAGATGCAGATAGCAAAGGACTAATAAAAATTTACAAAAAAAGTGATACAGAAATTGCTTTTGCTAGTGATAATAAAATTGTAGCACCTAGTTATTTCGCTTTTAGTCACTGGAAACTAACTAGTTTGGATTTATCTAACTTTGATACATCAAAAATGACTAGTATGAGTTCTATGTTTAGCGGTTGCTATCAACTAACTAGTTTGGATTTAAGCAAATTTAATACTAGTAATGTAACTAATATGAGCGCAATGTTTGAAAATTGTGTTGCACTAAAAAGTTTAGACTTAAGTAGTTTTAACACGAGCAATGTAACTGGTATGGATCTAATGTTTGGTGCTGATGGTCAAGGAACAACAAAAAATATGTCGTTAGAAACAATTAATTTTGGCAATAATTTTAATACAAGTAAAGTTACAAATATGTCAAAAATGTTTCAACGTTGTACCAGTCTTACTAGTTTAGATTTAAGTGGATTTGATACAGGTAATGTAACTAATATGAGTTATATGTTCAAGACTACAAATATTGGCTCATTAACTTTAACTGGTCTTGATACAAGTAAAGTAACGGACATGAGTTATATGTTTAAATCATTTTCTTGTGCAAATAAAACTTTAGATTTAAGTGGATTAGATACAAGTAACGTAACCGATATGAGTTATATGTTTGATGAGTGTAGAAGTCTAAAAAGTTTAAATGTATCTAAATTTAACACAAGTAAGGTAAAAAATATGAGTTATATGTTTAATAGCTGTAATTCTCTAGAAAGTTTAAATTTAAGTAGTTTTGATACTTCTAAAGTGTCAGATATGAGTTCAATGTTTTTTGCTTGTAACAAATTAACAGAATTAGATTTGACAAATTTTGTTGTTAGTAATAGTTGTCAAAAATCTTCTATGTTTAGTTATACTTTTAGCAACAATTATACTGGTAGCACATTAAAATTAAGTAGTAAATTTATTGTATATAATACATCAGCAACTAAAAATTATTTAAATAATGCAACGAACTTTAATAAATCGGTTACATTAATGGTTGATGGCGTAACAGTAACCGCTTAAAATTTTCTTAGAATTTTATAATATATAAAAAACCTAGCGAATATTTTTGCTAGGTTTTTTAATTTGATTGTTTGATTGTTTGTTTGTTTTAAATTTTTCTTTTTTATTTTTTATGGTAATTGATACATTTTATTTTAATAGTGATATAATTATTTAAACAAAGGAAGGTGGGTATGGCAAAGTTATATTTTAAATATGGAACTATGGGGAGTAGCAAAACGGCTCAAGCATTAATGACAAAATTTAATTATGAGCAAAAGGGGTTTAAAGTTTTATTAATAAAACCTGTTTTAGATACTCGAGATATTGAAAACGGAAAAACTATTGTTAAAAGTAGAATTGGTCTTACTAGTGAATGTATTACTTTTTCTAAAGATGATAATTTGATAGATTTAGTTGAAAAAAATAGAAAACGACAAGCAAATTTTGTTGTTATTGTAGATGAATGTCAATTTTGCACTAGTTTACAAATAGAACAATTGCAAGTTGTTTCCCGTAAATATCCTGTGCTTTGCTATGGATTACTTACTAATTTTAAAACCGAATTATTTGAAGGAAGTAAACGATTAATTGAAATAGCGGATTCTATTGCCGAAATAAAATCGGTTTGCAAGTGTGGTAAAAAAGCAAATGTTAACGCAAGATTAATTGATGGAAAGTTGTGTTTATCTGGCGATGAAATTATGATTGGTGGCGATGAAACCTACGAGAGTTTATGTTTTAGTTGTTATGAAAAATTAAAACGAAATTTGGTTATAGATTAATACATAAAAATTTAATAGTTACAAAAAATAAGTGTATGAAAAAATTTATATGCTTATTTTTTGTTTTTTTATTTAGTATTTGTTTAGTTGGTTGTGAGAATAGTAATGCTAATTTGGTAAATACGCAAGTTGCAGTAAATGATATTATAATAAACAAAACTCATGCCTATGTTGATGTAGGCGACACTATTATTTTAACCGCACAAGTTTATCCGTTTAATGCTGATAATCAAAATGTTTTATGGCGAAGTGATAACATAAATGTTGCCAGTGTAGATGGTGGAATTGTATTAGGAAATGCTGAAGGTAGAACAGTGATAACTTGCAAAAGTGTTGACGGGGAATTTGAAGATAAGTGCATTATTTATGTATCAACTCCTAAATTAAATTATAGTAAATATCCCAATAACTTAACTAGTTATAATAATAAAAATGTTGGTTTTAATACCTTAGTTAATAAAGAATTAAATAATCAAAGCGAGAATGAAATTTTATATAATAACAATTTTACTACAAGCGAAAGTGAAAATGATATAAATAACGATATAGAAAAAGAAAACAATATTTTTGATTTTGAAAAACAATTAGATAATATTTTTAATATGCAAAAAAAGTTGTTTGAAGATATGAATAGTTATTTTGAAAATATAAAAACTCAAAAGATTAATCAAATTACTACTCAAAGTGAAGAAGATATAGAAAAAGAAGATGAAAATCTAAATTCATCATATTATTATGAATATAAATATAATTCAAACGGAATTAGTGAAGAAAAAGATGAAAATACAATTTATCAAGACGAAAACACTATTGTAAAATATATCAATTTTTAGTTTTTAGTAAGTTATGTTTTTAAAGAATGAGTTTTAAATATTATTTTTCTTTATTTAAGTATTTTATAGTTCCACAAAAAATTTGATAACAAAGATTTTCTCGATATTCTTTAGAACGGAGTCGAGTTTCATCTAGTTTATTGCTTAAAAATCCGCATTCAATTAAAATTGCAGGGCAGTTTGCAGAATTTAAAACCATAAAATCTCCTTTTAGGGCTAGTTTTCGTGAAAACTCTAAGTTTTTGACAAATAAATTTTTAACATTTTCGGCAAGTAATTTACTATTTTCGTCTTCTAATTTATAAAAAACTTGTGCCCCTAAACTAGAACTTAAAGAAAATCTATTCATGTGAATTGAAATAAAAATATCACAATTGCTTTTCTCTATAATCTTTTTTCGCTTTTCCATGTCTTCAGTTTTTGTTTTTGCTATTGCGTGTTTGGTGCTTCGTGTTAGTTTAACTTTATAATTTAAACTATTAAAAAATTGTTTTAATGTTAAAGCATATTCTAAATTTAAATCACTTTCACAAACTGAACTAAAATCGCTAACTGCTCCGCCATCAGGATGCCCATGACCAGCATCTATTAATATTACAGGAGTTTTATAACTATCGGCATTTGCATTTTTTGCATAATCCACATTTGCAAAAACTATATATCCTATTATTAGAATAATTATCAATAATAATTTTTTGTTGAGTTTAAAAACTTTTATCATAATTTAATTTATTCACTATAAGCAATTTATATAATTTAAAATTTTAATTTACTATTTTTTTAAAAAATATTGTAATTATAAATTTAATATGCTATAATTAATTCAAAAAAGGGGATATTATGGATTTTTTAAAAACTATATTTAAGTTCATTTTAATAGTTGCACTTGTAGTTGTTTTTGCTTTTGCAATAATGTTTGGAATATTATTTTTCTTTCCTAAAACCCAAATTTTTGGATTTAGATATGTCGCAAATCACGAAGAAAACTCAATTGTTATAGCGGATGCAAGTGTTACTAAAATTAATTTAGAAACTAATAATTATGATGTTATTGTTAAACCCAATTCAGTTAAAGATGTAAGCAATAACCCTAATTTATCTATTGTGATAAAAAATGATTATACTGGTTTTGCAAACAAAAATAACACTGGCACTTTAATTAAAAATATTACTAATGACGAATTTATTAAAGTTAATGAATTTAAAAGCCCTAATTTAACATATTTTAAATCTGGTAGTGAATATACAATTAGCATTAAAGAACCAACGGGAATGGTTAGTTATGGAAGTTCTAAAATTATAGTAAATATTCCAGAAAATGCTAGTGGAGTAGAATATAATATTTCAACCAATAAAGGTGTAATTAGTTTTAGTAAAAGTGATATAAATACTACTAAAGTTATTTCTTCTGGTGATGTTAATGTTGCTGTAAACTCTTCTTCTGGCTCATTTAACTTAGATAATTTAAGTATGAATGCTGGTAGCACTTTAAATATTAAAAACTTTTTAGGCAGAGTTAATATTAATAGTGAAAAAATTGCCAATGTTAAAATAAATTCTAATAGTGGTAACTTTACTTTTAAAAATATAGGCTATGATGGAGTTAATGGTAAATTAACAGTGTCTGGTAACAATCCTTATATTACAGTAAATAAAATCTTTGGTGGTGTAGATTTTAAAACAACAACGGGATTAATTAGTTGTGATGAACTTGTTGGTGATGGTATTATTGAAACAGATAATGGTATAATTAGAATAAATAAATTGTATGGTGGTTTAAGTTTAAAGAGTTCTTCTGGCGAAGTTACTATTAAACAAATAGGCGAAAATGCATTTAATAAAAAACCAGTAAACATAGAAACAAAATCTAGTAGTGTAACCTTAGGAACAGATACTACACCAGTGTATTACTTAACAAGTATTACAGGAACAACTAGTAAAGTTAAAGTAACAAACTTATATGATAGCGATGCTTCAATTAACACAACAAAAGGTTCTATTAATGTTGTTTTTTCAAAAGATAACAAACAAAAAGATATTACGGTTTCATCAACTTCGGGAGTTATTGAATTAACAAATGTGTATGGAAACGTTAATGCACAAAGCACTAGTGGTATGATTAAAACATCGTATACTTATATTTCTACTTTAAGTGAATTTAATACTGATAAAGGAGATGTAGAAATTATTTTACCTGCTCCAACAAATGATTTAAATAAACAATATACTTTAAATTTAAACAATAAATCAAATAAAGTAAATGTAAAAGTCGGTGAGTTTAGTTATACAAAATTTGCTGGCGAAAAAGATGTAGATGGTTACTATAACTTTACAAAAACTTTCCCAATGGATAAAACAACAACAAATACAATTTCGGTTAAAACTAATAGCGGAAAAATAAATATACACGAATAATTGAAAAAGTTTTAAAAAATTGTTGACATATTAGTTTTTATTTGTTACAATAAATTAGCATCTTATAGGGTGCTAATTTTTAAGTATAAATGAGGGTAGCGGTATGAGAGAAAAAATTACACTAGCTTGCACAGAATGTAAACAAAGAAATTATGATAATATGAAAAATAAAAAAAATACTCCAGATAGAGTAGAGTTGAATAAATATTGTCCTTTCTGTAAAAAACATACATTACATAAAGAAACTAAATAAGGAGTAGATTATGGCAAAAGATACAAATTCTACAAAAGTAAAAAAACCAAAAGAACATAAGTTAGCAAAAAAGACCAAAGAAACTATGTCGGAATTAAAAAAGGTTACTTGGCCAAGTTTTGGTAAAGTTGTTAAACAAACAGCAATCGTATTAGGTGTTGTTATATTTTTTACTGTAGTTTTATTTGGAATAGATAGATTATTTGCTTGGCTATTCAATTTATTATTAGGTTTATAGGAGAATCCTTATGGAAATGAATACAGAGGCTAAATGGTATGTTCTTCATACTCAACCAGGTCATGAAAATGTTGCTAGAGAAAATTTATTAAAAGTTGTTGAAAAAAACAATCTAACTAACAGAGTTTTTGATATTGTTATTCCTACAGAAGAAGTTGTTGAAGAGAAAAACGGCAAAAAAGTTATTGTAGAAAGAAAACTTTTTCCTACCTATATGCTGGTAAAAATGATTTATGGCGATGATATATGGCATAGAATTGTTGGAACTCGTGGTATTACTGGCTTTACAGGTCCAAAAGGTCGTCCATTATCATTAACCGAAGAAGAAATAGTAAAAATGAGATTAGAAAAATCCCAAGCAGATATTTCTATGCAAATAGGCGATAAGGTTGAATTGCTTGACGGTGCTTTAAAAGGTCAAGTAGGAACTATTAAAGAAATTGATAAAGAAAACTTAACAGCAAAAGTTACAGTTGAAATGTTTGGTAGAGAAAATTTAGTAGACATGAATTTAGACGAATTAAGAAAACTAATGTAATTGATTATGGGAATAAAGATAGATTTAAGTGAGTTTAAAAAAGATTTAGACAATATTATGAAAAATTATGCTAAAGAGCATGGTATAGATTTAGAAGATTCTAGTAGCAATAAAAGTGAAAAGAAAGAAGAAAAATAATTAAAATGTATTTAATCGGGTTAACCGTTTAGATAAATTAAGTGGGAGAGAACAATAATCAGTTTTCGTTAACCACCAAAAGGAGAAAAGAATATGGCAAAAAAAGTTAAAGCAGTTATTAAATTACAACTACCTGGCGGAAAAGCAACTCCAGGTCAAAGTGTAGGTTCTGCATTAGGACCTCACGGCGTTAATTCAATGGAATTTTTAAAACAATTTAACGAAAGAACTCAAGATAAAGTAGGTTTCACAATTCCAGTAATTGTTACCGCTTATGATGATAGAACTTTCAGTTTTGTTACTAAAACTCCACCAGCAACCGATTTAATTAAAAAGGCTTGCGGAATTGACAAAGGTAGTGCAAAAAGTAATAGAGATAAAGTTGCTAAAATAACAAAAGCACAAGTTGAAGAAATTGCAAAAATGAAAATGCAAGATTTAAATGCAAGTTCAGTAGAAAGTGCTATGAAAATGATTGCTGGCTCTGCTCGTAGCATGGGCGTAGTGGTTGTAGATTAATTATGGGAGAGAGAAAATCTCGTTAAAACCAAAAGGAGAAAAAAATGGGTAAAAGATATTTAGAAAGTGCAAAATTAATTGATAAATCTAAATTATATGATGTTGATGAAGCAATTGATTTAGCATTACAAACAAGTAAAGCAAAATTTGATGAAACAATAGAACTTCATGTTAAACTTGGTGTTGATGGTAGAAATGCAGACCAACAAGTTCGTGGTGTTGTTATTTTACCAAACGGAACAGGTAAAAGTGTAAAAGTTTTAGTTATTGCTAAAGGTGACAATGCAGATATTGCTGAAAAAGCAGGTGCTGATATTGTTGGTGCAGAAGAAATTGTTGCAAAAATTCAAAATCAAAACTTCTTAGATTTTGATGTATGTATTACAACTCCAGATATGATGGGTTTAGTTGGTAGATGTGCAAAAATTTTAGGACCTAAAGGTTTAATGCCTAACCCTAAAAGCGGAACAGTTACTACTGATGTTGCTAAAGCTATTCATGATGTGAAAGCAGGTAAAGTTGAATATAGACTAGACAAAAATAACATCGTTCATGTTATTATTGGTAAAGCAAGTTTCGGTAAAGAAAAATTAGCAGAAAACTTTGCTACAGTTATGCAAGCAATTGTTAAAGCAAAACCAGCAGCAAGCAAAGGAACTTATTTAAAAACTATAAGCCTTGCTTCTACTATGGGACCTGGAATTAAAGTTAACTATAAAAATGCTTAAAATTAGCAAATAACAATTTAAAATTAAAAATCATATTTATTAAAATATGATTTTTTTTATTAAAAATATTTGTTAAAATTATCTAATTTATATATACTAATTATAGGAGAACACTTATGAGAAAACTATTAAGAAACAAATATTTTAATGAGGCTTTAAAAATAACTTACATTGTAGTAGGTATATTATTAATGGGGCTTGCATTTAATAGTTTTTTCTACTCAAATAACATTGCCCCCGGTGGTTTTGGCGGACTTGCCGCAGTTATATCCGATTTATTCCACTATAAATTAAATTGGTTTTATATTTCACCAACAGTTATTTATTTGTGTATGAATGCAGTTTTAATATTTTTTGCTTTAAAAACAAATGGTAAAAAATACTTTTTATATTCTTTATTTGGTATAGGATTATATTCAGTATGTATTGAATTTTTAAAATTCAACCTTAATTTAAACGATATGTTTTTGGCTTGTGTTTTTGGAGCAGTTTTAATGGGTGTAGGAACAGGTCTAGTTGTTCGAGGCGGGGGCTCTACTGGTGGCGGAGAAATGCTTGGCAATATAATTCACAAATATAATAGTAACATAACGATAGGTAGCATTATAATTGTTGTAGATACTTTTGTTTTGCTTTTAAGTTTTGCCACTTATGGATTAAGCAATAGTTTATATACTTTACTTGCAATTTACTTATGTGGTAAAATAACCGACTTTGTTATAGATGGTGCAAGAAACACAAGAGCATATTATATTATTAGTGATAAATATGAAGAAATTTCTAGTGCAATAGTATCTAAACTTTATCGTGGTGCAACTTTGATAAATGGCGAAGGTGTTTATTCTAAAAATGAAAAAAATATGTTACTTTGCTTAATAAACAAATATGAAGCAAGAAATTTAAAAGATATTGTTTTTGAAATTGATGAAAATGCGTTTTTATTTTCAACTTCTGTTACAGAAGCTTATGGAAATGGCTTTGAAAAGCAAGTAAAATATAAGTCGAAGAAAAACATAAATAAACAAAAATTAAACGAAACAAAAGAAAATAATATCGAAATAACGAACGAAACAACAACCGAGAGTTTGAACGAAAATAATATAGAGAATAAAACTAAAAAAACTGAGAACTTAACTGAAAATGATATTAAAAGAGCGAAAAAAGAAAACACGAAAATAGAAAAAAGCAAACCATAAGTGGAAAAAGAAAATTTTGATAAATAAAATAGTAAGAAAAAAATCAACAAAACTTGTTGATTTTTTTGTTTTTCGTCATAATTTAATTTAATTTGTTTTGATTTATCAAATTGCTTAAAATTTAATAAATTGTTATAGTGTTATTGATTTTTTTATTTTCCTAAAAATTTATTAGTTAATGCTAAAAACCACCTTGTTGGTAAAATTCTTTGGAAGAAATAAAATAGTTTATATTGAAAACCTATTATTTTCATTGGCTTTGGATGCTTTTTGTAAGTTTGTTTCAAAATTATTTTAGCAACTTTATCAGTATTCATTCTTTTTTCTTCACTATGTTTAAGAGTTTCGGCAGCAGAACTAATTTTATCTTTATATCTTTCATTAGTTTCTAAATTTCGTATTCTGTTTTTATTAAAATTGCTTTTTGTTTGACCGGGGCAAATAGTTATAACATCAATTTTACTTGGTTTTAACTCCATGTATTGAGTTAAACTAATTGAACTAAGTGCACTTTTACTAGCACAATAAAAACCTCTAAAAGGAATAGGGAATAATGCACAAACTGAACTCATGTTAACAATTTTAGAGCCTTCTTTCATAAGTGGCAAAGCATATTTATAGCACAAAAATGCCCCCATAAAGTTTACATCCATTAAGTTTTGCACTGTGCTAGAATGTTCTAATTCTATAGCACCGCTTATTCCATAGCCAGCGTTATTTATTAAAATATCTATATTTTTATACTTTTCTTGAATTTGTCTAAATGCCGAAATTATATTTTCTTCTTTTGTAACATCGCATGCTATAAAATTTTCAAGATTAATTTCGTTTGTTCGTGCTAAACAAATAGGAGTATCGCCTTTTTGTTTGTATAAATTATATAAAGATAAACCTATTCCGCTACTTGCACCTGTTATTACTACAATTTTATTCATAATTTAATTTTAAAAGGTTTAGTATATGTTTGTCAAATTATAATAAAAAAAACTTTATTTTTTGTAGGGTTTATTGTAAAATATAAATATGTTATGTAATTTATGCCCAAGAAATTGCAATGTAGACCGTAGTTTAAAGGCGGGATATTGCAATGTTAAAAGTTTAAAAATAAATAAAGTAATGCTACATTATTTTGAAGAACCTATAATCAGTGGAACGAAAGGTAGTGGGGCAATTTTTTTTAGTGGTTGCAATTTAAAATGTATTTTTTGTCAAAATTATGAAGTAAGTAGTTTTTGTGAAGGAATAGATATAACTATTGAAAATCTAGTTGACATTTTTAAAAAATTAGAAGAAATGGGGGCGAATAATATTAATTTAGTAACTCCAACTCATTTTACCAATGAAATAATTTCGGCATTAAAAATATATAAACCTAAAATACCAGTTATTTTTAATACTAGCGGTTATGAAAAAGTAGAAACTATTGAAAAGTTAAAAGGTTTTGCTGATATTTTTATTTTTGATGTAAAATATTATTCTTCAAAATTGAGTAAAGAATATAGTAAGGCAGAAGACTATTTTGAAAATGCCATGAAAAGTTTAATTAAGGCTAGAGAAATTTTGCCTCAAGATATTATAGAAAATAATTTAATGAAAAAAGGTATTATAGTTCGTCATTTAGTTTTGCCCGGTAGTAGTAGTGATAGCATTAAAATAATTGATGAAATATATAAAAATTTAGGAAATAAAACTATTGTTAGTTTAATGAGCCAATACACGCCATATTATAAAGCAAAAGAACATGAAGTATTAAAAAACAAGGTCAAAGACATTGAATATAAAAGAGTTGTTAAACATTTAATTAATCTTAATTTTGAAAATGCTTTCACACAAGAAAAAACTTCTTCTAGTGAAGATTTTATTCCAGATTTTAAGGAAAAGTTTAATCTTCAAAAATTTTTAGATAGATAATATATAACATAAATCTATAAAAGATTTTATTTAAAATTAGAAACAATTACAATAAAATTTTTTATATGAATTTGATTGACTTATATAAATTTTTAGTTTAATATATAAATATGATTAATAAAAACTACTACTATTATTATAATTTCTAATTCTATTTAGGTAGAAGTTTTTTGTTAGGGTCTTCTACCAAGAAGACTTTTTTATTTGGGAGATTTTATGGAACGAAAAGATTTATTTAAAGTTTTAAACGAAAGGGGTTACATTTATCAAGCAACTAATCTTGAAGAAATTGAAAAAATGCTTACAGGCGATGAGCAAATAACAGCATACATTGGAATTGACCCAACGGCAGATAGTTTGCATATAGGTCATTGTTTTCCACTTATCATTGCTAGGTATTTACAAGAAGCAGGGCATAAAATTATTGTAGTTTTAGGTGGAGCGACTGCTAAAATTGGCGACCCTAGTGGCAAAACCGATATGCGTAAAATGGTAACCGATGAATTTGTAAACGGAAATTATGATGCTATTAAAAGCATTATTGGAAGATTTTTAGATTTAGAAGGCGAAAATAAAGCTATAATAGTTAATAATGCTGAATGGTTTAAAGGTTACGACTATATAGATTTTATGCGAGATATTGGTGTTCATTTTAATGTAAACAAAATGCTTGCTAGTGATGCATATTCTAGACGTTTAGAGCAAGGTGGCTTAACATTTTTTGAAATGGGCTATATGTTAATGCAGGCTTACGATTTTGCTGTTTTAAACAAAAAATATGGTTGCAGATTAGAATTTGGTGGTTCTGATCAATGGGGAAATATAGTTGCTGGTGTAGAACTTGCAAGAAAATTAAACTACAAAGAAGGGACAACAAATAAATCGTTAGAAGGCTTTACAAACCCACTACTTACAAACTACGAAGGCAAAAAAATGGGTAAAACCGAAAAAGGTGCATTGTGGGTTGATGCCAAAAAAACCACTCCTTATGAATTTTATCAATATTTTTATAATGTAGATGACAAAGATGTTGAAAAAGTAATGAAACTTTTAACAAGACTTTCACTTGATGAGATAAAAAATTACTTAAGTGGAGATATAAGAATTGCGAAAAAAGTTATGGCTTATGAAATTACAAAACTTGTTCATGGAAAATTAGAAGCAGATAAAGTTCTAGAAACAGTAAACAACATATTTAATAATGCTAATTTTGAAAATATGCCAAGTATAGAACTAAATATAACAGGTGATGTTAATGTTATAGACTTATTAGTTGATGCTAAACAATTTAGTTCTCGTTCTGAAGCTCGTAGAATGATAGAACAAGGCGGAATAACAATAGATGATGAAAAAGTAACTGACTTTAAACAAATTTTACCTAAAAAATCTGAATACATTATTAAAAAAGGCAAAAAAACATATTTGAAAGTAATAAACAAATAAAAAACTTTAGTTAAATAAAATATTCTTAAAATAAATAAAAACAATAAAAAATTGCTAATGCCACAAATTTAACTAATGAATATGGCACTGCCACCCCAACGAAAGTGCTAGTGGCATAAATAAGAAAGTAGATGTAATTAAAAATATAGTTAAAAACATATAAAAAAGAAAATTTAAACTTTTTTAAAAAATATGTAAAAACACTTGACAAGGAATGTTAAAAAATGCGAATATTTTT
>CAKVHZ010000024.1 GCA_934754445.1 uncultured Clostridia bacterium | reverse complement strand
TTGGCAGGCGAAGTAGGACTCGAACCCACGACCAACGGTTTTGGAGACCGCGACTCTACCAACTGAGCTATTCGCCTATATTGCTAAACTATTAGTATTATTTAGTTTAGCATATTATTTTTTTTATGTCAACTATTTATTTATTAAATATGTTTCTAGTTATTAAATTTTTCAATTTGTTCTTTTTTAAACTCGTCATCAGAAAAGTAATTAATAAACATTGCTTTTTTAATTTCACTTAATGTTTGATTTGCAACTTTGTTAGCCTTTATAGTTCCTTCTTTTAAAACATCTATTAAATAGCCTATTTGTTTTTCGTATTCTTTTCTTCTTTCTCTAATAGGTTTTAAAACATATTGCATAATATCGTTTAAAAAGGTTTTTATTCTTCCGTCGCCAATACCACCTTTACTATATGCACTTTGTAGTTCATACAAATTTTTAAATTCTGGATAAAACATCTCAAAATGTTTATCTTCACAAAATGCTTCTAGATAAATAAATAAAACATTATTTTCTATAATCCCCGGCTCGCTTAATTGCCTTGGGAAAGTTTTTATAGAATTAATCTTCTTTTTAATAACTTCAGGCTCATCAGCTAGATAAATACAATTTCCAATAGACTTACTCATCTTTGCATTACCGTCTGTTCCTGGAAGACGCATACTAGATGTATTTCTTGCCAAAACCGATTTACACTCTACTAAGCAATTTGTATTATATGTCCTATTAAAACTTCTAACTATTTCCCTTGTTTGTTCTAGCATTGGTTCTTGGTCTTCGCCTACCGGAATTAAATTTGCTTTAAAAGCAGTAATGTCCGCTGCTTGACTAATTGGATAATTTACAAAGCCTACTGGAACACCTGAGTTATCAAATCCCCGAGCACGAATTTCATTTTTAACTGTAGGATTTCTCATTAGTCTAGGAAGAGTAACTAAGTTCATATAATATGAAGTTATTTCGGTGAGAGCGGAAATTTCAGACTGAATACAAAAAGTAGTCTTTTTAGGGTCTAATCCAACCGCTAAATAATCTAGCATAACTTCCATAACATTATTTCTTACTTTTGTTGGATTACTAGCATTATCCGTTAATGCTTGTGCATCTGCAATCATAACAAACAAATCATCATACTTCGTTTCATTTTGCATTCTAACCCTTTCTCTTAATGAGCCAACATAGTGGCCTATATGAAGTTTTCCTGTTGGTCGGTCTGCAGTTAAAATAACATTTTTCATAAAAAATACTCCTTTTGCATTATAACACAATAGTCTTTATTAAATCAATTAAATATTTTACTTTTATAACTTTTTAATTGTCTTTTACTAAAATAGCCAACAAAAAAGTGCTAACATTTATAAAAAAAATACTCAAGCGAGTATTTTTTTATTCGTTTTTCTTGTTTTGGAATGCGTAAGGAATGAATATCGCCATGAAACTTGCAAGCGAAACAATTATTATAAATAGTTTTTCCGCTAAACTTAGTGGACTAAACGCAAAGAAACTTGCTGGAAATATTAATATTGTAAGGGCCGTTCCTAGCACCATTCCACCAAATAGAATTCCACGATATAAATTTACAGGACAACAAATCTTAAATAGTATAATTAATCCCACAAAAGTCATGCAAAGTGATGCCATTGTTTCGTAAGTGTTTGAATGTAGTAAAAGAATATCAAATAAATAACAAGCGATAAAAGTTGAAAATAGCAAAACGCCATAACACAAACTTTTAACCGCAACTTGACCTATAAATGTGCCTTCTATTTTATTGTTATTAGGTTGAAGGGCGAGCATAAACGATGGAACACCTATTGTGAAAAATTCTAACAGTAGCATTTGGTTTGGTATAAATGGATATTTTAAATTTATTATTAAACAGAAAATCGTTATCATAAATACATATAAAGTTTTCATTAAAAACAAACTTGCAGAATTAACAATATTATTTACAACTCTTCTACCTTCCTTGACCACTTCAGGCAAATTTAAAAAATTATTATCTAATAGTACTAAGTGGCTCACATTTCTTGCCGCTTCACTACCACTAGAAACAGATATTGAACAATCGGCTTCTTTTAATGCTAAAATATCGTTTACGCCGTCTCCAGTCATAGCAACTTTATGCCCTAAATTTTTAAGTGCTTTAACTAGTATTTGTTTTTGCTCTGGACTAACACGACCGAATATATTATATTCTCCCGCACTTTCTATAACTTGTTGTTTTGTCATGCCTTCTAAACTAATATATTTATCAGCACCAACAACTCCAACCTTTTTACTAATTTCGCTAACAGTTAAAGGGTTATCACCGCTAATTATTTTAACTTGAACACCATTTTCGTTAAACCACGCAAGAGTGTCTTTTGCTTCTTTTCTAATTCTTTCTTCTATTGCAAGTAGACAAATAGGAATTAAATCTTTTGGTAAATGTTTACCTATTTTTTCGTTAGTTTCACATAAAATTAAAACCCTATAGCCTTCTTTTGCATAAGTTAAAACCTGATTTGTTATTTTTTTATCTCTATTTCTATACACAAACTCGGGTGCACCTAAAATATATGTTTTACCATTACTAAATTCTACTGCACTATATTTTTTTGATGAATTAAATTCGTAAACTTTATCTATATCATAAGCCTTTTCTTCACCGAAATAATTTTTAAGTGCCGTAAACGTTTGGTTTTGTGTTTTCATTGAAGATAAATAACTACTAACTATTTTATTTAAATCATCTTCTTTTTTAAGCATTTTTATTTGTTTAACTTGCATTGTCCCATCTGTTATTGTGCCAGTTTTATCTAAGCACAAAACACTCGCTCTTGATAGCATTTCAATTCCATACAAATCTTGAACCAATGTCTTTTTTCGTGCTAGTTTTATAACACCTACCGCCAAAGCTAAACTAGTAAGCAAGAATAGTCCAGACGGAATCATACCCAAAATGCTTCCAGCCGTTTTTGTAACTAAAAGTTGAACATTGTTGCCTAAACTTGATTGATTATTAAAATATATTGCTACAGAAAGCGGAACTATTATAATACCTATTACCTTAATAATTAATTGCAAACTTCTAAGCAGTTCACTTTCCGGCTTACGATATTTTTTTGCTTTCATCGTTAACTTACTTGTATAGTTTTCTTCAGCCACTTTTTCGGCTTTAGCATAACAACTACCACTAGTTACATAACTACCCGCCAAGAGTAAATCGCCCTTTTTCTTTTTAATAGAAACACTTTCGCCAGTAAGTAAACTTTCATTTACTTCAATTTCCCCTTTAACTAAAACACTATCTGTGCAAATTTGCGAACCAAATTCGTAAATTAGAATATCGTCTAAAACAACTTCATTGGTTTTAATGGTGTATTCTTTTTTATTCCTTACAACCTTTGCCGTTGGAGAAGTAACTAAGGTTATTTTTTCTACCGTTTTTTTTGCTTTTATTTCTTGCAGAATTCCAATAGTAGTATTGCAAAACAATATTAGCATAAAGAATAAGTTACTATATGAGCCTACAAGAATTAATGCTATTGCAATAGCAAACATTAACATATTAAAAAAGGTAAATATATTTGTAAAAAAAATGCTTTTATAACTTTTTGTAGTATTCGTTTCAAAGTAATTTACATAGCCCTTATCAATTCTATCCATTACTTGTTTTGTAGTAAGCCCAGTTTTGTAGTCAGCATCAATTCTTTCAGCATTTAGCAAACTAAAGCCCTTTTGTTTTTTTAATTTTTTAATATGTTTTATATCTTTTTTGGTTAAGCTGACCGCCCCCAAATTATCGATTTGTTCAATATTGAATGCATTTGCGTTCTTATCTACAGAAACTTTTTCAACATCAACTAAGTCTTCATCTCTAAACTTGAATTTTTTTTCGTCTAATTTTTTTTCGTCTAATTTTTTTTCGGAATTTTTTGATTTCATATTTATATTATATTAAAAACAAATTAATTTTACAAATAAAAATACTTATTTTAAAATTTTAGTATTGACACCTTTTAAATTTTATTTTATAATGAACATAATTAAAGGAGAAATATGAATTATATTAGACCTGATTACATTAATCAAATACCTGAAGAATTTAGATATTTCTTTAGTAAAGAAGCATTTAAAAATGTTCCTTATCCAGGAACCTTAGAACAAGCTAACAATTTTTTATTATTTAACATTTTTAAGGCAGACAAAAGAGATATAATTACACTGGTTAAAACCGACAGTAAGGGCAAGCCTACAAATAAGATGATAGACTTTACTCGTGATAATTATTATGATATTTTTAAATATAATAACTGGAAGCACTTAAGTAAAGAATCAAAAATTGTATCTTTATATTGGTTTTATGAAGATATTTGTGATGAACTTAAAATATTTAAACCAGCATTTTATTTTTTAAGACCACTACCCAAAAATTATGGCGGATATTTTAGAAGTGATGAATATTGTTTCGTTTTTAATTTGCCTGAAGACCATTATGATGAAGATGGCGAATATATGTATATGACTTCAGCTTACGACATAATAGAGACAATTGCTCACGAATTAAAACACGCACAATTTGACCAAACCAAACAAAAAAATTATTATCGTAAACACAACAAAAATTTATACTTCCCTATGCCACAAGCAAAAGACTACGATTTTACTGATGATTATGATAGATTTTGCTATTTCTATGATTTTGCTTTTTATAGTTTTCAACCAAATGAATTAGATGCATATAACTATGGGCACAAAAAATCTAAAGAAGTATTTGATATTTCTAATTTTAGAAAAACCAAAAACGGATTAAAATTAAAAAGTGATGCATCTTTAACTGATTTAAGACATTTTAGATTTAAAGCCGAAGACATACAAAGCGACATTAAAAGATTAAAAAACATTGTTGGCGGAAAAGGCTTTACCGATAGATTAGATATGCATAACCTATTAAACGAATTTATCAAAGATGCCGAAGATATGATTGATGTTATAATAGCAAACGACCCTAATGTAGAAGTTGATGACAGCGATATTGAAAACATTAAAATCACTTTATCTAAAGATGCAAATCAAAAGGCAAAAGATGCTGTTAAAAAATATTTAGAACTTATAGAGCAAATTGATGCAATTAATTTAGAAATTGATAAAGACCGTAAAAAATTATTCAAAAAATATAAAGAAATAATTGCAAAAGCCGAAATTCAAGAATACGAAGATATATTTACTAAATAAAGGAAGATTTTTCTTCCTTTTTTTATTTTTAAAAATACATAAAAACATATCTTTTACAAACACTAAAAATATGAAAAAATTTATATATTTTTTATTAATTTTATGTTCAATTTTTTTAATATCAAAAAATAT
Organism: uncultured Clostridia bacterium; assembly: GCA_934754445.1. Lineage (GTDB taxonomy): Bacteria > Bacillota > Clostridia > Christensenellales > UBA1242 > UBA7868. Next base: position 8,077 of record CAKVHZ010000024.1, on the reverse strand, counting down.
TTATTTAAATGCTGAAAACTATCCTAGTGTTGATTTTGATTTTTATAAATTTGAAGGAAACATTGAAAATTTTTTTACTCACCAAATAATTAATAGACCCGATTTAGCCTTTAACAAGGAAAACAAATATCGTTTTAATTTTTATAGGGATTGTGTTACTTTTACCGAATTTGAAAGATTTTTAAACGAAATGTATAAGAATAATTATGTTTTAGTTGATATTTACGATTGTTATAAAGTAATAGATGGTAAAGTTACTAAAAAAGACTTATATTTACCAAAAACAAAAAAACCTTTTATTTTAAGTTTTGACGATATGAGTTTTGATACCCGAAATAAAGGTATGAGCGACAAACTTATTTTAGATAGTAATGGAAACATCGCAACTTTTACAAAAAACAATAAAATACAAGTTGAATACAACAAAGAAGCAATACCAATACTAGAAAACTTTATAGAAAGTCACAAAGATTTTAGTTTTAATGGTGCTAGGGGGATAATTTGTCCTACTGGCTACAACGGAATTTTAGGTTATAGAATAAACAAAGAAAATGAAGGTTATAAAAGCGAAAGAGAAAAAATTAAACCATTAATTTCAAAACTAAAAAATTTAGGTTACAGATTCGCAAGCCATACTTTCAACCACATTCAAGTAGGTAATGTTAGTTTAGACACCCTAAAAAAAGATTGTTTTAGATATAATGATGAGATAATTCCAGTTATTGGCGAAACTAATATATTAAGTTTTCCTTGTGGTAGTTTTACTTTTAACGAAAGCAAAGTTAAACTTTTAAATAGTTATGGATATAACATCTTTTTATGTGTAGGCACAACCAAACAAGAAATATATGATAACAACAATTTATATATAAAACGCCATGTGTTAGATGGTGGTAGTATGTTAAAGTATAGGAAACAACTTCTCCCTATAATAGATACAACAAAAATTTATGATTATGAATCTCGAGTTTAGAATCATCTAAAATTTTTAAAAAGTTCATATTGATTTTGTTTTGTTTTTAATATATTATAATTATATAATCAAAATATAGGAGGTGTTTTATGGCACAAGATTACGAACTAGAATTTGAAAAAGATGAAGAGGAAGAAGCGGAAAGATGGTTAGAAGACCATAAAGATGAAATTCCACCTGAAATTGAAGATGAAATTGACAACGAAACCATTTTCAGTTTAGAAGATTTAGCCGAACAAGAAGAGGCTGAAGCACAAGCAGAAGAAGACAGTGTGTTAGAAGACAACTACGATAGCGATGATGATGATGATGACAATAATGATGATGATGATGAATAGTTAAAAAAATAAACCACTACGGTGGTTTATTTTTTATTCACAATTACTTTTTATAATATTATAAAGTTATTATTATTTTATATTCTTCATATGCTTTTTCATTGTATATTACATTAAACTTCTAATAATTTTAAATAACTATTTTTATCGCTAGCGCTAAAGAATAAATATAGTCTTGGGCCTTCGTTAGTTCCAAACAATAAGTTATAGAAAATTTTAAAATATGATTGTTGTTTATTCATATTTTCTTTTTTAGTTAAATTAGGGTCATTTATAATATCATAAAGATATTGTTGAACTTCTTTCTCTTTAACTTCATTTTCTTCTAAATAGTTATAAAGTTTTTTAACCGTTGCTTTTTCTTCTTCAGTTAAAGTTTTAGCAAATTCTTCGTTCTTGTTTTCAAGCAACTTATACATTTTTTGTGGCATATAAGTTGTTATCCAATGTTTAACTTTATCAAGCCTTTCATAACTATCTTCATTAAACTCAACACCCGCTTTATTTAAACAACTTTTTAAGTTCTCTAGTTTAAAATCTACAATAGGTGCTAAACTTGCAATAATTCCAAAAGGAGTTTTAACCTTTTTCTCTTTTTTAATTAAACATAAGTCATATAAATCTTTTGTCATTTCATCACAACTACCATCTAAATAACTTTGTAGCCCCTTATCAAATTCGCTATAATGCCTAATTAATGTTTCATCAAAATAAAAATTATATGCATCTTTAGGTTCATATTTAGCAAATAACCATCTTAAAATTTCTGGTTCATAAAGTTTTAATGCATTTGCTGGTGTAATATTTATACCACTAGAACTATGCATACTACTTACACCTTGAAAACCTAACCAACCATAGCCTTGAAATACTGGGGCATTATATCCAAAAATTTTAGGGGATAAAACTGTATCTACTTGATAACTACCGCCACTTGCTGCATGGTCAATTCCACCTGCTTCAAAGTCAACATTTTCCATTTGCCATCTCATTGGCCAGTCAACCTTCCAAACAAGTTTTATTTTAAAATATTTTAAAACATCAACAGTTTCTTCTTTATCGCACGCCTTACAATAATAAGTTAATAAATGATTTTTTTCATCGTAACTTTTAACAACAGTAGAATCTTTAAAACAATTATTACAGTATACACTTACTGGATAATAATTTTCTCTATCTTCACTACTAGCGTCTTGAGTTTTAAAACTCATCATAATATCATATATCTCTTTTCTTTTTTCTAATGCAAGTTTAACTTTTTCAGCATATCTACCACTTAAATATTCTTTAGTTTGATATCTTACATCATATTCAACACCTAAAACTTTTAAAGAATTTTCAAATTCATTTTCAAAATATTCTGCATAAGTTTTATCTTTGTCAAAAGGACTTGGTATTTGACTATAAGGAACACCTATATATTTTTCATAACCATCAACTACATTACTAACATTAACTGGCACTTTTCTTAATCTATCAAAATCGTCCCACGAAAAAAGGAGTTTTGCCTTTTTACCTAATTTTTTTAGTGCTAAAGTAACAAAATAAGGTATTGCTATATCTCTAAAGTTACCAACATGAACACTACCTGATGGGCTTATTCCCGCAGCACAAACATATTCTTTTTTGTTTGGATTTCTCTCTATAATTTCTCTTGCTATTCTTTCACTCCAATGCATAAAAACATCTCCTAAGCTGTAATTTATATTAAACAATATGTATTCTACCATAATTAAAACATTTTTCAAAGTAGATTTTAATAAAAATTTGATGAAAATAGTGCTATAAAAAAAGATTTTGAAAAAAAATAAAAAAATTTGAAAAAATCATTGACAAAGTTTTTATTTCGTTATATACTAGAAAAGTCAATCGACATGGAGGCTTAGCTCAGTTGGTAGAGCATCTGCCTTACAAGCAGGCGGTCATAGGTTCGAGTCCTATAGTCTCCACCACTTTTATTTTAGCGGGCATGGCGGAATTGGCAGACGCGCTAGACTTAGGATCTAGTTCGAGAGAGTGGGGGTTCAAGTCCCTTTGCCCGCACCATAATATTATATAATCGGTTATGACTCATTAGCTCAGTTGGTAGAGCACCTGACTTTTAATCCGGTTGTCCCGAGTTCGAGTCTCGGATGGGTCACCACAGAAAGGTTTAATGCCTTTCTGTTTTTTATTAATAAAGGATATGAGATATGAATATGATTTTTTGTGTAGATAAAAACTACGGAATTGGAAAAGATAATCAAATGTTATTTAATTTAAAAACCGATTTATCATACTTTAAAGAAAAAACAATCAATAAAGTAGTAGTTATGGGATACAATACCTTTCTTTCTTTGCCAAATTCAAAACCATTAAAAAATCGCATAAATATTATTTTAACTACAAAGAATATTAAAATTGACAACACTATTGTTGTGCATACCAAAGATGAACTTTTTAACACTTTAAAAAACTATAATAGCGAAGACATTTTTGTAATTGGTGGAGCAAGCATATATAATTTACTACTTCCCTATTGTAAAAGATTTTATTGCACAAAAGTAGATGCTGAAAAACCTGCTAGAGTATTTGCCCCAAATTTAGATAAAACTGAAAATATAAAACTTGTAAAAACAAGTAAAATTTTTACTGAAAATAGTTTAAATTTCAGATTTCTAGAATACGAAAATGAAAATACATTATCTTATTAAAAATTATTATCTCTAATAAAAAAACTCTGCTTATAGACAGAGTTTTTTATTATTTCTTAAATATTGAATAATCGGTTATGGCTCATTAGTTCAGTTGATAGAACTCTTTACTTTTATTCCAGTTGTCCCGAGTTCAAGTCTCGATTGAGGCGTCACCCAACCCCAAAAAAAATGTTGCCCAACCCCAAACGGCAACTTTTTATTTATGCAACAAAAATTAAACTATTAATTGAAAAAAATATAAACATATTGGCAAATCTTTTATTTTGTTTTTATTGAAAAATAAAATTTAATATATTATAATTTTGATACACAAAAACAAAAAGGAGTTAATATGGATATATCAAATAATATTAAAAAATTAAGAAAACTAAATAATTTAACACAAGAAAAACTTGCTAAAAAATTAAATTTGTCATCTCAAAATGTTAGTAAATGGGAACACGGAATTAGCGAACCTTCTATTTCATACTGTGTAAAAATGGCTGAAATTTTTAATATCTCATTAGATAGCTTGTTAAGTAGAGGACTTAATAATTATAATGACCTAGAATTTAGAAAAGAAAGAATGTTTAATGATAAAATTAATGCAAATTTAAAAAATACATTCCCTTCTATATCTTTAAGTTTAATATGTGAATTTAAAAAAGACCACAAAGTAAAAGAACTAGATGATTTATTAATGCTTAAAAATGATTACTCCTTTACAAAAACGGAATCTAAACAATTTACAACCGAAAATTATATGGGAAGAAGTTTTTTTGAATTGATTTCTATAAATGAAAATTTGTTGAGTAACAACAGAAACATTAAAAGCAAAGAAGACAGCATAAATAAAACTTTTAAAGAGATAAAAACTTATGTCCCAAATCTATTAAAAGAAAAAATAAATTATTTATATTCAAAAAAAGCAGAATTATTAGAATATAAGAAAAAATTTGAAGGCAAAATGATATTACATTTTTGGCAAACTTATTCCACTCCGTTTTTTACGAAAATCACTTTAACTATCGATGAATTAAAAAAATTAAATGAATTAAATACAACTATAACAATAGGTGTTGGCAACGATTATTATGAATTAAAAAAATTTATGGATAGCATCAAAATGGAATAAAAAAGTAGCAAGTTTATTGCTACTTTTTCTTGTTTTTATTTTGCTAAATTTTTATTATAATACTCTTCATCTCCTGTAACTTCTTTAATTACTTTTATAAATTTAGGAAATTCAATTTTTTGATTTTCATCATGTAATTCAATTTCCATAATGGCATAATCTTTCCAAAAAGGATAAACATCTATCTCAAAATATTGATTTTTATAAAGTAAACAATATCTTGTTTTTTTTATTTGATTATTTCTCGAAACTGAATTTAACATTAAATCTAAATATTCGTCACTAGTTATTCTAGTTTCCGTTTCAATTCTTTTTACTTTATCTACTTTTCTTTTTATTGTTTTTGTATAAATAAATTGTCCATTTTGTCCCCTTTGTCGTATTCTAATTTCTTCTTCAGGACTATTTTTTAAATATGTTTGAACGATATTAACTTTTGTGCAGTTGGGTAATTTTTCTAGTTTTTCAATATTGGGATATTCTATTAAATATTTTCGCTCAATTTCATAAGGCTCAGGCTCTCCTAAAAACAACGAAACTTCTTTTAATAATCTTTTCATTTTGTTTTCAAAATCCGTGGAGTTATCAATTATTCTTAAATGTGGATGACCTATCCATGATTTGACAGTTTTGTCGTCCATTTCAATTGCTTCATCAAGGCTTTCCCTTCGGGCAGGATTATCAAAATTATAAAATTTTTCTGCCCCTTTTGCTGCCGTAACCAAATGAAATACAGCATCATAACTATCCCTTACTTGAGTTTCATTTAAATTTAGTTCATTTAAACAATTTTTAAATTGCAATTCGGTTAAATACGATTTACAGTCCATAATTCCACGGTCACATATAATTAAAAATTTATTATATTTATCTATATTTTTTATAGCGGCTTCAAAAAGCTTTTCTTTTTCAACTTGAAGTTTTAAAATGTTCTTTTCAAAATTTCCTGAATCAAAAACATTCATGCCAGCTCCAGCAAGAATTAATTCAGTTGCCGTTTCCGCAATAATTAACACACAATAACCACGCTTACTAAATTCATTTTGTAACCAACTTAAAGCCGTTGATTTCCCAGCACATGGCCCACCAGTTAGCACAATTTTATGCACCATTTTTTCTTTTGTCTCATCTCGCTTAAATAAGTCATCCATTTTTATATCAAATAATTTAGACAAGTTAACTATTTGCAATATAGAAGGATAACTTTCGCCATTTTCCCATTTTGATACCGATTTGTCTGTAACCCCAAGTTGACTAGCTAGTTGCTTTTGCGAAAGCCCTGCGCTTTTTCTTAACTTAAACAAATTTTCTCCAAACTCATAATCGTTCATAACCCCCCCCTTAAACAAACTCTACCTATAGTAGAACTAAACAGTCACTTTTATTATATAAGCATATTATATCACATATATATTCTTTGTCAATAAAAAAATTCTACTTTGAGTAGAATTTTTTGTCTTTATATCTATAAAAATTTTATTTGCAAAAAACAGATTTTATAAATTCTTTTTGTTTCTGCATCTCTTCTTTTTCTTGGTCGTTGCGTTCTTTCATAGTCATTTCACTTTCATATTTGTTTAAACTTTTGTCAAAACTTATAGATGAAAGAGGAATTCCCTTAATTATAATTTCACTTGGTTTATTTATAAAATATTTTTTAGGATTAAAAACTTTTGAAGTAATTTTTCCATTACCATCTATTAAACTAAGAGCAACAACATAGTGACCAGTACTTTCCCCACCAACTTCGGTTAATTTTTTAACAAACACATTTAGCAATTCTTTATCAGTCAATTCTTTACCACCGAATCTTCTAACTAAAACTCCAGGCTGGTCTTCTTTAGAAAATTTATCGATAATTAACCCACTATCGTTAGCTATAACAGGCAAACCCGTTATTTCATAATATTTTTTTGCTTTAAGTTCTGCATTTTGAATTTCAGTTTCGCCCGTCTCTTCTATATCTATATTTACACCTATTTCATTTAAACTAGTTGTAAACATATTTAATTCATCACAGATTTCTTTATATATTTTAATTTTACCTAAATTTGTAGACGCTATTAAAATTTTTTGTTCTTTGTTTAAAAGTTCACAATTTTTAACATACCATATTTCTGCTAACGGCTCGTTAAAACTTGTTTTGTTTTCTTCTATCCTCTTAAGATATATATTTACCGCCTCTTCAGGATTTTTAAAGAAATGAACGCAATTTGGATTTTTTGCTTGGCGTGTTTTTATTCTTTCTACCACAACATCTACACTATCGATAAAATTAATGGCTATAAATTTCGGCTTAAAATCTTTTAATAATTCGTAAATATCTTGTCGTTCACTAATCTTAGCATTTGTTGCATCAATTACAATGCTATCATTTATCTCAATTTCATTCAAAATCTTTTTGTAAAATTCTTTAAAAACTAAAATGTTATCTTTACTAGAATATTCTTTACCAATTACCTTCCTATCAGCAAGCTGTTGCCTTATTTCATCCAATTCAATAATGCTTGAATTTTTTAGTTTTGTTCTCGCAAAAGTGGATTTTCCCGCTCCAGGAAGTCCTATTAAAAGATATACTGTTTTCATTTGTTTTCTCCTGTAAATATATTAACATAATCATCCAAGTTTTTCAATAAAAAATATAAGATAAAAAATTATCTCCCATTTTTATCTTCAACACATAGATATCATAAATACCTATCAGGGCAATTTAAGAAATTTTTATATTTTAATTTTATTTTATTATTAAAAATTCTAAATCTATTAATAATTTTACTAAATTTAAAAAAATAATTGACAAAGTCATTTTTTTTTGCTAATATAGACTTTGTAAATCATTACAACTAATAAAACATTAACTAAAGTGTAAAACAAATAATTAAATGCTTAAGCAATTTGGAGAAGTACCCAAGTGGTTAAGGGGACCCCCTGCTAAGGGGTTAGGTCTGTAACAGGG
>CAKVHZ010000023.1 GCA_934754445.1 uncultured Clostridia bacterium | reverse complement strand
GCACCATAGCCAAGCGGTAAGGCCAAGGTCTGCAAAACCTTTATGCCCCAGTTCGAATCTGGGTGGTGCCTCCAATTATTTTAAACCAAAGATTTTGTAGTTAAGTTTTATCACTTAGCTAAGTGCAAACCAAAAGATAATGTGCCGAGGTGGCGGAATAGGCAGACGCAAGGGACTTAAAATCCCTCGAGAGCAATCTCGTACCGGTTCAAGTCCGGTCCCCGGCACCATACAAGAATAATCCGAACCAACGCATTCAAGGTTCGGATTTTTTAAATATTTAGTAAAAAATTATATAATTGGCATAAAACATAAATGTATGCGATTAAATAACAAGCTTTAATTAAGGAAAGATTATGGTAAAAAAATTAAATTCAAATCAATTAAAAATAATTGCAGTATGTGCTATGATTTTTGACCATTTACTTTGGGTTATTAAACCCGGATACAATAATGGTGTTCTTCTTGTTTTATTACACTTAATAGGTAGAATTGTTGCCCCTATTTTTTGTTATTTTATTGCAGAAGGAGCATTTTACACAAAAAATAGAAAAAAATATTTAATAAGATTATTTCTTTTTGCCCTAATTTCTCATTTTGCATATTGTTTTGCTTTTGGAATAAATTTTTTGCCGTTTTCAAACGGAACATTCTTTAATCAAACAAGCATTATGTGGCCGTTAGCATTAGGACTTGTTGGAATTATGATTCAAGATACTGAAATTAAAAATGTTTATAAAGTTGTTTTAACTTTACTTCTTTGCGTATTGGCTTTCCCCGCCGATTGGAGCAGTGTTGCGGTTATGATAATCGTTTATAACTATGCTTATAGAAACAATTTTAAAAAACAAATGATTTCTATGATGATTTTCACTTGCATGTATGCAATAGTTTATGCAATTTTTATTAATGTTTGGTATGGATTAATTCAAATGGGCACTATTTTTGCAATTCCACTTTTAAAAATGTATAATGGCGAAAGGGGCAACTGGAAAGGTATGAAATACTTTTTCTATATAATATATCCGCTTCATTTAATTTTATGTGGAATTATTAGAATATGTTTATATGGAAACATACCTGTATTAATAGGTTAAAAAATTTTAATAACAAATCATGAACTTTTAACCGAATAAAATAGTTTACAAAAAATGACTAGCAATATAGTCATTTTTTTTTGAAACTTAGTTAATTCAATATCCACAAACATAAATTTAAACAAGTTGCAACTGATAACCATAATGGATAGATTAACAATAGTTTTGCTAAAATATTATCTTTGTTTTGATAATTGTATAACATAAAACCTAAAACTAGATTTATTACAATAATTATTAAGCCTAAAAATGTTTGTTTTAATGTAAAAAATATTAAGCACCATAAAACATTTAAAATTCCATTTACTATAAATAAAATTATATTTTTTTTATCTAAATTATCATTTTTAATTAAAATAACTAAATAAATACAAGCAAGTAAGTAAATTACCATCCACACAATCGGTATAACAAAATTTGGTATCCACTTAGTTGGCTTTATTAACGAATTAAACCAATCCATTCCTAAGTTTACAAACAAACTTCCTAAACCTGCAACTATTATAACTAATATAACTGATAAAATTTGATATTTACTTTTACTTCTCATAACATATATTATGCAACTATCGGTTTATTTTATTCAATTTAGTATTGACAACAAAAATATTGTGTGATAACATCTTATTATGAAAACAATTATATTTGATTTTGACGGAACATTAACTAAAAAGGACCAAAATATCTGGAAAATGCTTTGGCAAGAGTTAGGTTACACTACGGATAAAAATTCAATTTATGCAAAACTATATATTGAACATGTTATAAAAAAAACTATAACTCGTGACCAATGGTTTAATTTAACTTGTGTAGCATTTAAAAGAAAAGGTATGACTAAACAAACTTTAATAGATGTAACTAAAAATATAACTTTAATTGACGGATTTGAAAAAGTTATCAAAGCATTATATAACAAAGGTTATTCTATGCATATTGTTAGTGGTTGTATAAAACAATCTATAGAAATGGTTTTAGGTGATTATATTAAATATTTTAGCAATATAGAATCTAATGATATTATATTTGATGAAAATGACAAACTAAAAAAATTAGTAGCAACACCTTATGATTTTATTGGAAAAGCAAAATATATTGAAAACTTAATGGCTAAAACAAACACAAAACCTGAAGAAATTATTTTTGTTGGCAATGGAGATAATGATGAATGGGCTTATAAATCTGGTTGCAAAACAATTTGTATAAATCCAGTAAATACGGACAGCAAAAACCGAACTATTTGGCATAGTGAAATTTCAAGTATTGAAGATTTAGCTGAAATTTAATAAATAATTATTATAAATATAAATAAAAAATCTAATTATTCCATAGTTTTATAGGATTTAATTAGATTTTTTTGATAGAACTGAGCCTTTAACCATAAAAACTAATACATTGTTTTCATGTTTTAAAACATGAACTATTTTCTTCCTCTTGCCTTTATAACTAATTCTAAATCGTCCACTCGTTTAAACAAATTAGCAAAAAACATAACGAATATTAAATGACTTTGAGTAAATAAAGTTTTTAAATTTAATTTAACATTTCTAGCCTTTAATGTTTGTTTTAAAATATTAATATCATAAGAAATTATAGGTATAAAATTTAATGCAATAACAAGCATTAACGATAAGTTATTGGTGTCTATTTTAAAAATTTTTAATGGTAAAAATAATTGATTAAATGCAATAGCGAGTTTTGTAGGTGACATAACACTTGAAAAAATAAATGCTCCATTTGCAACGATTAACACTTTATATGCCACAATTAAACTATTAACTAAATTATCAAAAATTAAATTGAACAAAAATATAATTAATAATAAAAAGAAAATTTTAAATAAATTAATTAATGCTTTTTTTAAAGAAATTTTAAATACAAAATGTAAAATAATATTAGAAATAGTAAAACCTATTAAAACAAAAATATTATTTGTTAAAAATATAAATATTGAAAACGCAATAAATAATATTATAAATATAAACATAATTACCACACTTTTATTGCATCTAAAATATCTTCATTATTTACATAGTTTTCTAAATTAAGTTTTTCAATAATTCTCAATTTTAACGGAATATATGTTCCATTTTCTCTGTATAAATCTAGATTTTTTAAAATTTCTTTAGTTGGCATAAAGGTTTTTAATTTCCCACTACAAAGTAACATAACTTTATCAGCATAAACTATTTCTTCTAATAAATTTGTAGTAAAAACAACTGTCGTCCCGTTTTGTTTTAATTCTAAAAACAAATTATAAAGAGTTTGTTTTGTTGTTGGGTCTAAATATACGCTCGCTTCATCAAAAATTAAAATATCTGGTTTTATTGCAAGCATATTTGCAATAGCGATTCTTTGCTTTTGACCAGTAGACATTGTGTAGGTTTCTTTGTGTTTAAACTCTAACATATCTACCATTTTTAAAGCATAATCTATTCGTTCATCAAATTCACTTTTATCTATACTATGATTTTTTAAAGTAAAACAAATATCATCATAAACATTATTAAATATAATTTGATTATCTGGATTTTGAAATATTATTCCTATTTTCGTTTTATGTTTTTTTATTGGTTCATTATTTATTAAAATTTCACCTTTTTTGTTTTTTAATAACCCTGACATTAATTTTATAAGTGTAGTTTTTCCACTAGCATTATTGCCAGTAATTGCCACTATCTCGCCCTTTCCTATTTCAAAACTTATATCATCAATTTTAAAATCTTCATATTTGAAACTAACATTTTGGAATTTTATCATCATTTATCTCCTTAACTACGAATGTTGTTTCATTATTTGTTATATTTGTTTCATCTTTTTCAGTAGTTTCAACTTTTTCATCTTCTATAGTTTCATCAATTTCATCATTAAATAATTTTTTATATGCCCCCATTTTTTCTAAGCCTAAATTTAATGAGAACATAACAATTACATGAATTGGCAACATTATAACTTGTTTTAAAAGTCTTGTAGGTAAAATTACTGCTATTGCCTTTTTTGTAGTTATATATATCCAAACACTATTTAAAAGTCCATTACATACAATTAACACAATTAAACTACTAATAATTAAATTAAATATAAGTTTTTTATTTGTTTTATTATATTTTCTTTGTAAGAATAGTCCATAAGTTAAACCAGCGAGCGTTGAAGAAATTGTATAACCTACAAAATATGCTCCGAACGGAAACAATAACGCCCCTATTAAATCTGATAGGCCTGCTATAAACATTGTCCACCATGGGCCAAGTAGCATACCTGAAAGCATTATAGGAATAAACGAAAACGAGATAACAACAATAGGTGTTTTAATAGATAAAAACCTACTAAGAATTATAGTTGTAGCAAGAAGTAATCCTGCTAGTATGATTTTTTTAGTTTTTGACATAAAAATACTCCTTTATATTTATTTTATAAAAAAGTATTAAATTTCAAATTTTAATCTGTGCTCAATTAAAACAATATATTTTCGCATAGGCACTTACCCCTTAAATTTTTTATATTATAAAATTATTAATAATATTTTGCAAGGAAAAATAGAACAAAAATAAAAAAGATAATAAATTATAATTTTAAACTTTTATTTTTACACAAAATTTTTAAATTGGGTATTGACTTTTTTAGTGTTTTATGATATATTAATAATACAAATATTCGTCCATTCCGTTTGTTTAAGTGGGAAGATTAATTTCTTAAGAATGGCAAAATTAATACAACAATAATCTGGCTGTGTTATTTTTGTTATTGCGAAGGAGGTTAATTTTAACAGCTTAAACATTTTTTATTTATAAGGAGAATTTCATGGAAGAATTAAGAACATTAAACACTACATTAACATTATTTATTAAAGGTAACAAAATTTTATTAGGTGAAAAGAAACGGGGATTCGCTAAAGGGACTTTAAACGGAATTGGCGGAAAACAAGACCCTGGTGAAACAATAACTTGTGCCATGATTAGAGAATGCGAAGAAGAAATTGGTGTTACACCAAAAGACTTTGAACAAGTTGGCATGATTTATTTTAATTTATGGTATAAAGGCGAACATGTAAATATGGTTATGTCTATTTATAAATGCTACGAATATTTGGGTAATATTAAAGAGACCGAAGAAATATTACCTAAATGGTTTGATATTGATAGTATACCTTTTGATAGAATGCTTGCTGATGACTTATTATGGTTACCACAAGTTTTAAAGGGAAATAAAACAATAGGCAAAGTAAACTTTGATGAAAATATGAAAATGTTATATCATAATATTAAAACAATAGAAAACTTTGATGAAAACTTTATGGAAAATCTATAAAAAAACACAGCAAACGCTGTGTTTTTTGTTTAAAATTAACATAATAATCTTATACTATAATATTAATTTTATTTTAAAACTATTGAATTAACATGAATTTTATGATATATTGATAATAGGAGAAAAAATAATGCTTGACGAAAATGCAAGAAAAATAATTGATAAATTTTTAGAAAAATATATTTATCCTCGTTTGTTAGATAAAGACAATTTGTTAGGAGTTATTGTATACGGAAGTGCAACAACTGGATATTTTGATAAAAATTCGGATATTGACATTTTAATTTTACTAAATGTTGCTGAAAATAGTATTCGTGGAGTTAAATATGTTGATGAAACAAAAATAGAATACTTTATTAAACCTATTGAAAAATTTTTAAGCGAAGGCGTTAGTTTTACAAACTCAAATTGCCCTTCACATATAGCGCTAAATCAAAATTGTCAAATTTTATATGGAAAAGCAGATTTTATAAAAAATATTTTAAATGCTGATAACCAATTTTACAACAAAAATCATAAAAAACCTAAAATAAATTATCTTCAAAAACTCGTTCAAATTGATAATAGAATTTCAAGTTTAAAAAACATTTATGAAAGATGTGGGAACGAATTTGAAATGGTATATTATAATATTCTAGAAATGATTAGAACACTTCATTCTGCACATAATGATGAAGCAGATATTCCATTTGTTAAAGCATATAGAGTTTATAATGATAAAAATTATTATGATAAATATGTTGGGAAAAATGCTGGAAATGTTATTCCAAATCAAGAGTTTGTAAATAAATATAACAAATGTATTGAAGATAAAGAAAGCCGAGAAAGTATGTTGAAAAATTTAATTAGTTTGTATCAATATGAAAAACAAGATTATAAAATTAATCCAAAAGATTATGAATTGACTATATAAAAGTTTAACATAAAAAATAAAAAAGGAGTTTTACTTTAAAAGTATCTCTCCTTTTTTATTTTTATTAAATAGTTTCAGATGAAGTAATTCCACCTTTATTTACTTTTGTTAAGTTAATATTAACGTTAGATTCAGTATTACTACTTGTTCTTACACTATATTCTTTAACATCGCTAGATGCTTTTAAGGTTGTTTTTACAGTAATTTTATATGTTGCATATCTTAAACCTTTAATTGTAATTGTTCCTTTTCTTAAACTATAAGTATAAACTTTATTTACACCAAGGTCTTCGTCAAAATATTCAACAATTATAATACCATAAACATTAGAAGCATTTAAGTTTTCATCATAGTTTACATTAATAGTTAATGTGCTATCACTATATCCTTCTACACCCCTTTCACCATATTTAATAGTTTTACCATAAACTTGATAATCACCAACAACACTACTATCTAAAATTGAAACAGCAGTTAGTGTAGACATTTTGCCAGTTGGGTCTTCAGTATACCAACCATAGAAAGCATAACCTTGTTTAGAATATGTTTTTAATGCATGTTGCTCGCCTTCTATATAACTTTCAGTATCAACAACATTTCCATCAACTACATAGGATAAAGTTGAAATTTTAGCAATAACAATGCTATTATTTGTTGTATCAACCTTTGAAGTATAACCTTCACTAAAGTTTGTAATACTTATGTTATAAACGTAACTACTTGCTTTAGCACCATTTAAAGAGTTTGCAATTACTTGACCTTTCTTTTCAAAGTAGTCTTTAGCATTAAGGACTACTGGAACAGTTGTATATAATGTGCCAGTTACATATAAGTTAGAGTCTACTACATATATACCTTTTGTAAACATTGGCGAACCTTTAATATAAAGTTTTCCATCATTTTTTACATCGGCATCACCACTTACAATTTTACAATCATAAATAGACAAAGCATTTTTATTATAAATTGTTGTTCCAGTTGAACTCAATGTGAAGCGTCCTGATAAATCGGCTTTTGATAAAGCGTTTCCGTCAGCATCTGTATATGTCATACTATCATCATAACCAAGAGTTAAACTACCATTATTAGTAATGCTTCCAGTGCCTAATTCGAATTGGACTTCACTCGTACTTTGTGGAACGAGATTAAGCGTAACACCTGCTTTTACTGTTATATCAGCAGTCTCTTTGTTAGATTTTAATAAATATATTATAAATGTGCCAGAAGTTTGAGTGTTTGCATAATCAACCGCTAGTTTTAAACTTGCGAATTCTTGATTACCTATTCTAGCAACAACGCTTCCTTGAGTTTTTTCAAAGTGAGCAGTTAATGTAACAGCACCACCATTTGTTGTTGATAAATTCTTTAAGTTTTTACCATCTGAGTAAGTTTTACCATTCCATATTTCGCCATTACTCATAGCATAAATATTGTTTTCATCAATATCAGCCGTCCAACCTACAAATGTATAACCAGTTTTTGTAGGAGAAGGAACTGCAAAAGATGTATCAAATTTTGCACTACTTGGATGTGAGCCTGCCCCCATCGTTCCATCATTAAAATTATAATTAATATTATAACTATTTACTAACCATGATGCTTCAAAAATCATATTTTCGCTTGGAATAATTGTATCTCCAACATCGTAAACATTTGAACCATTTACATAACCATTTAATCTATAACCTGTTCTTGTATAGTCATATTCTACATAACTACCATTTTCTAATTTAATAGGGCGAATTGTTATTGATTCTCCAGCGAACACAATACGAATACAACTTTTATTGTTTGCACCATTTGCACTAAAATAAATTTGGTAAGCAAGTTTAATAGTGTCGCTTAAATTTTGTTGATTAATTGTATTATATGGTCCTTTATAACTACCATTTTCTAAAGTTGTGCTATAGAATTGATTGTTTGGTAAGTTAATATTTGTTTTATAACTTAAAGCTTTAGGAGTTGAAATTTGTGTTAAAGTAGAAATATTCAACATTCCGTCAGCACTACTTAAACCGCTAAAGTCTAAATCCGCTAAATCTAAAGTAGTTATTGCCGTTCTACTAAACATATAACTAGCGTTAGCAATACTTGCCATTTCAACTGTTCCACTAGTTATAACAAATTCAGTTAAATTTGTTAAATCTGCAAATAACATACTAGAATCAGTTGGCATATAAATTGTTTTGCTTGATACAAATTCTAAGATATAGTTACTACCAGATTTTGAATAATATAAGGTTACTGGATAGCAATCGTATTGATAATCACTTTCACCACAAATATTATAAACTAAACTACTTGATACATCTACAGAACTTGTAAATGTGCTAGAAGTTTTAAAACTAATGCTTGTAATTAAACTTCTAGTTAAAGAAGTCTCTTTTGCTTTTAATATGTTATACCAATTTTTGTTTAAGTAAGATGCTTCTTCTAAGTTATATTTAACATAAACACCACCATCTGCATAAGCAGTTGTTCCAACAGTTGTATTAATGTTATTTAAGTTTTTCCATGTTCCACTAGGAAGTGTAATTGCTAAACTAGGTTTACCATAAGGCGCTTTAAACATTGTTAAATTTGTGCAACCATTTAACATATTTAAAACATCTGTGACATTTGAAAAGTTATTATTACTAATATCAATTTCAGTTAATGATGAACAATTCATAAAAGTGCCCCTTAAAACTGAAACATTATCACAATTTAGACCACTAATATCAACATTTGTAAGTGCTGAGCAATCTTTAAACATATATGCTATTTGTGTTAATTTATTAGATGTAATAAAACCATTACTTATAATAGCAGTCAAACTATTACAACCATTGAATAAAGAATTAAACTTCTCCACATTCTCAAAATTAAAATTCATTAAATTAACACTTACTAGTGAACTACATTGTCTAAACATACTTGTCATATTAGTAACATTATTTGTAATAAAACTAGACAAATCAATTTCAGTTAAACTAGAACATTCATTAAACATATTACTTAAATCTACCACATCGCTTGTATTTAATAAATTATTAAAAGTAATACTTGTTAAACCCGTAAAACCTGTAAACATACTTGAGCAATATTGTGGAGCATATATTAAGTGATATGGAGAATAGATTTTAACATCGTAGTTATCTCCGTTTGCTATATAATAAGCGTAAACTGAACCGTCACCTAAGTATATTGAGCCATCTAAGTTACCAGAAATGTCAATTTGCGTGCCAGTTGTAGGCATACTACTTACAAATTCTACACTTAAAATTTTTGTTTTATCTACACTTGAGTTTTTGCTACTCCAATAATCCATCATATAAACTTTAGATGCGTTTGCATATAAAGTATGATTTTCATAAGTAGGAACAATACTTGTTTCGGTAATTACCGTTCCACTTGCCATTCTCCAACCAGAGAATTTATAACCACCTTTACCACTTGCTCCTGGTAAAGTTCCATAAGTATCTCCATATAAAACGGTTTTACTTTCACTATTAGGAACTAAATCTCCACCATTAAATGTTACTTTAACATATTTACTAGCATTTAATGTATTTGCAGATTTATCTACATATAAACCATATTGTTCAATATCGTTAGTTAAAGTAAAGTTATTGATGTAATCTTTTGCATTTAAACCACTTGCAAAACTTACAACTGCCCTTTTATAGTAACTAGTGCTAAAGCCAATTACAAATATTTTAACATTGCTTCGTAGAGCACCTGTTACATTTACTTTAGCATTTGAATTTAACATTTGATTTATTTGAATAGGTTTTTCAAAATAAGGATTACCACTCATTGTAATAGTATTTAATGTATATCCACAATAATTGCCACTAGTATTAAATGTCCCACCAGTTATCTTACAATCGGTAAGCGAAAAGCAACCACCACTACCGGTATTAGTAAAATTTCCACCATTTATTTCTTGTGCATTAATAATCATATATTGGCTTGAATTAGAAGTATAACTTCCACCATTAATAACAAACTTGCCAGAATTAGTAACACTTATTAAAGGAGAAGTAGAAGTATTTGTATTAGTAATTTCACCATTTTTTATAGTAACATTACCAGCAGCGATAGCAAACATAATCTGTACTGATGTAAATTTACCCCCATTTACAACAATACTACCATCATTAGAACTTGTTAAATTAAATAGATTTGCCGATGTGCTTGTGCTTGTTTGAGAATAAGTCCCACTTTCTATTGTTAATGTCTTTTCTGTAGCAACAGTTAAGCCACCACCATTAAAGGTAATTCCACAAGAAGAATCTTGTGCTTTTAAGGTTATACCTGTGTTAATTGTTACTGTTTTTGTTTCGCTAACATTTTTTAATATTACGATTTCAGTTAAATCATTTCCATAACAGAAAGTAACTGCATCTTGAAGATTATCGAAATAATAACCGTGATTACCTAATTCTACTTTATAGTTTGCAATGCTTTCATCTTGAGTTACATAAGCAGAGAATTTAACATTGCCAGCCACATTGTGAACTGTAGATGGAGTTATATCTGTGCTATCTACATCAATTAAACTTTTATTTAAAGCATTCATTGTAAATTGTATCATGTTAGTTTGCTCAACATCTATCCAAACTCTTACATTTGTAGCATAAGCCGCAATATTACGCATAATCGCAGTTGCAGGTAACCAATTCTTCCAATAAGACAAAGTATTAATATTATAATCATTATTAAAAGTTAATAAATAAGTTTTATTCAATGATAACGTATTAGCATCGGCAACGTTCATACCAGTAGAAGTTGTGATTAATTCTTTTTTCCAACCATTAAACACATAACCAGTTTTTGGTGTATAAGTTTTATTATTGTATAACCAGAAATATGGGTCGCCAAAACTTACATTTTGCATAGGTTCACTATAATCAGTTTTAGTGCTACCTTGTTCTAGTTTTATATTACTTAAATGCAATACCGAACTAACAAAAGTTGCTGTAAAAGATAAAGTATACGTTCCACCTTCTAAATAATCTAAAGAATAATAAGCAAATCTATTTGATGCCAATTGGAAGCCCAAAACATCATTATATGATGACTCTTTCGTAAATTGAACACTATAGTCTTTTGAAGTAGTAGTTGATGAGATTAATGTTGTAGAACCACTTCTCCCACGATAATTTAAAGCCAATGTTGAACCCATAATTAAATCATTTCCTGAATAATACAATCCTATAATATTAAAGTTTTTAGCATTCCACAAATTAATGTTTGTTCCATTATTTGGATTATATGATACAGAATAATCTGCAATATTTTGTTCAATAGTAACTTCGCTTGCTGTTAATGGTCTATTAAACACTTTTGCTTTATGAATACTACCCGTAAAATAATAAGGAGAAGAAGAAACATTACTACCATAGAATCTTGCACCAACACCCATAACTGTGCTATTAGAAGGAGTGGTTATAGTTCCTGATACTGTCAATGAATTATTTAAACTACCATTGACATATAATTTCACGCTAGAGCCATCATAAGTCCCTACCAAATGATAGTGTGTATTAGCAGTCCATGTTGATGTTGCTGTAACTGTCCTAATTGTTCCACCGATATAAATTATAAATTGAAATTTTTGGCTAATTGAACGAAGTGCATAACCACCAGAATATTCATTACCTAATATATGCATTGTAGAAGTTGATACTGAACCAGTAGTTACATCTGCCTCTAAAGTAACGGCTTCGGTTAAATTTAATGCTTTAGATTTACCAGAATAACTTGTAGTCTTATATAAATATCCACCCATAACACTTGGTTTTGCATTAGTCATGGTCATATCATAGCCATTGCCCGTAATATCATACCATTTTGAAGATGTTGCACTCCATTTGCTTAGGTTCATAACTAATCCGTCAGTAACTGAACTAGGTTCGCCCCAAACAGCATATAAGGTAACAGTCGCACCCTTGGTTGCTGTTAGATTTTTAACTGACTGACCATTACTGTAAACAACTTCGCCAGTAGAACTTGTTGCCCAACCACTAAATACTTTACCAGTAGGAGCAATAAAACTATTTGACCTTAAATAACTAGATGTATCATAAGTAAATGTACTACTTATCATGCTACCAGTTCCACCATTAGCATTGTAACTAACAGTATATGTATTTGGTTTTGCTTTTGCAGTTAATGTCGTATCGGCTTGTATATTAGTTAATGTATAAGATAAGTTTTCTGAAACCTTTGTTGTTCCGTTATACCAACCATCAAAAGTATCATAACCTATTTTTTTAGTTGCAGTAAAAGTTGCACTATCGCCATATTTAACTCTATTACTATCAAATCCACTAGTGCCACTGGCCGCTGTAACAGTTTGAACACCAGTTCCTGCCTCTGCCGAAATTGTATAGATTCTATAGATTTCTGCGGTTAAATTTAAGTCGCTAGTAGGTGTCCATAATGATGTTGCTTGCCCAATGCCAGAACTAACTACGACATCCCCACTCTTTAGATTAATATAATAGTTGTTTGTTGTTTCACTTAAATTATCCGATTCAAAACCGAACAATTTGAATGTTAAAGGTGTAGTGCTATAAGTTGTAGTATATTTAAGGGTATTAGGAACTAAAATAGAACTTGTAAGAGCTGTTCCACCTGCATCACAAACTCTCAAGTATAAACTTGTAACATCACCATGAATATTATCATTATTGCTAAAATCAATATTTAAATTATGTTTTGCTACTTCCCATTGGGCAGTTAGGGTAACACTGCCATTAAACCCAGTATTTAAGTTTATAATCGAAACTGGATTGTTAAAAGCCTTTTCAGGTATGATTACCGAACCATCTATAGAATATTTGTTTTCTAGCAATGCACCACCAGGCTTATAGAACATTGTCTTATATTTAGGTCCTTTATCATCTGTTTTTGTATTCAAGCCACTTGTAACTTTCCAACCCACAAAGCTATAACCCGTTTTAGTAAATTTATTTGGTGGCAACTCTTCCCATTTGTCAAATTTAGTGGTAACATTATTCATGCTACCTTCACCCCCGCCACTATCAAAATTTATAGTATATGTGTTAGGTTCCCAATTTGCAAATAAAGTGACAGAGCCATCTACAACACCTGTTAAATTTTTAACATAATATTTATCAGGTATTATGGTATCTGCATTAATAGTTGTATTACAACCTGAATAAGATATACCGTATTTTGCAACACTAGAATTTAATCCACTAACCGTCCAACCACCAAAAGTATAACCAACCCTAGTAAATGTATTTGTTTTTAATTGAATTGCATTATTATATTTAACAGTTTGACTACCTATAGAGCCAGTTCCACCATTATTATTATAGTTAATAGTATAACTTGCTAATTCCCATTGTGCATACCACGACCCACTAATACCAGTGTTTCCATCCCAAGTCATAGTAGGTTTACCATCAGCAGTATACATTTGAGTTCCACCACTTCTTGACGTGTAATAACCCTTAAATTTGTAACCTGCTTTTGTAGGAATTGCAGTTAACCTAGGATAGTAGTCATATTGTCTTAAAGTTACAGATGAAGCACTACCGTTTCTACTATCTCCACCATTCAAATATAAATTAATATTCTTTGTATTTGTAGATTGCAAAACAGCAGCATAGTTAGAGGCAGTAGCATGAATATTAGCACAATAAAAATTCCAACTCCTATATTTTGCATCTTCATTACTAGAAGAATATGTAACAGTCATACTACCAAGTTGTAGAAAACTATTTGGATCCATAACCTTTTTGGATCTTCCGCTCATAACTGTTACTATATTACCACCATAGCCTTTTACCGCAATTTCACCAGAAAATGCCTGTATTAATTCTCCATTCCTTAAAACATTCGCTTTTGCAAACCCTTGTGTTCGGCTATAGTTGTATCCATCTGTTGAAGAATAAGAGTAAGATGTTGAAGCATTATTTGTTGGCAACACCCCCGTTTTATATGAGTTATTAAAAACTAAAGAAATCTTTAAACCATTAATTGTCAATCGTTCCGGCGCAGTCGTAGATTTATAAACAAAGTAAGACCCATAATTATAACTGGGTTTACTATCGATATAATATATAGTGTTATCATTTAAACATTTTATAGAATAATAGTTGCCTTTCGGTTCGCCAATATATTGATACTTTCTATCAAACTGGTCATAATAGTATCCATTTTCATCCGTATACAACTTAGATCCATTCTTTAAAAAGGTATCTCCCGTGCCTATTTCAAAGCCAATTAAATCAAAGTCGGTTGGATCGTATGCAACGGCAACAGTAGAAGAATTCCACGACAAACCAATACCATTTTGACCAAAATTGTATCCATTTCTATAAGGTTCATTATCTTCGTATTCTCTAGTACTATCTACAATATTATGATAATAATTATTTATATACCACGCTTCAGGCCTTATATCACTTAAAGACTCATCATAAGTTGCTCTTGCTGTCACTCTTGCATTTATGTTATTGTAATAAACTAAAGCATAATATTTACCATTAGAAGAAGCCTGTACCCCATAATATTTCCCATCACTTGAAGCGGATGAAGAATAATGATTACCATTTTCATCGTATTCTCTCGCAACCGTAGTATATGCACAAGCATCATAAGCATTGTTACCACCATTATTTCCTTTATATGTACCACGGATACTTGGACTCAAAAAATCACTATAATTTGCCGCATCTACGCTATTAGCATTTTTGTTTGGTAATAACATAGCCCCACCAAAGCCTATTATAATTAACAAAACACCCAAGAAAATATTTCTTAGGAATTTCCCGAATGGATTTTTAATTTTAAAATTGTTTAAATTATTATTCATACAATTCTCCAATTTATCTTTTTAAAGCCAAACTATATTAAATTTAGTTTTAGCCAATTTTATTATTTTATTTAGTATTTTATTATTTTATATATAAAAAGCACAAAATTAATCAGTAAACCTAAAAACAATAAATCACTTATTTATATTTTATATAAAATGCAAGACTTTGTCAAACAAAATATAACTTAATTTGACAAAATTTATTATAATTATTTTACCTAGTTTTATTAAAAATAAAAAGATGTTAAAATTACCAGTCTTGACGTTTTAAACTGCTACTTTTAACATCGTTATATTTGCTAAAATATTCTTCTTTAAATTTTTTATCAACTCTTTTATTTTTGTTAATAAATTCATATAACTCATTTGGTGTAAAATCACTCAAACTGAAATCTTCATCAAAATTTTCCAAATACTTCATTAAATCTAAATTTATATTATACTTCATATTTTTATTTTACCACATTTTAAAGAAAATGTAAACTAAAACCACACAAAAAATAGCCCTCAACTTATTCCAATTATATTTAAAAATAATTGAACTATTCATTAGACTACTTTAGACACCACTTAATGGACTACTCACAAAAAATATTTTTTTAATTTTAATTTTTTTGTGGCTTTATATAGTACTTATGAAAAGTAAGTTAAATGCTATAACATTTGTGCTATAAAATAGCACACAAATTTTGCTATAACCATGCGATGAGAAACAAAAAACAGTCCGGTGGACTGTTTTTAGCATGGTTGGGGTAGCAAGATTTGAAC
>CAKVHZ010000022.1 GCA_934754445.1 uncultured Clostridia bacterium | reverse complement strand
GACTTGCACCCATTCGCCGTCTACTTTTACATTTTTAAAATCTTCTTTGTAACTATTAATTTTGCAAACATCGTGAAGCAAACTAATTATAGCAATACTTTCATCACTTATTTTTTCATTATAATTTTCGCCATATTCACTAATTATTAGTTTTCTAAATCTGTTATAAACATTAATTGAATGTGTTACCAGTCCGCCCTTATAATTTGAATGATATCTTGTGCTAGCAGGTGCAGTGAAAAAATCTGAGTTTTCTAAAAAATCAAGTAGGTTCTTAGAACCTTCTCGTTTAATATTTTCGTTAAAAATTTGTATAAATTCTTCTTTTTTATCCATAGTCCCTCTAATTATAAAATTCTATTCTTGCGTTTAAAAGTTTATATAAAATAATTGCTTCTTTCCTAAGCGTTGGTTGTTTAAATGCTAAATTTTCTGTTAAATCCCAAGCAAACACCCAAGTAAGCAAGGAGAATATTTCAGCAAGTATTCCCGTTGGTTCAAAATATTTTGCAACAACAAATAAAGCTAAAAAGGCAATTGCCATTATTAACATAAATATACAACTCTTTTTATTATCATATAATTGTTCGTTTACATCGCTTACTTTTTTTGTAAAATGATTTCGATAAGCTTGTTTAATAATAAGTTTATCTTCTCTATTAAATTCTTTTTCTGTGTTAATTTTAACAGTTACTGGCTTAGATATATCAAGATAAGGGTTATCTTTTTGTAAATAATTAGATAATTCGCTTGTAATAGTTAAGTTTTCACCATCACTATACTTGTTTATTATGTCTGTCTTATCCCCTGCCTTAACATAAATAATTGACTCGTTATTTTCATTCAAATAGTCATTTTCATATTCTATTTCGTAACTATCTTCTTTTAACTTTTTTAATAATTTTATATTTTTAAACATATATGCCTTTATAAAACAATAATAATTATATCAAAAATAAAAAAAATTGCAAATTAATTGCAATTATTTTCTTTTTTTAAATGAATAACAAAGTTATCATCTTTTTCGTTATACACTGCAAGCAAAATATTCTTTAAATCACTTTTATTTTTAATTTCTAAACGATTTTTAAGCCATGTTTCATCTTTTCCTAAAAAATTTAAAGCAAATTTTGAAATTTCGCCATCAACTATTACATTTTGTGGTAAAATCGATTTATCTTTATGCAAGTTTAAATCTTCACTAACTACTGGCATTAAATTAGATTTTGGAATAACTGAAAGTGTGCCATTTGTTTCAAATATTCCATAAGCAATATCATCAAAATTAAAATAATTTTTTTCTCTAGCAAGACCAACTAAATCGTTAATATCTAACTTGCTTTTTTTAAGCTCCCTGTAATCTATCTTTCCATCTTTAATAATAACCATAGGCGAACCTTTAAAGAACTTTTTTAAAGCATTTGTTTTAGTTGATAATAAATCTATAATTAAGGTTAAAATAAAATATACTCCAAAACTAATTAAATAATCATAAAAAGGCTTATCGGCGGTATTTGTTGCCATTTCGGCAGCAATAGAACCAATAGAAATACCCACAACATAATCGATAAAATCAAGTTCGCCAACCTGTTTTTTCCCAAGTAGTTTAGCAATAATAAATAGGGTTACAAACGATAGAATTGCTGTAAGTAAAATTTCTAACCAATCCGCCATATTAACCTTCTTTCAAAAAGTTTTTTAAATTGTTAAAATTTTGTTCTTCTAAAATATTTAGATGATTTAATAAATCATATAAATTTTTATCCACCCCTTTATGGTCACACAAATCTTTGTAGCAAGTTAAGGTTCCCATAACAGTTCCAATAAGCATCATCTCCGCTAAATGCCTAGTGCTTTTATCCGTAAGTGTTGTAAGTTTAATGCTTGTCCATAATCTCGCTTTTTCAATTATATTATTGTCTTTGGGCTTGATATTAATTTTTAAACATAAGTCTAAAAGGTCATTCTTAATAACCGTATAAGCTAATTTTTCATCTTTTAACTCTTTAGTCAACCTTTCATCTTTGCTTAACTTTAAAATTTCTTCAATGCTATCTAACGCAGTTGAAATATTTTGATAAATAGCATTTGCTAAATTTTCACTATGTTTTTGCTTCTCTTTAATATTATCTTCTTTTGCTTTACTATTTACACCTAACTCTTTGCTAGCACTATTCATAAAAATCCTCCTAAATAATATTTAGCAAAATAAAAAAACTTAAACAGTAAATTCAAATTTCACCACTTTTCTTGACAAAAACATTAAATAATGATATATTAAAAACGCAAGAACAAACAAACAAACAAACAAACAAACAAACAAACAAACAAACAAACAAACAAACAAACAAACAAACTAACTAACTAACTAACTAACTAACTAACTAACACATGTCTCAGTAGCTCAGCTGGATAGAGCACCACCCTCCTAAGGTGGGTTTGTCGGAAGTTCGAATCTTCTCTGGGACACCAAAATTAATTATAAATGATAAAAAATAATTAATTAAATGATTATAATTAATTATTAAAAAATAATTATTTATCTCTTTAAATGCCACAAAAAAATCTCACAATTATGTGAGATTTTTTATTTTATATTAGTTATTTTCATCAGCTTTAATTTCTTCGGTATTCGATATTTTTTCTGCTAATTTTTCTGTATTAAATTTAGGGTAAACATTAGCATGATTATAGTTACCTGTTCCTGCTGGGATTAATTTACCGATAATTACATTTTCTTTTAATCCTTCTAAGGTATCTACTTTACCTTTAATTGCGGCTTCTGTTAATACCATTGGAGTTTCTTGGAATGATGCAGCAGATAAGAAACTTTCTGAATTTAATGCTGCTTTAACAATACCAAGTAATACTCTTTGTGCACTTGCTGGAACTTTACCTTCTTGAAGAAGTTTATCGTTTGCATCTTCAAAAGCAAAAATATCAACATAAGAACTTGGTAAGAAATCGCTATCGCCTTGTTCTTCTATAATAACTTTTCTTAACATTTGACGAATAATAACTTCTAAGTGTTTAGTGTTAATATCAACACTGTTTTTAGAATAAGCATATAGAATTTGACTAATTAAATAATCTTGAACGGCTTTAACACCTTGTGTTCTTAAAATATCATTTGGATATATTGAACCAGCACTTAGTGGAGTTCCTGGAACAACGCTATCTCCTGTTTTTACTTTTAATACACTACCATAAGGAAGTAAGTATGAAACATCGCCTTCGCTTGAATGAACAACAACTTCATCAAGTTTGTCAACTTTGTTAACTGTAACTTTACCTGCCGTTTCGCAAAGCATTGCCATACCTTTTGGTCTTTTTGCTTCAAATAATTCTTCAACACGAGGTAAACCTGTTGTGATATCGGTTGTAGTTGCAACACCGCCTGTATGGAAGTTTTTCATGGTTAACTGTGTTCCTGGTTCACCAACTGATTGAGCGGCAATAATACCTACTGCTTCACCAACATCAATTAGTTTGTCACTACTCATGTTTTTACCATAACATTTAGCACAAACACCATTTTTGCAACGGCAAGTTAAAACTGTTCTAATTTCTACGGCTTTAATGCCACAAGCATCTATTTCGTCAGCTTGTTTAGAAGTAATCATTTCGTTAGATTTAACAATAACTTCTTGTGTTTTTGGATTAACAATATCGTTAACTGCAACACGACCAACAATCCTTTGTTTTAATGTTGCAACTAATGTATCATCAACAGTTATAGCAGAAACTACCATACCTTTAATTTTTTCGCCATTTGCTTTAAAGCAATCTTCTTCGTTTACGATAACGCTTTGAGATACATCGACTAATTTTCTTGTCAAATATCCAGCATCAGCAGTTTTTAATGCTGTATCTGCTAAACCTTTACGACCACCACGAGAACTCATGAAATATTCGAAAGGTTTTAGACCTAAACGGTAGTTAGATTTAATTGGTATTTCAATTTTAGCACCACCAACGGCAGCCAAAATTCCACGCATACCGCAGACTTGTTTTAACTGGTCTGGGTTCATACGGGCTTTAGAAGTAGCAATAATATTTAATGGGTTAAATTCACCTAGATTTTTTCTAACTGCAAGAGAAACATCTCCTGTTGCTTTTTCCCATAAAGAAATATTTTTGTTTACTTTTTCATTTAAAGTAATTAAGCCACGATTATATAATTTTTCGTTTGCTTCAACTAATTTTTCAGTTTCCTTAATAATTGTTTGTCTTTCTGCTGGAATATTCATATCAAATAGGTTCATAGTAATACCACTTAAAGTAGAATATTTATAACCTAAAGATTTAATATTATCAAGGAATCTAGCAGTTGGTGTTGTTCCATGAATATTGTAAACTCTACCAACAATATCACCTAATTGGTCTTTACCAACAGTAAAGTTAGATTTCGTTACTGTTCCATCATCATTTTTAACAATTTTTTCGTTAATTTCGTAGTCTAGGAATGTATCTTTATTTGTTCTATCAACAAATCCTAAATCTTGAGGAACAACTCTATTTAATATAATTTTACCAACAGAACATTTAACAAGTTTAGAAACTTTTTCACCGTTAAAGAAGCCAGTTCTTCTAACATAAATAGGGGCTTGAATATCTATATAACCTAAAGCATTAGCCATAACCGCTTCGTCTTCATCTATAAATTTCTTATTAGCACCTTTAGCGTTAGGGTTAAGCATAGTTAAGAAATATGCACCTAATACTATATCTTGTTGAGGAGTAACAATTGGTTTTCCATCACTTGGTTTAACAATGTTGTTAGATGCAAGCATTAAAAATCTTGCTTCTGCACACGCTTCTGCTCCTAGTGGAACATGGACTGCCATTTGGTCACCATCGAAGTCGGCGTTAAATCCCGCACAAACTAATGGGTGAAGTTTAATAGCATTACCTTCTACTAAAACTGGTTCAAACGCTTGAATTGATAATTTATGAAGTGTAGGAGCACGGTTTAGTAATACTGGATGGTCTTTTATAACATCGTCTAGAACATCCCAAACGATAGGTTTTTCTCTATCAACCATTCTTTTAGCACTTTTAATGTTATAAGTTTGGTTCATATCGATTAATTTTTTCATGATAAATGGTTTAAATAATTCTAAAGCCATTTGTTTTGGTAAACCGCATTGATAAATTTTTAGTTCTGGGCCAATAACAATAACGGCACGACCTGAATAGTCAACACGTTTACCTAACAAGTTCAAACGGAAACGACCTTGTTTACCTTTTAAACTTGAAGAAATAGATTTTAATTCACGGTTTTTGCTTCCACCAACAACTGGTTTACCTCGTTTACCATTATCAAATAATGCATCAACTGCTTCTTGTAACATTCTTTTTTCGTTACGAACAATTACATCTGGAGCACCAATTTCTAATAATTTTTTTAGACGCATATTTCTGTTGATAACTCTACGATATAATTCGTTTAAATCGTTAGAAGCAAATCTTCCACCATCTAATTGAATCATAGGTCTTAATTCTGGTGGTAAAACAGGAATACAATCCATAATCATCCATTCTGGTTTATTTCCACTACGAAGGAAACTTTCTAGAATTTCAAATCTTTTAATAATTTTTAATCTTTTTTGACCTTTAGAGTTTGCCATCTCTGCTTTAAGCACACGGCATTCTTCTTCAAGGTTTACTTCTTTTAGTAAGGTTTTGATAGCTTCTCCACCCATACCGGCTTTGAAACTATCAGGACCAAATTTTTCTATAGCATCACGATATTCTTTATCTGTGATAACTTGTTTTTTCTCAAAATCAGTCTTACCTGGGTCGATTACAATATAACTTACATAATATAAAACGGCTTCTAGGTTTTTAGAACTAATATCTAAGCATTGACCAATTTTTGAAGGATTTATTTTAAAGAACCAAATATGTGAAACTGGAGTTGCTAGTTCAATATGTCCCATTCTTTCACGACGAACACTACTAACGGTTACTTCTACTCCACATTTATCACAAATTACGCCTTTATAACGAATTCTCTTATATTTTCCGCAATGACATTCATAGTCTTTTCGTGGTCCAAAAATCCTTTCACAAAACAAACCATCTCTTTCTGGTTTTTGTGTTCTATAATTTATGGTTTCACTTTTTGTTACTTCACCATAAGACCATTCTCTAATCTTTTCTGGTGAAGCAAGACCAATTTTCATTGCATAAAAGTTACTTAATTCAAACATTTATTCTTTTACCTCTTAATATAAATTTTTATGGAGTAAATTATTCTTCGTCATCAAAGTCATCAAATAAACTTGATTCGTCGAATTCTTCTTCAGTAGCATTTTGTTCTTCTTCCATGTTAGATAAGTTGAATACATCTTCATCAATATCTAATTCTTTTAATTCATCTTCTGGTGTTTTTTGACTTTCAGTTGAATTATCAGATGGAGCAATATCGTTAACATTAATTTCCTTATTGTTTTCAGTAAGAATTTTAACATCAAGACCGATACTTTGTAATTCTTTTACTAATACTTTAAAGCCTTCTGGAATACCTGGTTCTGGAATAGGTTCTCCTTTAACGATTGCTTCATAAGTTTTTGTTCTACCAATATAGTCATCGGATTTAACAGTTAGCATTTCTTGAAGTAAATGGCTTGCACCATATGCTTCTAATGCCCAAACTTCCATTTCACCAAATCTTTGACCACCGAACATGGCTTTACCACCAAGTGGTTGACGAGTAACAACTGCGTAACTACCAATACTACGAGCATGAATTTTTGTTTCACTCATGTGTTCTAGTTTAATCATATACATTGTTCCAACAGTTACCTTATCATGGAAAGGTTCACCTGTTCTTCCATCATATAATTGGAATTTACCATCTTCTGGTAATTTATTCTCAACTAACATTTCTTGAATATCTTTTTCGGTTGCACCATTAAAGTTAGGTGTAGCAACTTTCCAGCCAAGAGTTTTGGCAATTAAACCTAGGTGAACTTCTAGAACCTGACCGATGTTCATACGAGAAGGAACACCTAGAGGGTTCAATACAATGTCAACTGGTTGACCATTTGCCAAGAAAGGCATATCTGCTTCTGGAAGAACACGAGATACAACACCTTTGTTGCCATGACGACCTGCCATTTTATCGCCGACAGAAATTTTACGTTTTTTAGCAATGAATACTTTAACCATTGTATTAACGCCAGCATCTAATTCGTCTTTGTTTTTTCTACTAAATACTTGGACATCAACAACAATACCACCGCTACCATGAGGAACTTTTAAACTGTTATCTCTAACTTCTCTTGCTTTTTCTCCAAATATTGCACGAAGTAATCTTTCTTCTGGAGTAAGTTCAGTTTCGCCTTTAGGGGTAACTTTACCAACTAGGTAATCACCACTTCTAACTTCGCTACCAATTCTTACAATACCATTCTCATCTAAGTTTCTTAGCATTTCTTCGCTAACATTAGGAATATCACGAGTAATTTCTTCGTCGCCTAATTTGGTATTTCTTGCTTCACATTTTTCTTCTTTAATTGCGATAGAAGTAAATGTGTCTTCCTTTACTAATTTTTCACTAATTAAAATTGCATCTTCGTAGTTATAACCTTCCCAGTTCATAAATGCGATTGTTACATTTTTACCTAATGCAAGTTCACCGTTTTGAGTAGAGAATCCATCTGCTAAAACATCACCAGTTTTAACCATTTCACCTTTTTTAACAATAGGTTTTTGATTAAAGCAAGTTTCTTTATTTGTTTTACGGAATTTTTTTAGGTTATAAACTTTGTTTTGACCGTTATTTTGTTTTACAACAACTTGGTTACCATCTACATAACTTACCACGCCATCTTCTTCGCTTAATACCATAGCACCAGAATCGACTGCAATTTTATGTTCAATACCTGTTCCTACAATAGGAGAGTCTGCTCTTAATAGTGGAACTGCTTGACGTTGCATGTTAGAACCTGTTAAGGCACGAACTGTATCATCGTTTTCTAGGAATGGAATTAATGAAGTGATTGCTGAAATAAATTGACGAGGAGATATATCCATGTAATCTACTTGATTTGGAGAAAGTTCATACAATATGCCTTTTCTTCTACATAAGATTTTATCGTTTAACAATTTGCCATTTTCATCAGTAGGTTCTACTGCTTGACAAATATAATATTTTTCTTCTTCTCCCGCCATCATATAAGTAATTTCTTTACCTACTGTGCCAGTCTCTTTATCAATTTTTCTATATCCAGCTTCTATAAAACCATACTCATTAACTTTAGCATATGCTGCTAATCCGTTAATCAAACCGATACCATTACCTTCGGGTGTTTCAATAGCACAAATTCTACCATAATGAGAATAGTGAACGTCACGCACTTCTGCCCCTGCTCTTTCTTTTTTAATACCACCAGGACCAACGGCTGATATTCTACGTTTGTTAGTAAGTGTTGTTACTGGGTTAAAGTCTTCTTCATATTGACATAATTGGCTTTGGTTCATAAATGCTTTAATAGCATTGTTTACCCATCTAGCACTTACTAAACTATTTGGTGTCATTTCTGCTAGGTCTTTGTTTTGCATTAATTCTCTAACGTTATCTTTTAATTTGTTAACACCTTTTCTAAATTCGTTGCAAACAAGTTCGCCAACTGTTGCTATTCTACGGTTTTCTAAGTGGTCGATATTGTCTGTTTTACCTAAACCAACATTTAAATCTAGAATATAACTAATAGTTGCAATTAAATCATCAATTGTTAAGTGGGTAGTAATTAATTCTTTAGCATTTTGTTTAATTGCTTGCATTCTTTTTTCTTTAGTTTTATTTTCTTCTAAAATTCTTTTTAAAAGTGGGTAATAAACTAATTCGTTAATACCTAAGTCTTCTTCAATGCAAGGGAATACATTAGAAAGTTTAACACGAGCATTGCCAATAATTTTGTGTGGGTTGCCTTCGTGTAAAATATAAACTTCGTTAATTCCGCTATCTTGAATTTTGTAAGCGATTTCTTTAGAAATTTCTTCGCCTTTTTTAACTAAAACTTCATCATTAACTTTAATATCTTTAGCACTAATTTGACCAGCAATTCTACCCGCCAATCCTAATTTTTTATTATATTTATATCTACCAACTCTACTAAAATTATAATAAGCATTACTAAAGAAAGTATCGTGAAGATATTGTCTTGTTGCTTCTGCACTAGGAACTTCAGCAGGACGAGTTTTTTTAGCAATTTCAATTAAACTATCTTCTTCGGTTTCTTGTGGTTCTTTATCTAATGTATTAACTAATAGTTGATTATTATCAAATAATGATAAAATTTCATCTTTAGATAATCCGCAAGCCTTTAAAAATACACCAGCACTAACTTTGCTAGAAGCATTAATGATAAATTTTAAAGTTTCTTGAGCACCTTGCTCAATAGAAAGTCTTGTTCCACGAGGACTAAATAAGTTAGCCTCAATAATCATTTTACCTGTTTTATCATATTCACTAGAAAAATAAACGGATGGTGATTTTACAATTTGACTAATTACAACTTTTTCAACACCATTTGCAATAAAGTAACCTTCGTTACTCATAATAGGAACATCACCAAAATAAACTTCTTGCTCAATTACTTCGCCAGTTTCTTTTATAACTAACCTTGCTTTAACTTTTAAAGGCATAGTATAACTTAATCTACTTTTACGACATTCATCTTCGGTGTGTTTAATGTTTGGGTCTAATCTGTAATCTAAAAAATATAATTCGGCTTTATCTGAATAATCTACTATAGGAGATACTTCATCCAAAACCTCCTTTATACCTTCTTTCAAAAATTGCTCATAGGGTTCTTTTTGAATTTGTAGTAAATAAGGTAATGGTGCAGTTTCGTCAACTTTAGCAAAACTATAACGAGTTGCTTTACCATAATTTACTTTTTTAACTTTTGGTTTTTCAAGCATTTAATCGTTTTCTCCTTAAAATATTTAGTTACTCTCTTTTTCTTTTCGCCGCCAAAAACATTCATTCTTTAAGGTCATAGCAAAAAATCGCTAGACGTAGCTCATAATAGAATATCACATAAAAAACAAGATGTCAATTATTTTTTTAATTTTTTTAAAATTTTGGCATATTTGTTTGACTTTTTTTTGTTTTTATAGTATCTATTTTATTTGATATACAAAAATCTAACTTTTTTTATAATTATTTAAACAAAAAAATAGCAATTGCACTAAAATAATTTTACTATACTCGCAATTGTTATTTTTTATTTATAATTTATTATATATTTTTACCTATAAAATTTTTAAACTACACCCAACTCTTTCGCATTTAAATCTTTTTTATTTATTAATTTACTCGTTTCTCTTGAAGAATAATATACTGATGTAGCAAGTATCCATTCTGCAGGATAATAAAAACTCAAGCATAAAATACTAAATGTTTTACCAAGACGAGCAAAAAAAGCAAACAATAAGAATAAATCCGATAAAAAGAAAAATAGGCTTCCAATAAAAATCCAGAGTTTTGCAAATCTGCTTTGATTTTTATCAAACATATTCCCTGCACTTTTACCTAACATACAACTAATAATAATTGCATACACTACAACCACAATTAAATCAAAAGTGCTAAACCTAAAACTATCATACAAAAAAATTAAAAGCATAACTAACGCAATAATAATACTTGCAAACATAATATCTTTCCAATTAATTTTTTTTAAACAAATATATGAAATTAAAAACATTACATGACCTAGCGCAAATAGTCCTGCCCCAATATCAAATTTATATTCTAGTGCTATATCTCCTAGCATTGCAAAAACTAACCCCATCAACATACATATTGCAAAACTACTAAATCTTTTTTCTTTAAATCCACTTTTTATGGCGAAAATATAATTGATTATGCCAGTTGCTACAAATAATCCACTAGTGGTTGATTTTATTAAAATATTTTCTAAATCTCCCAAATTGTGAAAAAGCATATAAACTATATCCATTCCAACAATTAACATTAAAGATATAATATTAATAATAAATAATTTTTTATTTTTAATCATTAGTTGCTTGCCCTTTCTATTCATTTTTTTATTTACTTAAAATTTATAAAGTAATCTTCTTATTTATTATAGCACAAAAAATAAAAGTTTTGTTTTTTTATATTATTTTTTTATAAATTAAAAAAGTAATACCACTTTTTGTAGTATTACTCTTTATTTTTGTTTTGAAATAGCCAATTCTAAAAATCTTATTAAATATTAGAATAAACAACATCTACATTTTGTTCTTTATTATAGCCAGAACCACAAATTTCGTTTGCATAAGTGTTACAATTTGTTAAACCATTTTTAACAATCAATACATAATCTTTTGCTCCACCATTTAATGCTAAACTTTTAGCAAGGTTATTTGAGCGTGTGATTGATGCTCCACCAATGTTGGCACCGCTTATTAAGCCCGCATAAATTGTTACATTTTTAACAATTGCACCTTTTGAAATTTCTTCATCTTCAATAGTTACATAAATTGTTGCATAGTTATTTGAATCAACAATTCCATAACCAACTCTACCAGAATTTAATCCTGCAATTCCGCCCACATATGTTAAAGCATACTCAGCATTAACATTTTGCAATACACCAATAATACCGCCATAAACATTACAATTAGAAATATACCCTCTATTGTAACCAGCAATAATGCCAGTATAATTTGTGTTAGAACCATAGTTTATTACAAAGTTTGCAGAAACATTTACATTCTTTACAATTCCGCCTTCGCCCACAAAACCAAATATGCCAAAATAATTTTGTGTGTAATTTAATTCTTTGTTTAAATAAGTGTAGCCATTAATTGTTTTGTTATTCCCATTAAATGTTCCAGCAAAACTATTAAATGTATCACCAATACTATTAATCTCTTTACCTGTTGCTTCTATGTTATCCATTAAGTTAATATAAATTTTTCTTTTGCCATTTTTTACAATTTCTGCAAGTTCATTTAAACCACGAACACTATCAAGTAAATAAGGATTACCTAAAGAGCCATCTCCCACCAACTTTTTAGTATTAATATTGTTTAAAGGTAGTAGTGTAATTTTTTCCACATTAGATAAATCAAATACACTTCGTGAGAAATTCGCAAAAATATTTTCTGTTAAACTTGTTATTTCTTTTCCACAATATTTTTCTTCATCATTATTGTCGTTATTATATGCATTTTCTTTATTGTAACTAGCACAATTATAAGCACCAAAATCTTTTAAGTATTCTTGCTTTTTATAATAGTTATTATAAGTTATAAAACTATTTTTTATTGTAGTAGAAATTTTGCCATCATCTTTTGTCATAGTGTTATGAACAGCACCAATTATACCGCCATTATATCCATCATTTGTTTCAATATCAGCAAATACAACTACATTAGAAATAAATACTATATTATTTGATTTTATTGTTTCATCAATATTCAATATGCTATCTGCTTGTATATTTTTTAATATTTCTTTTCTTGTAGCATAACCAATAGCACCACCACTAATATTCAAAGATTTTACTTTACCCGTTACAATATTACTGCTAAAACTACCGCCACAAGTTAAACCTGCAATTCCACCAGCAACTAAACCAGAGTTTGTTATAACATTTACTCTTGATAAAGAATTTGTTACAACACCGCCATTATTAAAGCCAACTATTCCGCCAACACTTCTAGGAGAATTTCTAATAATCTTGGCATCTCCAATATTATTATCTATAGTTTCTGCTCTATTAATATATCCCCTATTTTCGCCAGCGATATAACCTGCCGAATAACTTGCATTGATATAACTGCTTGCATTAATATTAATTTTAATATTATCAACACTACTATCTTCGCAAATTACACCAAAAGCAAAACCACTAAATTCACCAATCGCTTTTACATTATTATTAACAACAATATTTCTAATTCTTTCATTATTAACTGTTGTTTTGTTTAAATCTGCTACACCAATTATTCCACCAGCATAAGAGATTTTGTCATTGTTATCGTTTTCATTATATAAATATTTACCAGTTAATAAACCAGAAATATTATTATAGTTAGCATTAACTGAGATATTGCTTTCTAGGTTAACTATATTACAGTTACCCTTAACAAGTCCAACAATTCCTCCAACAATATTTTTACCTTGAACAATAACACCTTCAGCATCTACTTTAATGTTGACTAAATTTGTATTTTCTGCGTAACCTGCTAATGTTCCAACCATTTTAATGTTGTTTGCATAAACTTCTAAAGGTTTAATTATTAAATTTTTTACACTTGCATTTTCATCTGTTCCTTCAATAGAACTAAACAATCCAAAAGTATCTTTATTAAATCCACTTTCAGCAGAAATGCTCATATTATTAATTTCTAAACCATTACCATCTAATTTCCCGCTAAATACATACTCGCTTGTTGGCAAATTAGAGAATTCACTAAAATCTATGTTATTAATTAAACGATAACTATAAGTATTTCTATCATTTTTTAAATTAAAGTAACTTAAAAATTCTTCTTCGTTAGAGATAGTTATAGGATTTAATTCATGACCAGCATAATACCCAGTATAAACATATGAATAAATTATGCTACCATCTTGATTTTCGCTTGCTGAATATAATCTTCTTTGAGAAATGGCAATATTGTTTGCTTCATATAATTTAGGCATACAATTATCACAAAGTTCCCAAATAGTTTTATTATCTAAAACAAAATTGGTTAAATAATATTCATTATTAAATTCTTCTAAAGTTAAACCTGTAACATAATCATCATTAATACTGCTTGTATTTTCATTTTTTAAATAGAAACAATTTTTTATTCTTGTTTGCATTTGCTCTTTATTTATTTCCACCCTTGTTGCAATAAATGGAGCATGAGCAATATTATTTGACCTAGAATTTAAGCAAGCCGAATAACTACGAGTAATTGTTCCGCTATTAGTATATACAAATCCACCTGAATAACTATTGCTTGTTATACTTAAATTACTATAGCAATCCTCTATATTTCCAGTATTGTTATAAACAAATCCACCAATATTTGTAGGAGAAGTTAAACAATAGTTAGATGACATAGAAGAAACATAATTACCACTAGAATTTAATGTTTCGCCTTGACTGTAACTATATAGTATTTTACCACTATTAAAAACTACAAAACCTGCTGTTATACTAGTCGTTTCGTCTTCACCAGCATTTTTAATGCTTGCATTATTATAATAACTAGAACTAATTGTGCCAATATTTTGACAAACAAAACCTGAAACATAACCTTTATTAACACTTAATTTAAGTTCGCTACGAGAGTTTGTTATTATACCATTATTTTGACTTACTATTCCACCAATATATGCTCGAGTTTGCTCGCCATTTAATATGTTTGTAACTTGAATATTTAATGGTTCTAGTGCACTTTCTCCATATCTACTAAAGTTTTCTACTTTACAGTTATAGATTAAACCATTATTTATTCCTACTAGTCCACCAAAATATAACGTTTGAATGTTTTTAAAATTCAATAGTCTTTGATTTTCTACAATGTTATTATCAGCATATTTAAAGTTATATTTTACAGTTAAATTTTTAATAGTAGAGTTTTCACTTAGTTCACTAAATACACCAAAGTTAAAACTATCAACAACACTTTCTAAATCTACACTTAAACTTCTAATAATTACACTATAACCATTACCATCTAAACTATTAAAGTTCGCTATGCTTGGAGTATAATTTTCTAAAATTATATCATTTAACATAATATAATTTGCATTTTCACCCATGTTTTCAAAATCTTCTTGATTATAAACTGGAACGGGATTATTAATATCTGTTTGTAAATAGAAATTTACACCAAAGTTAGAATTTAAGTTTATAGAATAATTATTATTGTTATCAAAATGATATTTAGTTAGTTCTTCAAATGTTATTTCATTTTCTGTTAAATTATTATCAATATCATTTTTATAACTTACATTAAAGTTTAAATTGAAACCAGTAGTTTTTACTACATTTAAAGGTTTTATATAGTAATTATTTGTTTTGTAAATTTCAAAATTATTATAAGTTTTCTCTAATAATTTTTCCTTATTAAATTTAAAAATATTTTCTCTTGAAATTTTATTTTCAAGTTCGCTTATTTTATTTAAAATTTCAGTTGAACCATTATTAATTGTATCTAATTTAATTGTTAATGGATAACTTGTTCCTATAGGTTTAGTTAAATATCCGTCATTTACATTTAATAAACTTACACCAGTAATTACAAAATCAACGACATTTAATTTTAAGGTTTTAGTTAAATATCTTTCAGTTTTCCCATTAACTGTTTTATCTATATAGAAATATAATTTAATAGTAGCATTTGTAGTTAAGTTAGAGATTGTATAATCATATCTAACACTATCATCACCTAAAATAGTTGTTTGTAATAGATTTAAAGTTGCATAATCACAATTTACAAATTGTTTTTTTATTTCATAAGCATTTAATTTATTTACAGTTAAACTTATTATTTGATTTTCAACACCTTTTGCATACACCCCTTCTAATTCTTCATTAGAATTTAATATTGCTCCAGTATATGATAATTCTAAGTTTGATGATAATTTAGAAGTTAAAGTTTTACTAAAATAATAATCAAAACCGCTGATAGTTAGTTTTAGGTTAAACTGACTATTTTCTTTAATGCCACTATCAGTTAATAATTTAACATAAAGGTAATGACCATCTACACTATTGTTAAATAGATAATTTCTACTATCAAGTTCTAGTCCATTACTAATAACTTTATCTGTGCTTATATCTTCATAACCATCACTAACTTTTTTAACTTGTTTTAAAGTTAAGTTTAAATTATCTGTGTTTGTGTAAGTTAAAGTAAATTTAGTGTTTTCATTTATGTTATCTATTTGATTTACATTTATTTTTAAAATACCTACTCTACCTATTTTTATAAACTCACTAGGAAGTTCATCGCCATTATAAACATCTTCACCCAAACTATTTTTAACTTTTTCGCCGTCTGCATAATATTCTAGTTCAGCATCTATTAAAGAAGAATCTTCTATATTAATAGTTATTTCTTTATAATAATTACTATATAAATCAATATTATTTTTAATGTCTTCTAAACTGGTAAAGTTATCAGTTATATAAACTTTTAAAACAATTAAATTTTCTTTTATGTCTTCTTTTGCTCTAAGTTTTAAATTATAATTAATTGTGTCTGCTGTTTTGTTAGTATCTAACACATAATTTAAAAATTCACCACTAACATGTTCAGTATTTGTTCCACTTATTTTTCCAAATTGTTCAACAACAATATTAGTAGAATTAATTAAATCTGTTTCTACTTCTAAATTTAAGTCTAAATACGCATTTCTAGTTATTTTTGCACTAGATATATCACTATAGAAATTTTTTAGCCCACTACTT
>CAKVHZ010000021.1 GCA_934754445.1 uncultured Clostridia bacterium | reverse complement strand
ACCATAGGTTGGGTCCCAACCATTTAATGCATCTTGTGCTGCTTGATAAGCAGTTGATTCAGGCTCTAACTCGAACTGACCATCATGGAGCGCTGTGAATGCCCAAGGCTGATAAATAACACCTTCTAGAGTGTTTGGAAAGTTTGGATTTGCCACCCTATTTAAAACTACCGCACCAACGGCCACTTGTCCAACATATGGTTCTCCCCTTGCTTCAGAATAAATAAGTTTAGCAAGCAAATAAAGGTCACTATTTGCCTGACTAGAAGCCGAAACACCTAAACTCGCTGTTGTCTTGCTGTCAAGTTCTCCCGTTACTTCTAGCCCCTTATTTTCTTGAAATTTCTTAATAGCAAGTATTGTTTCTTCATTAAATATTCCGTTTATTTTGCCAGCATATAAATCAAGTTCAGCTAATTTACTTTGAACAATCCTTGTCTTTAACATATTTTGAGTTATATCTATGTTGCTAACTTGTAAATTACCGCCTATAAAAGCCGACAAAGTCATATACGCCATAACAACAACTACAATCAAACACAATGTTAATACTTTATTAAATTTGATTTTTTTAACCATTTTTACCTCTTAAAAAAATTGTTTATAATTTCTAGTAATTTACTTTTATAAGTAATTTTCCCATAATTTTCACTTTCATACATGAAACATAATGGTGGATAAGCAACACACCACCAATTATTACCACTAGCAGTGCCGAGTTCAACAATAATAGCATCGTAAAATCCACTAGTTAGCGTAACATTATTATAAGTTCTTGTTGGAAAATACTCATTTTTTATTGTTATATTGCTTATGTAATTAAAATTATTTGCTTTTAATATATTATTTACAAAATTCTCTAATTTGGTTTTATTTTGATTAAAATAATTTTCTAGTTCGGTTTTAGTTTTAATATTAGCAACATCTTTAGTGATTAATGCTAAAAGTTGATTTTTAATTTCATACTTTATATTTTGGTCACACTCGCTATTAGAATTTGCTCGTATATGAAGCCTTAAATAATCGGCATTTTGAACTGTTGTTCCGCCATTTTTACTCAAACTAACCATTCCTATTACAAAAACTATTAATAGCATAGAAAGTAGAACTACTTTTAAATATTTCATAATTACCTCGCACTAAAATAATTTACAAATATAAAGTTTTTAAACTTGAAAATATAAAATTTAAATTAGAAAATTTTGTAACAATTTTGGTTTAAATAAAAAAATTGCTCTTATTAAGAACATTAAATAAAAGCAACTTTTTTAAATATTTATTTATCTTTCCTCATTTCCTCTAAATAAAACAATTTTTTCATCATTTTCTAGTGGTAAATTAATGTTAGGATTTTGGTCTAAGATTTGCTCTGGTTTAGCAACCAAGCCTTTAGAAATATCCCATAAAGTATTTCCCTTTCGTGCAAAGTAAATTTGTAAGCACGCTTCTTTAGGAGTTAACGCTTCACCAACAGTAACATTTGTTAGCGCCATTTCTTCTAGCGAGTTAAAAGCATTAACAATAAATGATAAGTCTAAATCTAAATTAATATCTTTTCCTTTTTTGCATTTAACATCTACATCTTTAATCATAGCACAAACACTAAGTTCATCGCCATCATTAAATTCATCAAATTTATTTTCAACACTAAACGGAATTTCAACAATAATAGAGTTTAATCTTTCTGTTTCATCTTCTTCTAAATAAATAACATTAACCGAAGCAACACCTTCTATTACTAAATTATCATTTTCTTTAAAACTATTTGTAACACTAACATTTTCACCACAAAATGCAACAAATTTTATAATTCTAGGTGCGTCTTCATTAATTGTCATTTGACCATCTATTTTTTCATCAAAACATTTTACAACATTTTTTCCATCTACTTTAAAACTTTCTACATTTAAGTTTAATTTATTTTTTAAACTATAAGCATCAACAACAACTTCACTAGTAGTAGGTTTAAAATAAGCATAATTTACATTTACTGGCACTGTGAATTCAACAGTTGTCATATCATCTTTTGTTGTTAAATTTGTTGTTATTTCACAATTATTAACATAAGAATTTAAAACCAAATAACCTTCTTTAGTGATATTCTCTGCTTCTAGTTCTTCTTTAAATCTATAACATTTTGTAAATTGTTTATATTCTTGCATTTCATCTTTAACTACTACATAACTAAAGTTTACAAATAACAAACCTTCAACTGTAAAATAATCTGTTCCAAGCGTATAATCTAAAATTTTAGCATTAGCAGATGTCGTAAGCATCCTTTCAACATTATCCTTACTTTCAAAGTTTTCACTGTAGTTGAAGCCTACTTTGCCCGAATTTTGAAGTGTAGAGAAATTAACAAAGTTACTATTAGTTACAATATCTTCATTTGATGCCACATAATAATTAACACAATCGGTTAATATCAAAGAAATTTCAGTCTCTACAACCCCTGTAGGCTTAACTTCGTCATTTGTTGATGACACTTTTAATTCAATTACATTAGAATTAAACATAACAGCAGTATTTGTGTTAATTAATTCATTTTCTAATTTCCCGCTAAAAGTTTCTTGACCACTAAGTGCAAAAATTTCGCCAGTAGGTGTTACATAAGTTGTTGTAAAACAAACAGTTCCGTTAAATTTTAGTTCGCCATTTAATGCTTCATAGTTGTCTATAACACTTGTTGCCTTTGTGCATAATATTTTTGCAATTTCATTTTCTGCTTGTAATTCAGTTGCAACAGTATTTTGAACACTATCTACATTTTTTCTAAATGTGCTGTTAATTAAATTTGTTTGCTCCATAAAATTCCCCCTAATAATCTATAATATTTTATAGGGAAAATTTTTGTTTTAGAACTATATTTTTAATTTTTTTTACTTTCTATGAACTTTACAAAGCCACACAAAACTTCAGTATAAGAATAAGTTACTAAATTTTTGCCTAGGTTTTCATCTTCTATTTGAACAGTAAAAACACTCGGATACAAATTTTGAATAACACCTTCTAACTTTTCTACTTTCTTTCTACCTTTATTAACAAGCATTTTAATATTTTTGCCTTTAACATTCGCTATATTTTCTTTTATTTCATTTATTGTTAAATTCTTTTTCATAATTAAATAATTGACAATTAGGTAAAACTTAATCAAATAAAAATAGTAGGAATATTCCTACCATTTTATTTTAATAATCATCATCTTCATCGTTTTCTTCATCTTCATCATCAATATCATCGAAATCATCATCTAAATCGCCTAAACTATCTAGGTCATCTAAATCTTCTAGGTCTTCAGTTTCATCATCTTCATCAACATCGCTGATTTCGGTTAAATCTAGTTCTGGAGTTGCAATTTCTTCATTTTCATCATCACCTTCTGTAATAGAACTCATTTCGCCAATTTCATCTTCTTCTGTTTCTTGGTCTTCATTGTCTACATACATTCTCCAGTTGTCATCTCTATCTTCATCGCCAACCATATTATCTTCATAACTTTTTTCTTCAGCACAACTAGCACACATATCTTCGTTGTCTGTAATATAGTTTGCTTTACATATAGGACAAATTTGCATA
Source organism: uncultured Clostridia bacterium (assembly GCA_934754445.1). GTDB lineage: Bacteria > Bacillota > Clostridia > Christensenellales > UBA1242 > UBA7868. Next base: position 12,904 of record CAKVHZ010000021.1, on the reverse strand, counting down.
TTATCAAGTTCATCAGACTTGCCTAAGCTTGCAATTTCCTTTTGACATACCTTACATAGTTTATCTTTTTTTAAAATATAATTAAGTTCACACCTAGGACATCTTATATATTCTACTTTTTGCATAAATTAGCTCCTTAGTATTTAAAAGTTATACTGCCATTATTATATATATTTATTATGTAAAAGTCTACTATTTTATACAAATTTTATAAAATTTTATACTCCTTCTAGCAACATTTTGTCGGCAACTAATGCTATAAATTCGCCATTTGTTGGTTTTTCGTTATTTGAGTATACTTTAACGCCAAAAAGAGAATTTATATTTTCTATTTTTCCCCTATTCCATGCAACTTCTATTGCATGACGAATTGCTCTTTCTACTTTACTAGAACTTGTTTCAAATTTTTCTGCAATTTGAGGATATAATTTTTTTGTAATAGAATTAATTATGTCAGGGTTATCTATCGCCATTTTAATTGCTTCTCTTAAAAATTGATAACCTTTAATATGGGCAGGAATACCAACAGTTATAAAAATGTTAGTAATCTTTTCTTCTAAATTCTTATTTTTAATAACTTGTGGTTTTATAGCCCCGTGTTGATTTAAAACATCTAATATACGATTTTTTAACACTTCAATATTAAAAGGTTTAATCATATAATAACTAACACCTAAACTTATTGCTTTAGTAATAAAGCCCTCTAAACTTAAACTTGATAGAACAATAATTTTTGTATCAATTTTTAAATCATTAATTTGTTCAATAAGATTAAAACCATCTACTCCAGATAATACTACATCCATAACAATAATGTTAGGGCAAGAATTTTTAATTTGCTCTAATGCAACAATACCATTAGGTTCAACTCTATCCACAATAAAATTGTCGCCTAAATTCTCCTTTAATAATTTTAAAGTTTGTTCACTTTCGTCAATTAACATAACTTTGATTTTTTTGTTTTCCATAATTTTACTTTTTCTCCTTTAAAAATTTAATTTAATCTTTTTTATCGTTCGTTATTTCCCCGAACAAAAAAAATGTTATCATAATTTGTTAAAATTTCAAATGAAATAAAGAAAAAAAGTATAAAATGTTTAGCATGAAATGTAGAAAAATTTGAAAAAATGTCGAAATATTTTTAACATTTAGAATTTAAGTAGTTTTATCGCCCCTAAAATCAAAAAAATAAAGTCCTTAAAACTAAAAAAAAATTAACTTAATTTTTTATATTTTAGTCAAAAATATATTTTATAAATAAATAATTTATGTATCCCCCACTTTTAAAAAGCGAAAAATTTTAAATAATTTAACCAATATAGCATAATTATACTACTAAATTCTAGTAGTGTCAACTAAAATTTAGTAGTAGGTGTAAAATAATTACATATGGAGAATTTATTTAAGCAAAGACTAAAAGAACTTAGAAAAGAAAAACAATTAACTCAAAAGCAAGTTGCTAAAGCGCTTAATAAATCTGAAACAGGATATGCTAGTTGGGAGCAAGGACTTAGTGAACCTTGCATTAATGATTTAATTGCTATATGTAAATATTATAATGTTACCTTAGATTATTTAGTTGGAGTAAGTGAGATTTAAAAATTATTGTAATTAGCATAGTTTTTTTCATGAACTTAAAATTTTATTTTGATATGTTACTACAAAAAAAGAACATTACTACCCTATAATGTTCTTTTTTATTAATTAAATATAAATATATAATAAACTTATAACTTTCTTATTTTTTATTTTGTTTTTTGTGTTCACTTAAAACAACTCCAACAAGTTCGGTTTCTTTTTCTTGAGCATTCAAATAAACACGATTTAAATAGTAACCTGTTTTTTCATCACCAGTATATTTTACATAATAATAAGCATAACCATTTTCATAGTCGAATTTACTATCCATATCAAAGTTAAATTCTACATCTTTAGTTAAAATTGTATCTACTTTTTTATTGCTTACATCAATTCTTAATAAGTTGCTTTCACTATCTTTTCCATAAATTTTTGTTCCAAAAATACTTAAAACAGTAAAATCGCCATCATATAAAGTAGTTATATCTGTTTCTAAATTTTTAGTCCCAGTTAAATATAATAATTTATTGTTATCACTAACTACAACACCTGCATCATAGCCTTCTACACTTAAAATATATTGATTTGATGAATAAGCAACAACAGTGTATTGTTTTTCTTCATTAGTTTCAAAATCTTCTAAGTTTTTTGAATAAATATATGCATTTGTAGTTAAAGTGTTAGTTCTAGTATAGAATATTTTGCCATTTGCTACTTTTTTAACTGTATAAGTGTTATTATTATCTCTTTTTAATATAGTTTCTTTATTTGTAGTTAAATCTGCTTTTGCTAGCACATTTCCAGTTAAACTTTTTTCATCGTCGTTAACTGCTCTTGTGTAGTAAACATAGTTATCTCCATTTTCGTTAATAGCATAACTACTAACACTAGATGCTACTTTTGTTTTGTTTTCTACTTTACTACCACTAATTTTTAAATTAAATAATTCGTTTTCGTTTAAGTATGTTAAATAAACTTTACCATCAATATAACTAAAATTAAAACTATCTTTACTAGAAACATTTAAAGCATTAACTAATTTTTTTGCGTTACCGCCATTAATACCTACTGCATAAATATCGGTTAAATCAAAACGGATTTTACCAGTTTTATCTTTTTCGGTGTTAGGAGTAGCAAAATAAATAGTATTGTCAAAAATATAAAGATTTGTATATTCAAATCCAGCAACCATAGGACAAACTAATTCTACATTTTTTAATGTTTTAACTTCATTCTCATCTTCATCTAAAGTTACATCATACATTAATTCGCCATTTTGTAATTTTGCCCTATAAATTGCACCATTACGAGCCACACCATAGTTGTTATCTTTGCCACTTAAACTACTATTAGAAACATAGCCGTTTGCAAAGTATAAATAATCGCCTTTTCTAACAACTAAACCGCCATTACTAGTAACTGCATCATCTTTTTTAGGGCCAGCACTTAAACTTACTGCACAACCACTAAAAGTAAATATAGAAATTGCTAAACAAAACATAGCAATAATACTTAAAAATTTTTTCATAAACTCTCCAGTTATAAATTAAATCAATTTAAATAAATTTTAACAAAATAAAAAAAAATAGTCAATAATTTTAGACTATTTTAATTATTTTATATTAACATTTATCATTTTTCTCGCTTAGTCGAACATAACTTCTATTTGATTTCCAGATTCTGCATCTTGATACATCAAATAATAGCCATAACCTTCGGGGTTTTCGGGGTTTAAAGGAAGCCACTGATAATAGTTTTTATATTCGTCATTAGGTTTTACATTATATTCTCCCGGAAGTCCATAAACTATGTATTTAATTTGATTATCTTCTTTTATTACGCCAAAAATATAAAAATTTTCATCATTAGAGTTTACTTTAACAAATTTTGAATTAGGAATTAAATTTTCTAATGCTTTTTCTTCTTCATAATTATTTAAAAGTTCTTCTACTTGATTTTCTATTGTAGATAAAAAATCTTTTTTATTATCTGTTTCATTATTATCTTCTAAATTTTCATCAAACATTTCATTATTAAAAGCATTATCTACTATTGTTTCAATTTCTTCATCGGTTTCATAGTCGTCAGTAGAAATATTATTTGTATAAGTTTTTTCTAGACTTTCTACATTATCATCTTTTACAAAATTATTAATGTTTAATTCTTCTGTTTTATCTTCTTTTGCTTGCTCATTTTTTGCATCTATATCATATAAAATAGATTCTTTCCAAACTCTACTTGTTTCATTACTTCCCCAAATTAAAATTTTTGTAGTAAAGCCACTTGAAGATAAAACAACAGCACTGATTTTTTCGTTTAAATTTAGTTTTTTATTAATTAAATAATTTTCTTCGCTATTTATTTCAACTTTATAAAATTCGCCATTAGTTTTTATACCTAAAATTAATTTATCTTTAATATCATCAAAATTATATTTTTTTAAAGTTACTATCGTGCTTTTTTCGGTATTTTCTAAGGTTAAAATTCCTTTTAAATTTTTGTCATCTCCTGCACTAGTTAAAATTATGTTTTTTATCATGTTTACTCCTTACTATATTATACAAGTTCTTATATTAAAAAATTTAGATTTTTAATAATAAATCTATACTTTTTTGTCTAATTTATTTATGATTAAAACCATAATTTTGTTATAAAAGTAAAAAAAATAACCCACACAAGGTTATTTTTTATTTAAAATATTAAATAAATCTACTAAAGACTTAATTGATAATTCTTCGCTACGAGTGTTTTCTTTTAAATTTAGTTCGTTCAATGCATTAATAATATCTTCTTTTGATGAGTAAGATTTCAAATTGTTGATTAGTGTTTTTCTTCGCATAGAAAAACAGGTGCTAATAAAATTACGATATTCAATTAAATTGTTGATGTTATATTTATTTTTATTTATATCTATTTTAACTAAGCAAGAATCTACATTTGGAACAGGTGTAAACATTTGTCTATTAATTTGTCTTACAATTTTAGCATCGGCAAAAGACTGAATCATAACTGATAAAATGCCATAATCTTTACTCTTTTCTTTGCTACAGATTCTCTCTCCCACTTCTTTTTGAACCATTATAGTTAAACTAGTAATATTAAACTTACCTTCTAAAAATTTAAAAATTATAGGGGTTGTGATATAATAAGGTAAATTTGCAACAATTTTAAAAGAATTTTCAAATTGAGCATTAATTTCGTTTTCATCTGCCTTTAAAATATCTTTAAAATTGATTTTTACATTATTAAAAGCACTTATGTTTTGACTAATAATTTCTTTTAAACTTTCATCAATTTCATAACAAACTACTTTTTTTGCCTTACTTGCTAATTCTTTAGTTAACGTGCCAGCACCTACACCAATTTCTAAAACTTCATCTTCACAACTTATTTTTGCATCTTGAACTATTGCTTTTAATAAATTTGTATCATATATAAAATTTTGTCCAAATGCTTTTTTATACTTTATTTCCATTATATTTTATAAAAATTCCTTACATTTTCTCTAATTATTTTATCTAATTCTGTTTTCTCTATGTTTTTTATTTCTCTTATTTTATTAAAAACATAGTTAACATTTTTAGGCTCATTAATTGTTCCCCTTACTGGCTCTGGTGCTAAATATGGGCTATCTGTTTCTACCATAATTCTATCAAGCGGTAAAAACTCTATAACTTCTATTGTTTTTCTTGCATTTTTAAAAGTAATATTGCCAGTAAACGAAAAATATGCACCTAGTTTTAATAATTCTTTAGCAAATTCTAAACTACCACTATAACAATGAATTACAAACCCATAAATTAATAATTCTTTGTTTTCTTTAAGTAAATTTAACATGTCTTCGTAGGCATCTCTTAAATGAATTACTATTGGTAGTTTTAATTTATAAGCGAGTTTTACTTGACTTAAAAATCCGTCAATTTGTTTTTGTTTGTTATAACCATCGTAATGATAATCTAGCCCAATTTCGCCAATTGCTACAACTTTTTTATTAGTTGCTAATTTTTCTAGTTCTAGTAAATTTTCTTCATTTACTTCATCAATATTTTCTGGATGAATACCAATAGCTGAATAAACATTTTGATTTTCGTTTGCTATTACAACATTTTCTCTGCTATCTGTTATGCTAGCACTAACTGTTATAATTTTTTCTAAATTATCACTTGTCATATTAGATATAATTTCGTGCATTTTTTTGCTATCATATTTATTATCGTTAAGATGAGCATGTGTATCTATTAGCATTAACAAACCTCTGAGCCACTATCAATATCTTTTTCTGGAGTTACAAATAATAACTTATCATTCTTTTCATCTTCAGCATACAAAATCATTCCCCTGCTTTCTATGCCTTTGATTTTTCTTGGTTTTAAATTTGCTACAACAACGACATTTTTATTAACTAAATATTCAGGAGAATAATAAGGATAAACTCCACTTATAATTGTTCGTTCTTCATCGCCTAGTTTAACAGTAAATTTTAAAAGTTTATCTGCATTTTCAACTTTTTCAGCAGTTAAAATTTTACCTACTCTTAAATCTAATTTATCAAAATCATCATAAGTGATTTCAGGTTTTTTGTTAACTACTTCTTCTTTTTTTTCTTCAGTTTTTACTTCCTTTGTTTCTTGCTCTACCATTTTTTCATACTCCTTTAACTGATTTTGTTTTATAATCTCGGCTTTTTCCATAACTTCTTTAATATCTAATCTAGGGAATAATACTTCGGTATTTTCACTTAAATTAAATTCTTTTATTTTGCCAAATTTATCTAAATCTTCAAAATTTCTAGGGTTTACATTTAAAAATTTAAACACTTTTTCACAAGTTTTTGGCATAAAAGGTTGAAGCAATGTTGTTCCAACAACTAAACTTTCAAGCAAATTATATAAAACAGTCATTAATCTATCTTTATTTTCGCTTTTTGCTAATATCCAGGGTTCAGTTTCATCAATATATTTATTTGCTCTTCTAAAAACTGTAAAAATTTCATTTAAACTATCACTAATTTTTAGTTCGTTCATTTTTTTGTTTACTTTATTATAAGCATTTGTTACTACTTCTTTTAAACTTTCATCAACAGGTTCAAAAACATTTTTATTTTCAATTTTTCCGTCAAAATATTTTTTAGCCATAGCAATAGTTCTACTTACTAAATTTCCATAAGTATTTGCTAAATCTGTATTAACTCTATCAGTTATTAAATCCCAGCCAATTAATCCATCATCAGCATAACCCATTTCGCTTAAAACATAATATCTAATAGCATCTACACCGAAAATATTTGCTAGGTCATCAAAATATAACACATTTCCCTTGCTTTTACTCATTTTTTCGCCGTTTTGAAGTAACCAACCATGACCATAAATTTGTTTAGGTAAAGGTAAATTTAATGCCATTAATATTATTGGCCAATAAATAGTGTGAAATCTTACTATATCTTTACCAATTACATGCAAATCTGCTGGCCAGAATTTTTTAAATTCGCTACTATTGTTTCCACAAACATCATAACCTAACCCAGTAATATAATTAGTTAAAGCATCAAGCCAAACATAGACAACATGTTTATTATCAAAGTCAACAGGTATTCCCCATTTAAAACTACTTCGAGAAACACATAAATCTTGCAAGCCTGTTTTTATAAAATTATTTAGCATTTCGGTCTTTCGATTTTCTGGCAAAATAAAATTTTTATTACTACTATAATATTCAACTAATCTATCAGCATATTTGCTCATTTTAAAAAAATATGCTTCTTCTTCGGCTTTAACAACTTCTCTACCACAATCGGGACATTTTTTATCTTTTAATTGACTCTCAGTCCAAAAAGATTCACATGGAGTGCAATACCAACCTTCATATTTACCCAGATAAATATCGCCATTATCATACAATTTTTTAAAGATTTTTTGAACTTGTTTTTCATGATAATCATCGGTGGTTCTTATAAATTTATCATAACTTATTTCGGCTTTGTCCCACAAAGATTTAATACTACTTGCTACATTATCTACAAATTGTTTTGGTTTTAATCCATTAAGTTTTGCTTTTTCTTCTATTTTTTGTCCATGTTCATCAGTTCCTGTTTGAAAAAAAACATCATAGCCTTGTAATCTTTTAAATCTACTTATAGCATCACATAAAATTATTTCATAAGTGTTGCCAATATGTGGCTTGCCTGATGTATAAGTAATTGCTGATGTAATATAAAAAGGTTTTTTCTCCATAATTATCTCCTAGTTAAAAATTAAATATATTATATCAAAATTTAATGTTATTGTAAACTAATTGTAATTTTTTTATAAGTTTTTCATATAAATTATTATGAATAAGATATTTAATATAATATTTATTTTATCTATTATATTACTTCTTTTTTCTTCGCCAGAAAACATAATGAATATTATCTTTACTGGAACGGAAAAAGCGGTTACACTAAGTTATTCGTTAATTTCAATTTATGCTTTTTGGCTAGGTATTTTAGAAATTTGCGATGTGTGTGGACTAAATAAAAAACTCGCCAAAATTTTAAATAAACCAATAGATTTTTTATTTAATCATCCAGATAACAACACTAAACAAGAAATAGCATTAAATTTTTCTTCTAACTTTTTAGGTATGGGTAATGCTTCTACCCCAAGTGGAATTAATGCAATGAAAGGTTTAGATGACGGAAGCGGAAAGATTAATAAAGCACAAACTTTATTATTATTACTAAATACTTCTAGCATTCAACTTCTTCCCACAACAGTTATAGGTTTAAGAATAAGTAGTGGTAGCATAAATGCAACAAATATTATAATTCCAACTATGCTTAGTAGCATAATAGCCACTACGAGCGGAATATTACTTTTGTTTTTTATTGAAAAATTAAAAAGTAAATTTAAAAAAGGGGCTAAAAAATGAATTATATTATTCCCCTATTAATATTATTTTTATTTATATACTCTATTATAAAAAAACAAAACAATTATGATAGTTTTGTAAAAGGTGCTAAAAAAAGTTTAACATTAATATTTGAAATTTTTGCTAACATTGTTGCAATTTTTATTTTAATAGAACTTTTTAAACAAAGTGGCATAAGTTACTACTTAAATAAAATTTTATCACCTATTTTAAATTTTTTAGGAATACCTTGTGAACTTAGCGAACTTATTATTTTAAAACCATTTTCAGGTAGTGGAAGTTTAGCTTTACTTAGTGAAATATTTGAAACTTATGGTGTAGATAGTTATATTGGTAGATGTGCAAGTGTAATTATGAGCAGTAGTGAAACAGTTTTTTATGTTTCTAGTGTATATTTTTCAAAAACAAAAGTTAAAAATTTAGGTTATAGCATTCCTTTAGCATTATTTGTTACTATTTTATCTTCTATTCTTGCCTGCCTATTTTGTAAAGTCTTTTAAAAAAATCTTAGAAATAAATCTAAGATTTTTTATTATTCTTCCATGTTCATATCATTTGTCATATCTTTTTTCCAAAGTGTAACTTTGCCTTTTGATAAAAATGGCGAAACAATTAACCATAAACCAGCAATGCAAACTAGAATATAAACTATTATACTACCTGCATTGTAGCCACCGAAAATTGCTGAAACTAAGTTCCAATTAAAGATTCCAATTAGACCCCAGTTTAACGCACCGATAATTACCAAAATATAAGCGATTAAATTTGCTATTATCATTTTTCTTTCTCCTTTTAGTTAGTTTAAGGAAAAAGAAATATTTTATTCATATATAGTTAAATTTACTTTTTATAAATTACTTAAATAAAGTTCGTATAAATTTTTATTGAAATTACTTTTTGTGCTTAAAACTTTATCTAGTAGCATTGTAAAAATATTTTCTTTCTGCATTCCTATTGCTATATTTAATTCGTTATTTAATATTGAATTCATAGTTTGAATAGCAAGCAAATTAGCAAAAATTTTATCTTTTATTGTAGGACTTCCACCACGCTGAACATATCCAATTTTTTCAAATTTGAATTGTTTTTTAAATTTATTTTCAAAGGTTTTAGCAAGTTCATTTCCATCTAATATATTTTCTTGCAAAACTACTACAGGACTTTCAATTCCATTTTTAATGGCTGTTTTAATATAATTTTCACAATTTTTAACACTTTCTTTGTCTTCCGCAATAATTAAAGCATTTGCGTTAATGCTGAGTGCTGTAGAAAGAGCGACATTACCGCAATTTCTACCCATAACTTCAACAATTACTCCACGATTATTTGATAACATTGTTTGTTTAATTTTTTCTATTGCATCAACTGCGTTATTTACACAAGTGTCGAACCCTAAACTTATATCGGAATAAAACAAGTCGTTATCTATAGTTCCCGGAATACAAATAACATTTATGCCTTTACTACATAAATTAATTGCTCCCTTATAACTACCATTTCCACCTATCACAACTAAAACATCAATTTTATGCTTTTTTAATATTCTATAACCCCTTTCTACGCCACTATCTTCATAAAATTCGGTGCAACGAGCCGTTTTTAAAATGCTACCACCTAAAAAAGCAATACTTTCTACAAAACGAGTATCTAATTCTATAAAATCTTCATCAAGTAATCCTTGATAGCCACGCATAATGCCATAAACTTTATATTTGTTTTTTATCAACAAATTTGTTAATTTATAAATATAAGCATTCATGCCTTGACTATCGCCACCACTTGTTAAAATTGCCACTCTTTTCATAATTCTCTCCTACTTATAAACTGTGTTGTTTTCTCCTATAGAACCATAAAGTTCATATAAAAGTGCTTTTGTTACATTTACTGATTTTGGTAATTGATATAAATTATTTGTTTTACTACACCTTACCCATATTTTAGTATTCCCTAAATAGTTATCTAAAATCGAATAAACTTCTTTTTGTAAATCTTGATTTGTAAAGTCAAATCTTAAATATAATTTTGGTTCAACTCTCTTTTGCTCGTTGTTGTCATTTTCTTCACTAACAGTTTTTTGCTTTTCGCTATCAAATTGTTCAATTTTTTCTAATATGATTACTGGGTTATCACCCGAGCGAATATTTACTTTACCAATAAATTTACAAATTTTATCAACTTCTAATTCATCTTTTAACTTAGCATATATTTTAGGGAAAGCCATAACATCAATAGAGCCATATAAATCTTCAACGGTTAATATTGCCATTTCTTTATTATCTTTTCGAGTATAAGTTTTTTTAATCGCACTAATTATTCCACCAAAAACAACTGTTTGTCCATCTTCTATAGTATTGTAAGTCTCGCTACTATTTAAAACGATATCATCATCTGTAGGTTCGGTTTCAAACTCTGCATTATTATCAAAATCTTCGCCGTCTTCGTCTTTACTAAGCATAGATGTATTAAAGTTAAAAGCCACCATTTCTTTTACATATTTATCTAGTGGGTGACCTGAAATATAAACACCAGTAACATCTTTTTCATATTTTAATTTTAAATCGTTTTCAAACTCAACTATATTAGGATAATTTACTGTATTTAATACAACTTCATTCTTAAGCAAAGTATCAAACATACTCATTTGCCCTGTTGCTTCTTTTTTGGCAGTTGAAGAAACTTGGTCTAAAATATTCATATAAACTTGCATCATTTGACTACGTTTAACATTAAAGCAATCAAACGCACCACTTAAAATTAAACTTTCTATTGCTCTTTTGTTTAATCCGTAGCCGTAGCAACGCTTAATAAAGTCTTGAATATCTTTAAAGTTGCCATTAGTATTTCTTTCATTAATAATATTATCTATTATAGTAAAACCCACATTTTTTAAAGCACAAAGACCATAACGAATTTTACCATTTTTAACATTAAATAAACTTTTACTTTGGTTAATATCGGGCTGTAAAACTTCAATGCCTTCACTCTTAGCATAAGCGGCATATTTTTTTAAGTCGTCAGTTTTAGTTAAACGGTTATTTAAAACTGCCGTTAAAAATTCTGGTTCATAATAACATTTTAAATACGCTGTTTGATAAGTTACATAACTATAAGCTGCCGCATGAGATTTGTTAAACGCATAAGAACCGAACTTCTCCATTTTGTCCCATAAATTGTTTGCTACATCTTCTGGCACGCCCATTTTTAATGCACCATCACAACCTGATTGCTTTGCCGTTGATTCTATTCCATGTAAGAAAACTTGTCTTTCCGCTTGAATATCTTTAACTTTTTTCTTACCCATCATTTTTCTAACAGAGTCTGCACGAGAAAGTGTGTAGCCCGCTAAAACTTGAACGATTTTCATAACCTGTTCTTGATAAACTATACAACCATAAGTGTAATTTAAAACAGGTTCTAGTCTTGGGTCTACATAAGTTATATCTTCTGGGTGAAATTTGTTATGAACGAATTGTGGAATATCGTCCATAGGGCCAGGACGGTATAACGACACTGCTGCTATAATATCTTCTATACAGTTTGGTTTTAAATCTTTTAAGAATTTTTGAAAACCACCACTTTCTATTTGGAAGATTGCAGTTGTATTCCCTGTTGAAATTAAGTCAAAAACTTTAGGGTCATCATATGTGCATTTATTAAAATCAATGCTAACTCCATGATTTTCTTTAATATATTTTACAGCAAGTTTTATATCGGTTAAGTTGGAAAGTCCTAAAAAGTCCATTTTAAGTAAACCTAAATGTTCTAATTCTCCCCCAACATATTGACTGGTTAACTCACCTTCACTAAAAGACAAAGGAACAACTGTTTCTAAAACAGTTCCACCAATAATAACACCACAAGCATGAGTTCCTGTTTGACGAGGCATATCTTCTAGTTTTATTGCTAGGTCTATTACCTTTCTTAATTTTTCATTAGAATTATATATATCAATTAATTCTGGAATACCATAATCTACTCCATAATCTTTATCGCCTTCTTTTGCCTGATAAAAGCCGAAAGCCTTTTGTAAAATGTTCGGTCTTTTAATTGAATTTGGTATTGCTTTTGTTATTTTATCTGTTTCGGAATAAGGAATTTGCAAGACTCTACCAACATCTTTTATTGCATTTTTTGCTGCCATTGTTCCAAAAGTGATAATTCTACAAATATGGTCAAGACCATAACGAGCCTTTACATAATCAACAACTTCTTCACGCCTACTATCTTCAAAGTCTATATCAAAATCGGGTGCTGAAACACGCTCTGGATTTAAAAATCTTTCAAAGAATAAACCATACTTAAGGGGGTCAACCTTAGTTATTCCTATTAAATATGCAACAATACTACCAACACCGCTACCACGACCTGGGCCAACCGATATATCCATATTCTCGGCTGCATGAATATAGTCCCACAC
>CAKVHZ010000020.1 GCA_934754445.1 uncultured Clostridia bacterium | reverse complement strand
ATTTAATACACATAATAATTGTGCAATTAAAGTTTCCTTGTTTGGTAAATTTCCTAATTTTTCTACTTCGGCAGAATCTATAAATTTACCATTAAAAATACCACATTTAATTGTTAAGTTTTGATTAGTTTTTTTGCTATCTGTAACAACTTTAGCAGCAGAAACTTCATCTTCATAACCAAAAGCAAATGCAGTTGTGCCTTCTAGGTAACTATCAAAACCTTCTAAGCCTAATTCGTTTAACGCTCTTAAAACTAAACGATTTTTATAAACTTTGTAATCATCGCCATTTTTTCTAAATTCGCTACGCATTTTAGTATCATCACTAACGCTAGTTCCTTTATAATCAACGAAAACAACAGTTTTAGCACGAGAAAGTTTATCTTTAATTTCACTAACAAGGTTTACTTTGTTTTGTAAATTTTCGTTCATACGCTTCTCCCCTAATAAATTATTAAAAAAACCTGCGCCATAAGACACAGGTTAAAGATATCAACCAATAATCTCCTCGGCAAGCATAACACTTATTTACGCTTTCGCACTTGCTGTCTTAGGCATAACAAATTTATTTAATTGCTATTATTATATATCTTAATTTTTAATATGTCAACCATTTTTAAGAAAAAAATTAATTTAATATCTATTTTAATAAATCTTTGTTGTTTGAAAAATATTTATTCCTATTTATTTCTAGTTCATTCAAACTGTTTTCGTATTTTTCCATAGATTTTTTTAATTCTTCATTTAATTGTTGTTTAATTTTTGTTAAATGATATTTATAATAATCATTTGAATAATTTGAAAACTTTTCACTCATTTCTTTAAAATAAATTTTAGAGATTTTATTTACAAATAAGTTATAATCATAAAATACTCCATCAACTTCAAAATCTTTAATAATTGCAACATGATGTTGAGAATTTAAAAACGGACTAACAGTAGAAGCATCCCAGTTTATCATAAAAACAAATTTACCAGTTTGCTTATCTTGATAATAATCTTGTTTAAAACCTTGAAATTCTAAATATTTTCTTTTTTTTACATAAGTTTTACAAAAGTCAATTATTTCATTAGCAATTTTTTCTCTTTCTTTTTCTGTTAATTTTTCTAAATACATTTTTAATACCTTCTATTATAAGTTTTATTTAATTATAACATAAAATACTATTTTGTCAATATGTTTCCCTTATCATAAAAATTGATTTTAAATTTCTACAATAACTACTCCGCTGTTATAACTTGAAACTTCGTTATCTAAAATTAAATCTGGAAAATCTATGCAAAGATTATGAAAATATGATTTAGTTAATTTTTCACATGAAGAATAATTTTTTATTTTCCCTTCTCTTTTTAAATTTCCACAAAGAGAAAGAAGTTCCTTTTTTATCTCTCCACCTCTTCCATGACTACCATATCCTGTTATAACTTTTATTAATTTTATATCACAAAATTTACATCTGTCTAGTTCTACTAAAAACTCCGATAGTGCTAAACTTACTGTTTGATTATTGCTTTTTATGTTTATTTCACTTACTTTCATTAATTTTATTTTATCATTTTTAGAGCAAAAATACAATTAAATTATTAATTTTATTGATTTATTAAATGTGCATATTTATTATTTGTTTTGCATTTTTATTCATATTGCAAATTTTGTAATTTTAAAACACTCATTTTTTAGTTTTGAATAATTTTTCACATTATTGCATATTTATTCGGTTTTAATTATCTTTATGCAATTTATAAAAAATAAAAATCTAGCATTAAACTAGATTTATTTTTCTATAAAAGTTAAATATGTTATTCCGTATTTTTTTTGTTTAGTTACATTATATTTTGTCGTTAAATCTAACTTAGTTTTATCGTGTTCCCAGCAAATTAATCCCCCATCATTTAACATATTATTTTCTAATATAAAGTCTATTGCTTTTTCGGCATAATTTGTTTTATATGGTGGGTCAATAAAAATTAAGTCAAAAGTTATTTCTTTCTTTTTATAAGTTTTTAAAGCCTTTAAGTAATCACTTCTTAAAGCATTAATTTCATCTTGAGAAACTCCAACCAATTTAAAATTCTCAACAAGAATTTTATATATGCTTAAGTTTTCTTCTACAAAATAACACTTATTACCGCCTCTACTTAATGCTTCTAAGCCAAGTGCTCCAGTGCCTGCAAATAAGTCTAAACAAACTTTATTTTCTGTATCTATTATAATATCAAATAATGCTTCTTTAACTTTGTCGGCAGTAGGTCTAGTAGACGGAACATTAAATTCATTTAATCTCTTATATTTATATTTACCTGCAATAATTCTCATATATAAATTATAACATACATTTATTTATTTTTTAATAAAATTAATAAAAATTTATGAAAAAATCATCAAAAAACATGATTTTTACTATCATTTTAATTGATAAAGTATTAGTTTTTATGGTAATAATTTTATATTAACATATAATCATTAAACAAATTACTTTTCTATTAAATTTAATCTATTATAATTTAAGTTTGTAACAATTTCATAACTAATTGTATTTTGATATTTTGCTAAATTATCGGCACAATTCTTTTTATTTTTGTTATTAGAAATAACTTCTACTTTATCGCCTATTTTACATTTAATATTATATAAATCAATTATAATCATATCCATACAAACATTTAAAATTTTACATTGTTTATTATTTACATAAACATAACAATTTTTGTAATTTTTAATAATGCCATCTGCATAACCAATAGGCACTATTCCAACTCTTCCATTATGTTCCATAAGTGTTTTTCCATAGCCAATAAAATCTTCATAAACAACTTTTTGAATTGCTATGATGCTACTTTCTAAACTCAAAACTGGTTTTAAATCTTCAGAGTATTTTTCAAGTCCATATAAACTTATACCTATTCTACACATAGAACAAACATTCATAAAATCTACATGATTAAAAAGACCACCAGAATTTTCTATATGAACAATTAATTTTGAATAATCTAAACCTTTAAATTTATAAAACTTTTTAATAACATTTAAGTAATCTATAAATTTAAAATATTGAGTTTTGCATAAACTTGCATGGTCGCAGTTGAAAAGATGAGAAAATACTCCTTCTAAGTTTAAATAGTCATTATGCATATTTATAAATTCAAGCATTTTTATAAGATAGTTAACATTTTTAATTCCAAGCCGATTCATGCCTGTATTTATTTTAATATGTAAGTTTGCTTTTAACTTAGTTTTTTTACAAGCATTTAAAATCTCTCTTAAATTTTTCAAACTAAAAACCATTAAACTAATGTTATTAGAAATTAATTCTTTTAACTTTTCTTTGTTATATGTTCCACATAATAATATTTTCGTTTTATAAGAATAACTTCTAACTTTTAAGGCTTCAGTAGAATTTGCAACACCGAAAAAATCAACATAGTTTTTAATGTTTAAAACCACCCATTTTAAATCATGGTTATATGCGTTTGCTTTAACCATTGCACAAATTCTTTTATCTTTTGCTTCTTTTTTTATAACATTAATGTTATTTATTAAATTATTTTTATTTAAAATTACACTATTAAAAAAATTCATACAAATATATATGAATTTATGTTTAAAATATGTTTATTATTTTTTCTAATTTTACTTTTAAATTTAAAATGCAAACTTATGTAAAGCACATAAAAAAACGGCTAATGCCGTTTTTATTTTTGCTAAATTATCTCATCATGTTTAATAAGCCAATAACACCACTACCTGTCTCAGGATTTGGATTTGTTGGGTCAAATTTATCAATACCAATCCAATCTGGTAAATAAGTGCAGAATAATTTTAACAATACTATTAATAATACTGTGGCTGCTAAAGCAATAACGAAGTTGATAATTTTCTTTTTACCTTCTTCTCTTGCACTAGCATCTTCTGCTCTTGCCATTTTAACACCTAATACAACAGCATAAATTGTTCCAGCAGTTGCAACAAGAATTAAAATATAAACCAAGGCTTGATTTAAGAACTTGGCAACATCACCAACCCATTTCCATTTGCCTGTGTATTCCACTGCAAGCATACCCATTCTAAATAATAAATTGCTCATTTTTGTTCCCCCAAAAAAATTTGTTATATAAAGTTAGTTTGTTACCAACTTCAATTTTTATACTTTGATTTTATCATAACTTATTACATAAATCAAACAATTTTAACAAATTTTTTAATTTTTTTTATTTTTCAGCAAAAAACTTATTTTTTACGATAAAATGACATTTATATTGTAAAATAATTTGATTTTATCTTATTTATTTGTTATTATTATTAATATAAATATATTTTAACGAATTTTACATATTTTATTAATTTTAGGAGAAATTTATGAGCAAAGAAAAAAATAAAAAATTTTCATTTATGTCACTTATTATTTTTGCAATTGTTGGTTATATAACCGGCTGTATAATTGCTTTTGTAACAGGTAATCAAGAATTTTCTCCCGAACTATTAAAAAACTCGGTAAGTTTAGCGGGCCTAGGACTAGGGGCAATGGTGGGATTTGTTTATCAACTATCAAAACTCATGAAAACTCCTTCTGGTAATGCTGGAGATAAGATAAAAATCACCAACGAGGCGGGAGAAAAAGACAAACAATATTTTAATTCTCGTTTTGTAACAGAAAAAGAACTTAGGACTGAAAAAAAATTCAAATTTTATTTGTGGCAAGACCTTCATAAGTGCGATAGCGAAGGTATTGTTATAAGAGCAGAACTTGACAAAAAACAATTATTAATAAATATGTATAAACCAATTCATACCCTAGTTATAGGAACTACTGGTAGTGGTAAAACACAAGGTTTTGTTATTCCTACAATTCAAATTTTAAGTGAAACCGCTAGTAAGCCTAGTATGGTTATAAGCGACCCTAAAGGTGAACTTTATTTATTAAATAAAAATAAACTTGTAAAATCTGGTTATGATGTTAAAGTTATAGACTTGCGTGAACCAAATTTATCTGATAGATGGAACCCATTAGATAGAGCATATAACAATTTTCAACGAGGAAACAACTTATTAAAAGAAGTAAAAGTTTATAAAGATGTTTCTCCTAGCAAAGTTAAAAATGTTGAAATAATTAAAGGTTCAACTTACTACAACGAATGGTATGAATTCCAAGGCGTTGCCTACCCTTCTAAAGAAACTTTAAATAATGATATTAAAGCGGTCAAAGACAAATTAGTTAGCGATGCTTATGCTGATATTTTAGATATATGCACACAGTTATGTCCACCAGTTGGGCAAGACCCATCTTGGGCACAAGGTGCTCAAAACTTTATTCGTGCTACATTAATTGCTATGCTTGAAGATACTTTATATCCTGAACTTGGCATGACTAAAGATAAATTTATTTTCTATAATTTATATAAAATTTGTATGTATCGTGATGCTGACCCAGACAATACCGTTAGAAGTTTGCAACAATACTTTCAAGGTAGACCAAAAAGTAGTGAAGCACCAGATTTAGCAAATGGCGTAATAAACAACGCCGCTAACACTATGAAGGGCTTTATGGGTCATGTAGCAAGTGCTTTAAACTTATTTAGTGATTTAGGTATAAGTTATTTAACTAGCGGAACGGATATTGATTTTGATAAATTTACTGATAGACCAAGTGCATTATTTATCATTATTCCAGATGAAAGCGAAAACCGTTATCCACTTGCCAACATTTATATAACTCAACTTTATAAAATTTTAATGGATAAAGCAACATCTAATAAACCAAGTTTGGAACTTAATAGAACAGTTTACTTTATATTAGATGAATTTGGTAACTTACCTAAAATAGAAAAAATTAAACCTTTCGTTACAGCAGGAAGAAGTAGAAGATTATTCTTAATGTTGATTGTTCAAGACTATATGCAACTATATAGTAAATATGGTGAACAAGATGCTCAAACAATTAAAAATAACTGTAATATTCAAATATTTATAGGAACTAAAGATTTAAAAACAAAAGAAGAATTTAGTAAAAACTGTGGCAACAAAACTTTAATTCAAACTAGCACTTCTGAAGGCAAAAACACAGGAAATTCTAAAGATACTGGAAGTTCAATAAATACTAGTCAACAAGTGATTTCTGCCCCACTAATTTCTCCTGAAGAATTAGACCACTTAAAACAAGGCGAAGTTGTTGTAAATGTATTTAAAGAATTCTCAGTAAGAAGTAAATTTACATTCGCACACCAAAACCCATATTATGATTTAACTCCTATTAAACAAGAATACCGTGCAGGTCATTTTATGGACAAAGAAAAAGTGCTTTATGATATAAGAGAAAGAAATAAATTAATATTTAAAGATGCAGACGACGATGATGATGACGACGATGATGATTTCGCAGCATTAATGCGAAAATTTAAAAAATAAACATTAAGAGAGTATTTTAATATTACTCTCTTTTTTACAAATATTGCCAATCATCTTAATAAATATAAAGAGACTTATCACCCTATAATATATTATATATAAATATTTTTATATAATATATCTTATTTTGTTTGATTTTGAAAATGAAAATATGCTAAAATATTCATATTTAAGGAGCTAAAGTATGAGTAAATTTAAAAAATTATCTTTATTATTAATTTTCGTATGCAGTTTGTTTTGCGGTGTTTTTAGTTTTACCCCAAAAAAGTTAAGTGCAGAAAATGAAACTGCAATTTTAACCATTGAAAAAATTACATACGATAAAAATATAACAGACTCTACCGACAACCTAATTGGCAAAATCGGTGACTTAACAAATTATAATACTTTATCACAAGAAGGCTTACAAAAATTAAAACAAGCCGTTGATTTTTTAGAAAATGATGCTTTAAAAAATAGGCCAATTAGTGATAGCATAAAACCTACCAAAATAGAATATTACACTGAAAAAGATTGTGTTATTTCAGTAAACCGTAATAGCGATAGCGTTTATGAAGCAGTAGTTGTTAAATTGTCGCCCGCATTAGATGCAACAATTCAAGTTTTAAATCCAAACTTAACGATTAACGGAGTAAATGTAAATTTATTACCTTTAAGCATAAATGGTTTAGATAGTTATATGTTTATTGGTGCTTACGATTTTAGTCCAGTTAATTCAATACTTGAAAATTTTAATTATCCCCATGGTGGTTATTTTAATTTTGAATTTACTTATAACAACCAAACACCTCAAACAAATAGTTTTAGTTTTTATATGGTTGATGAACAACAATTCTTTAGTGATGTAAATTTTCCTATTTTAAAAAATACCACAAAAGAAGATGTCATTAATGATGAAAAAAATATAAATTTTTTCTACTCTAATAGTTCCAAAGAAAAACCTACATTAAGTTTTAATCCTTACAAATTTGCTCCTGTTATTAATTTTAATTATAACGAAACACAAATAACTTTAAATACTACCCTTGAAAATAATAAGGTTAAACTTACAAGTTCTAACACAAATTATTTTAAAGACCAAACTCTAGATATTAACCCAATATATTCTAAAGTTACAACTTCTCCTACTTTTGAAGAAAATAAATATTATTTAGCCACTGGTTCAAATTATACTTTAATTTTAGATGAAGCAACTTTTGAATCCACCACCGATATTTATGAAATTACAAATTATTATGCCGAATTAGTTTTAGACGCATTAGGTAAATATGTAATAAGTTACGATTTAATGTTTACAAATTCTATCGACAACACTTACACTCGTTTATACAATGACCAAACTGATAGTTTAACTGAACTAAAAACTTATACTTTATATAATATTGGTTATGAAGTTCAGTATAAAGATTATTCAAATACTACTCTTCCTAATGAAGCACAATATAAAAAATTTTATAATGATATTTTTTCTAACGATTATACATACAAATTTTCAAGTCTTACACCTTCTAAATTAACTATTGAAAGTTTATTGAATGCTACGGATGAAACCAAAATAGATGTTAATACTATTTCTTCAACTAACCAAGCACCTATTAAACTAATTAGTTATGTTAGTGAAAACTTAACAGGGGCAAAATTTTATAAAATAATAAAAAATACTACAACAGGCAATTATGAATTAACAGATGAAACAAGTTATTCTTTAAGTTATAGATTTGAAGAATCTGGTTTTTATGCAATTATTCTACCCTATAAATTTGAAACATATAAAACTGATACTTTATATCAAGTAGTTTTATTTAAAATAGAAAATTCTAAACCAAAGTTAAACTTTTATAATTTAATTGATGGCAAAACCGATATAAATTTAAGTAATTTAGAGCCAATTAACAAAAATAACTTTACTAGCAAAACAACTTATGCCGTTTGGAACGATGAACAATCTTCTCCATTCTCTATTCCTACTAAAATTCAAATTACTTTAAATAACACCATTTTAGATATTAGTAACAAAATAATTAATAAAAATGGATTTAACTATGTTGAACTTGCCGAAAATGGAGAATACAATGTTCAAATAACTTATGGTGTATATAGTAACTCTATAGAAAAATCTTTCGTTAAAGATGATACGGAAATAGAGTTTAATGTATATGCTATTAACAAAAATGAAAACACATATTCAATATCTTCTCAACTAAATTTAGAAGATAACAAAACAACAACTAATTCAAACTTTGCCATATTTACAAAAGATAAAATTGTTAAATCTAATAAAATAAGCATTAAATATGATTATATTGCTTTAAACAAGGTAAACAATATAATAACTCCTAAATTCTTAAATGGCAAAATTTATGTTTACAATAATTATGAACTAACATCTTTATACGACAATTTAACTTATAGTAATAATAAAATTAATAATTTATTAACTTTTGATGAATTAAACAATTATAAATTTGAAAGCAACTCTAATGCAGTTATTTCGATAAATGCTTTATATCACTTTATAATAACAGATAATGCTGGCAACACAAAAGAATTTTACATTTTACTTGATAGCACTTCTCCTATTGTTTTAGAAACAAATGATATAATAAATCTTGACAAAGTAGAAAGTGAAACTGAAGACGAATATCTTAATAGAGTAAAAACCGAAGTTGAAAGTAAAACTTACTCTATAAAAGAAGATGACAAAAATCAAACTACTGAAACAATCATTTCAAGTTCTTATTCCTTACTTTTTGGAAATTTCAAAACATTAAACTTTAAAGTAACCGCAGGCAATTTAGATTTTGCTAGAAAATTCTTTAATGATGAAACAATATTAGTAAATACCAATAAAATATTACCTATTTTAATTGATAGTAAAAATATTAGTGTTTCTGCATTAAACAATATAACAAAAAAATATGATTGCAAAAAAATTGACACTTTATATGAAGATTTTAACATATTATCAGTTAATACAGATTTATTAGAAGGTGAAGAAGTTGAATACATTTATACCATTAATAGTGTAGTTCATGGTATCAACAATTGCTACTCTTTCACATTAAATACCGATAAAAGTAAAATATTTGTCTACAACAACGAAACTGCAAGTGTTGGTGGCGAAAATATAAGAATATCAAGAAATAGTGTAACTAATGCAAAAACAGTTTATATTAATTATGTAGATAATAATACCGATTTAAGTTACAGGCTTAAATCTTTAACATTAAGTTACTATGCTATAGATAAAATTAGTTCTAATAGTTTTGAATTTGTATCTACTCCTGTTAATTTTGATTTGTTAAGTTTAAGAAAATCATTTAATGATGGGTATATTTCTAACTTAATAAACCCTACATATTACAACGGAACATATTATACTAAAGAAGGGAAATATGTAATAACAAAAACTTACAACAATAATGAAGAAGCAACACAAACATTTTATGTTAATAGAACTTCTCCAC
The DNA here is from genome assembly GCA_934754445.1 of uncultured Clostridia bacterium. Lineage (GTDB taxonomy): Bacteria > Bacillota > Clostridia > Christensenellales > UBA1242 > UBA7868. The sequence continues at coordinate 7,137 of CAKVHZ010000020.1, read as the reverse complement.
TAAATTATTTTAACGAAGATACCGAAATTTTTAATTTAGATAATACTACTATAAAAAAATCACATATTTTATACTACGAAAATAATAATCAAAATTTAATAACTAACCGATTAGATATTTCTAGTTTATTAAATACTTTAACTATAAAATACGATAGCATAGTTAATTTGGATTTCTACTATGTTATATTAGACAGTGAAAATAATGTTTTATTCAATAGCAAAGAACAAGGCAATAATTATACTTTTAAAAACAAAGGTATATATTCAATTGTTATATTTGATAACTCTAATAATGATTACAACAAAGCAAATAAATTAATTTTTAGAATTAACCTAATAAGTGATACTCCTAGTGGTAATTTTATAATTAATAACGATAGAGAATTAAGCAACAATCAACAAAGCACAAAAACTAACAATTTAAAATTTGTTTTCTCAGATGATATTAGCGAATTTATGTATAACATAAACATTAATAATATTATTTTAAAACAAGGTCAAACTGAAATTTTAAGAACAACTGCTGAAAACACAGGGAAAAGTTTTACTTTCCGTGATGGAACAAGTGTTTATTACAAAACAGGTTCGTTAGATTATGATGGTTTATTCTCTTTAACAAAAGAAGAACTACCAGGAACAAAATTATTTGGTGAAAAAAGATATAAATATACTTTAACAATTTTAGACGATAGTAAAAGTAACTCAATTTTATTTGAAAATGGCATAAGTAAAGAAACTTTCTATAATCTAGAATTAACTTACAATACTTCAAAAACTTTAATATTAGATGGCACTCAATATAATAATTCTATTTATACTATTGAAATTGACCACACTGCCCCAAAAGAAAATGCTAAACTATTTTTACAAAATGATAAATTTTTAACAGAAGAAGAGAAAAATATTTTATTAAACAGCATAGTTTATAAAGATAAATCTTCTAGCATCAATTTTGAAAATTATGCCTTTATAATCAAAGACGTTCCTTTAAATTTTGGTGCAAATGATACAAATCGTATTTATTTTAGAAAATATAACAAATATAGTGACACTACAAGTGCTGGCGGGCAGAGTTTAGTTTTAGGCGATAATGATTATTATGATACTACAATTACTAGAAATCGTTTTGATGCAAATGCTTTAGACGAAACTGGTAAAATGATTTATACCGATACAAGTTATTATAACGAAACAAACAATACATTGAGCACATTCTTAAAACCTAAAAACTTAAGTGAATTACCTGGATATTATGAGATTATAGAGATTGATGAAGCAGAAAACTACACAATTTATACAGTAGTTTATTCTGAAAATTATAATATTAGTGTTGACTACTCTTATATCAACAATGGCGTAATTACTAAAAACAATCAATCAGGAACAAATATTATTGATGGAAACGGATTTAGTCTTTCTAAAATCACTACTAATGCTTATGATTATCTAAATGTTACATTAACAATTCAACAAAAAAATAAAACTATAGTGGAAAACTTAAGATACTTCCCTATTAAAATTGAAAGTGAACAATATACTTATTTCAATAACCTTGACAATTTAATTCAATACATTAATAACAAAATAAGTAATGTTAGCGACCACATTGGCACAAACATAATAATTACAAATCGTGATGGAATGACAGTAAGTATTCAAAACAATATTCCAACAGAAGAAATTAACTACGAAAGTTACATAATAGATTACAGTGATAGATTTGTTGTTACAATTCCTGATACTATTAATAATACAACTGTTACTGAATTTAATGTTTACCCTGTATTAAATGGAGAGAAATCTAATGATAAATTAAGATTAGATAGTAACGGCACTGAAATCAATATCGAAAATAATAAGATTTTCATGTTTAATAAATCTAATACTGATTATCCAACAGAAACAATTTCAATTTATTATTTAGAATGGATTGATAATTTTGGAAGAATCTATAACAAAGTTAAAGTTATAGGTGCTGAAGATTATAAATATTTTGACTTCTCTACCGCTATTGGCAAAATTTTAGAAAGAAATGGCGAAACTTACACAATAGATAACTCAAACGTTGTCTTAAATTATCAACCTGAACTTTATTCGATAAAAGTTTATTATATGGTTTTACCAAATAATAATAGAATTTTATTAAATATTCCTGAAGATTTAAAACAAGATACAAAATTAAATTTATTTGAAATTTTAAGTAATGGGACAGATAATTACATTAATTCTAACATTAAATTTATTGTTGAATTAACTGACCTAACAACTTTAATTAATGCCGACAAAACAACTTATACCCTAAGTTATATATACTACTCTCAAATGCCAAATTTAGACTTTACAGACAGCGCAAGCAATAGTCTTGATATTTCTGCTAACAGAGATGATTACATTGTAAGCACATCTAAAAATGTGGCTTTAAGTTATATTAATAACACATTATTTAATGTAACCGTAACTGCTACAAGAGAGTATGTTGATAACTACAATCAAAAACAAACTGAAACAATTACAAATATTAATAAAGAATATGTATTCTCTAATTTAGGCGACTATGAAATTACTGTTGTTAATGAATTAGGAAAAACAAACAAATATAAATTTAATATTACTACGGCAACAAACAAGACTTATCAAATTTTAACTAACGAAAGCAATATGAATAACTTTGAAGTTATTTCTAGTGGTGATACTGTAGAAATAAATTCTTGTGTATTTGATGTTTATTACTCAATTTATAACACAACCTTAAAAACAAATAGCGACTTTAACTTAGAATCTGAAAACTTATTAACTAAAACCGAATTTACTAACGAATATGACTTCGATAAACTTTGGGTTATTAATAAAGTTACTTCGACTACACCAGCAACAGTTACTCCTTATAAATATGTAGCAGTTAAAAAAATCCCATATAATTCAAACTTTTTAAATATTGGTTATATAGATAATTTATTACTAAAAATGAATTATTTAGGATTAGGTGAAACTACTAATTTAGCCGAAAATTTAAATGGTTATTCAATTACATTTACTCAAGGAGTTAATATTACTTTACCTTTATACAACACCGAAATAGCAGAAGGTGGAAACAGAATTAATATTAAACTTTATTACAACAATCAATTTGTAAACTTAAATAATAATATTTATTCTATAGATTTAACAAATAAAATTCAAACATTAAATTTAAGCAAAGTCCCTGCTGGTATATATAACTTATATATTGAAGATAATGCTGGAAATACTCAATTATTTGCTGGAAATACTTTCTTAAATATAGTTATGTTAAATGAAATGGCAATTACATTAAATAATGTATCCCCTATTGATTATGCTTATTATAATAGCACTGTAAATTTAAAAATTTTAGAACAACGACAATATAACACTAATTCAATTAGTATAAAAGTTCTAAAAAATGGCGAAACATACAAAGGATTTACTCGTGATAGCAACGGAGATTATGTATTTACCGATTATGGCTTCTACACTGTAGAACTTAATGCTACTGCAAGCAATAATACCGAAATAAGCAAAATAATTCACTTTACAATATTCAATGAAAATATTGCTTATAAAGAATTTAGTTTTATTAGTTTAAATGGACAAAATATTCAAAAAGTATTAAAAAATAATGTAGATGTTACTAATGACTTAAAGAAATTCTATGATGTAGGAAATAAATCCGGTATTAATAGTGACTATTACAAAAATGCTTATCTATATAATTTAAATTTAGCAAGTACTATGAAATACTACTACTATGAAACAAATGCCGATGGTGAATTCGTCTTAGATGAAGAAGGCAACAGAATTCAAAAATTTGATACTTATAATGGTAATGGTTTATACGAAATATTTATAGATACACAAAACTCTATTTTAGAAAAACAAACTTATTCATTTAAAGTTTGGATAAGAGATGAAAATGTAAGTTTAAAATTAAACTCTAACGTTAAAGAAGGAACTAGCTCGGTTAATGCTATAGAATTTAGTTATAATGCTTATTTAATCTACTCTCAAATTGGTGAATGTTCTATTTATATTAATGACCAATTAGTTGCAAACATTAATGCTAGTAGTGCAAATGCTGTAAGTAAATTTACAATAAATCGTGACCAGAAAGGAACATTTATCGTTCAAATTAAGAGTGACAATAACACTGAACTAAGTTATGTTGTTTATAAAAAAGAACCTTTATCTACAACTTCAATAATTGTTATTGTAATTTCTAGTATTGTTGTTGCAGGTGCAATATTCATGTTTATTAAATTAAGAAGAAAAATTAAAATTAAATAATATTATAAAAAAAGTAAGGATCAAATCCTTACTTTTTTATCTGTTTCTTAGTTTTTCAAGTTCACTTCTTGTTAAAATTTTATCTATATTTAGTGTTCGAGATAAATCTTCATTTAATAAAACTTCATATTTTTTTTCAACTAAAACTATTAAATTATTAAATAAACTATCAAATTCATTATTTGTTAAACTAGTATTGGTTAATATTGTTAAACTACCATTTTGGGTGTTTTTGCCAAGCAAAATTAAATCGCTTAAATTTCTTTTAGCCTTAACTATTGCTTCATCAATATTAATTTTTTGCATAATATAATTATTTTTTAAATAATTAATTAATTTTTCTAAATCATTTATAAACAATATAACATTTTCACCTAATTCTACTTGTCTCATTAAATGAGCAATCTTAACTTCTAACTCTAGTAAAAAATCGTTATTTTTATTACCATAATTATTACTTACAACTTCTAACTTTTTGTTAGATGAAATATCAAAGTAATTTTCTGGTGATTCATCTACCAAAACTGCAACACCTGTTAAATTATTATTATCAGTAGTTAATTTATGAAGAATGCTAAACGAAAAATTTATATTGCCTTTAAACAAAATTCTTTGACCTTTTGCTAATGGGGTTACTAAGTCTACATCACCATAAACTTTATCTTCTTGTTTATAAATATTAGTTTTTAATCTACTAGTAGCAAATATTGCAATTTTGTTTTCGTAATTTTCTGCTCTTTCAAAATTTTTAGTAAATTGAATGCTGTTTATTGAAAAAATTTCTTTCAAAATATATGGTTTATTATCATCAATAAAAACTGCTTTACCAGTTACATAATCACCTGATTTTAAACTATAAAATTTTGTTTGTTGTGTATTTACAAATATAACATTTTTATTTTCTTTATAATCCTGATAAAACACTAAAGAATATTCGTTATTATAAACTTTAACTAAACCTTTAAAAACGATTTCTCCACTATTATAATCTTCCACATTAACACTTTCATTAATATCATTAAAATAACTATAATTTGTTTCTTTTTTCTCTTCAAAAATTTTAGCAGGCATAATAACATCTACAAAATTATTTAATGTAGAAATATTTTTTGGGGGTCTACCTTGTTTTGTCTTTTTTATATAAGGTTCATCTTTACCAGTTATAACTCTCATTATTTTTTCAATGAGTTCTTGCTTTTTAAAAAGTGTTGGAGAATATACACCAACATCTCTTGCAATGTTCCTTAATTCAAAAATTCCTAATTCCTGTAACTTCTCTTCATTAATATTTTCCATATTTTAATTATATAACGTTTTTTTACAAAAGTAAAGTTTTTTACAAAATTATTTAAAAATATAATTGGAAAATTTTCCCACAAAAAACCTTAGACAATTTTATCTAAGGCTAAATATTATTGCATTAATTCTCCACTTACTGTATCAATTATTCTTAAAACATTTTCTTCTTTTAAATTATCTGCATTAATATAAACATAATAGGTGTAATCGTTATAAGTGCATTTAAATTCATAACACAAAACTTCTCTATTATATTCTAGTGGAATTAGGGCTTTCTTTTCGGTTTCTATAGTTAGTAATTTAGATACCTTTTCACGTGCTTCACTAGCAGTTTTAGTTGGCTTTGTGTTTGTTCTTTCTTGTTTGTTATAAGCATAAGTTCTTGCGTCCCAACCTATAATTTCTCCACTGTCGCAACTAATTTTAACCTTTATCATTTCCGGGTAAATAATAGTATCATTAACTATAGTGGTCAAATTAACATATGCAACATTATTAATTTTTGTGCTCCAAACGGCCTTCATATTTTCTAGTTCTAACATTTTAGCAAATTCTTCGGCTTTTTCTTCACATTTACTCAACTCTAAATTGTCATTTACACTTTTTTGATAACCGGAAATTGTTATTATTACTCCACCCTTTTTAGCAACTTGAATATAATATTCATGACCATTTTCTAATGTCATATTAAAGTTATAAGTGCTTATAGTTCCTTGTGTTTCTTCTTTATAATCAATTCTTTTAACTCCATAATCTTTAAATAATTCTTCAAGCATATTATTAACCTGCTCTAAATTGTATTCTTCACCAGATAGTCCTTTTACTTCTTTATTAATTATAGAATCTGAAAAAGGTCCGTCATAAATTAAAGTTGGATAATCAATACCAGTTTCTTGCATAGATGTAAATGTTGAATTAAATTTACTATCTTTCATATTTACATCTTTTAATATACTATAATTATTTTGAATTTGATAAGAATATTCGTTTACAATTTGCTGAACTTTAACACACATTGTGTATAATTCTTGCAAACTCGCATAATCTTGTTCACTTATACTTTGTCCATTATTTAATTTATCAAATAGATAATAACTAAAACCACCCATTTGATTTACAAATTTTGTTGTTTGATTAATGCTTTCGTGTTTAAGTGGCAATCTACTTAAACTATTTTGAGTTAAATTGCATTGTTCATATAATTTATAAAACAACTTTCTTTGCTGTTCCTTATCATTACTAATAAGTGCCTTACTTAATGTAACTTCAATATCATTTACATTGCTTGTAAGTTCATAAAAATTCCTTTGATATGCGCTTTCTAAACTTCCACTTACATTTGCTAAATTATTTGTTGTAGAAACAAATCCTACAGTCAATAAGCCTACTAAAATTGCAAATACAACAACTACTGCTACAACTTGTCTTGTTTTCATAATATCCCCCTTTTAAACCGCAAATACATGGTTTCCTATTGTTACTACAGTAGTTCGAGAAAATATCCAACTACTTGTAGCAGTTTTAGGATTATAGT
>CAKVHZ010000019.1 GCA_934754445.1 uncultured Clostridia bacterium | reverse complement strand
CTTGACAAAAAATGCCAAAAAATGCGACTATTTTTAATAGTAAAAAACCAAAATCAATTATCACACAAGGCGAGAGAGAAAACGAAGGTTAACCACTCCAAAAGGTTAACCGAAACAAAAGTTAACCGAAACTTGAAAGGTAAAATATACGCTTTTTTAAATTAAACTGGTTAACTTAGGTTAATCGGTTTTTTTGTATAAAATAGGGCAAAATAAATTAGGAGAAATGTATGAAAAAAGTTAAAAAAACTAATAAAACGATGTCAGTTTTAATAATAGCATTTAGTTTGATATTAATTAGTTTAATAGGTTTAACAGTAGCATATTTTACCGATAGTAAAAGTTATACTGGAACACTACAATTTGGTAATATTGAACTTGATATAACTGGCGGAGTAGATGAAACAACAAAAGTAATTAATTTTGATATAGATAGAAAGACAAATAACGACCCAACATGGACAGGAAAGATTATGCCTGGCGATACAATAAAAATGCAAGTAAATATTGGCTTAAAATCTACCAGTGAACCAGCATACTATGTTGCTGTAATAACAGATACAAAAGGTGCTTTTGAAAACGGAATATACTTTAGTGATGGAACAAATGTATATGTAAATGATGGAACAAAAACATATCTTCAAAGTGATAGCACAAAAACCGCATTAACTGGTAGTAACCTAAAATATGTTGGAGCATTAACAAAAGCCGATAAACACAATTTAACCCTAAATGCCGTAGTAAGTGCCGACTATGAAATTCAAGGTGGAAAAACCGAAGTAGAATTACACATATATGCAATACAACAAGCAAATATGGATGAATATAACGAAACAAAACAAGAAAGAAGTGCATATCATCAATTAATGCAAAAAGCCGATTACGTAATTAACGGCGTAAACTCAACAAGTGTTGCAGATTTAAAAACAGTGATTTCAAATTATGCAAATTTAACAAATTTTGGAATAGTAAAAACCCGTAACGTTCCAACAGGATATACTTTAGATGACACACTAACAACAACATTAAACGGGAAATTAGATGAAAGAAGTAATAACAAAATTTCGGTATACAAAAAATCAGATACTGAGTTAGTGCTTGCCAGTGATTATAAAATAGTAGCCCCTACAGATTGCACAAAAATGTTTAATGCTTGTGCTTCTTTAGTTAATTTAGATTTAAGTAATTTTGATACAAGTAAAGTAACTATTATGCACACAATGTTTCAAAATTGCAACAAATTGGTAAGTTTAAAAGGTCTTGAAAACTGGAATACTGAAAATGTTACATCAATGTTAGCAATGTTTAATAAATGTTTCTCATTAACAGAACTTGATATATCAAACTTTAATACATCTAAAGTAACTACTATGAAAAGTGCTTTTAGTGCTTGTTCCGCATTAAATAAATTAGATGTTTCACACTTTGATACATCAAAGGTGACTGATATGCAGGCAATGTTTCATAACTGTTCAGCATTAGGTGAATTAGATGTTTCAAATTTTGATACAAGTAATGTTAAAACCATGGATGGTATATTTTATGGGTGTTCCGCATTAAAAAACATAGATGTTTCAAATTTTGATACAAGTAATGTAACAAATATGCAATTAATGTTTTTTAATTGTTCTTCTTTGACAAGTTTAAATTTGAGTAGCTTTGATACAAGTAAAGTAACAACATGGACAAGTATGCTTAAGGGCACTTTTAAAACTAGTGAATCAAGCACATTAACTATTAGCGATAAATTTGTATATGGTGCAACAAATAGTAGTGTTGGTAGCGCACAATTTACTAAAGCAGAGTTAGTTTCAAAGACGGGTTTTAATACAAGTGTTAAACTAATGCGTGGAACAACGGAAGTGACTGCTTAAAATTTTCTTAAAATTTAATAATAAAAAAACCTAGCAAAAATAATTGCTGGGTTTTTTATATTTAAGGCAAAAAAGTTTAAAATTCTTTAAAAATATGGCATAAAATTGTTGACATTGTTAATATAATGGGTTATACTAGTGCTAGCAATCTTGATAAGGGAGTGCTAAAACTATAAAGGAGTAAAATGGAGAGTTTAAATTTAAGCGATAGGCGTAAAGAGATTTTATTTTCTAGCGTGGAAGACTATATTCGTTTAGCCCTGCCAATTACTAGTTTATCTGTTCAACAAAGACATCTAAATAATGTAAGCACGGCAACGCTAAGAAACGAACTTAACACTTTAGAAGCCATGGGTTATTTAAAACAACTTCATACTTCTAGTGGTAGAGTTCCAACTAGTAAAGCATATAGAGTTTATGTAGATTCTATAATGAAAGAAAATAAATTTAGCAAAAAAAACTTAAATGTTATTAAAAATTTGTTTTCTATGCGTTCTAACCTTTTATCGGAAATTGTTTCTAACCTGGCAAAAACAGTTAGCGAAGTAACTAATTATCCAACAGTTGTTTTGCTTAATGGTTTTAACAATTTAATTATTAAAAATATTAAGTTAATTCCACTAATTGATAATTCACTATTATTATTAATTTCAACATCTACTGGTATTATAAATAATAATATCAATATAAAAGAAAAAGTTACCGAACAAAACTGCTTAGATGCGAGTAACTTTTTAACTAATCGTTTTAGTGGTAAAACAATTTCGTGCATGATAACAAGCATGAAAGAATTAGTTAATAGTTTAAATGCTGAAATTAAAGAGTATGAAACAATTTTTAATGTTTTAATTGATGGATTAATAGATTTAACTGAAAAAAATTCAAAAGAGTTTTCCGTTAAAGGTGCAACAAAATTATTACAAAACCCTGAGTATTCTAATTTAGAAAATGCTAAAAGAGTGTTAGATGTATTGGAAGATGATAAAAAATTAGAACAAATATTTGACTTGTCTAGTAGCGAAGAAATAACTTTTTCGATAGGCGAAGAAAATAAAAGCGAAGATTTAAATTCTTGTTCCGTAATAAAAGCCAACTATCAAGTAAACGGCGAAAATGTTGCTCAAATAGGAGTTATTGGCCCAGAGCGTATGGATTATGCTAAAATTGCTGGGGCATTAAAATATATAGTTGACGAAATAAAAAATTTAGAAAAAATTGAAGGAGGGGATTATGATTAGATTAAAAAAATGTGATGGTGATTGCAAAAATTGTCCTATGCACGAAGAAAATTGCGAAGATGACAAAGACGATAACAAAGATGATAAATAAAGAAGGTGAATATGTCTAAAAAGAAACATAATAGCGAAAATAATATAAAACAAAACTTAGATGAAACAATTAAGAATAGTGAAGATTTAAGTTCTTGCGAACTAGAAAAAGAAGATAATTGTAGAGAACAAGAATTTAAAGAAACATTGCAAAGACTTCAAGCCGAATTTGATAACTATCGAAAAAGAAATGAAAGTTTAACTGAAAAATGCAAAGAAGACGGCATTGTTTATGCTATAAGTAAACTTCTTCCTGTTTTAGATAGTTTTAAAAGTGCAAAACAATTAGTTAAAGATGAAGAATTTTTAAAAAGTTTAGAACTTATCGAAAAACAATTTATTGACGGACTAAGTAATTTAAAAATTACTAAAATAGAAGCGGAAGGTCAAATTTTCAATCCTAACTTTCATAATGCTGTTTTAACTGGAACAGATGAAAGTAAAGAAGAAGATGAGATTTTAGAAGTTTTTCAAGATGGCTATAAATTAGGCGATAGAATTATTCGTCATAGTGTAGTAAAAATAAATAAAAAATAATTAACAAAAATTTAAACAAAACAATATAATTATAAGGAGATTTTTATGGGTAAAGTTATTGGTATTGACTTAGGAACAACAAACAGTTGTGTTGCAGTTATGGAAGGTGGTAAACCTACAGTTATTGCAAACAGAGAAGGAGATAGAACAACTCCTAGTGTTGTTGGTTTTACTAAAGATGGAGAAAGACTAGTTGGTCAAGTAGCGAAACGACAAGCAGTTGCAAACAGCGAAAATACAGTTCTTTCTATAAAAAGAGAAATGGGAACAGATTACAAAGTTAAACTACAAGGAAAAGAATATTCTCCACAAGAAATTTCTGCTATGATATTACAAAAATTAAAGCAAGATGCAGAAAGTTATTTAGGAACAACTGTTACAGATGCAGTAATTACTGTTCCTGCTTATTTTACAGATAGTCAACGACAAGCAACTAAAGATGCTGGTAAAATTGCAGGTTTAAATGTTTTAAGAATTATTAACGAACCTACTGCAGCAGCATTAGCATACGGACTAGACAAAGCAGAAAACGCTAATCAAAAAATTTTAGTTTACGATTTAGGTGGTGGCACATTCGATGTTTCTATTCTAGAAATTGGCGATGGTGTGTTTGAAGTATTATCAACAGCAGGCAACAACCGTTTAGGTGGTGATGATTTTGATAATAGAATTATTGACTTATTAGTTGATGATTTTAAAACAAAAAACAATATTGATTTAAGAAATGATAAAATGGCTATGCAAAGACTTAAAGAAGCCGCTGAAAAAGCAAAAATTGATTTAAGTTCGAGCACAAAAACAAATATTAATTTACCTTACATTACAGCAGATGCTACAGGGCCAAAACATTTAGAGTATGATTTGACTAGAGCAAAATTTGAACAAATTACTGAAGACTTAGTAAATTCTACTATTGAAAAAATGACACAAGCATTAAACGATGCAAAATTAAGCAAAGGGGATATTAATAAGGTTATTTTAGTTGGTGGTTCAACTCGTATTCCAAGAGTTGTTGAAGTAGTTAAAGACTTTATGGGAACAGAGCCTTTTAAAGGCATTAACCCAGATGAATGCGTTGCTATTGGTGCTGCAATTCAAGGTGGCGTTTTAGCAGGCGAAGTTAAAGATGTATTACTACTTGATGTAACTCCATTAAGTTTAGGTATTGAAACTTTAGGTGGCGTATTTACAAAACTTATCGAAAGAAATACAACAATTCCTACTAAAAAGAGTCAAGTATTCTCAACTGCTGTAGATAACCAACCCGGTGTTGATATTCATGTATTACAAGGCGAAAGAGAATTTGCGTCAGGCAACAAAACTTTAGGAAGATTTAGTTTAACAGATATTCCACCTGCTCCTCGTGGTGTTCCTCAAATTGAAGTAACCTTCGATATTGATGCAAACGGAATTGTTAAAGTTTCTGCTAAAGATTTAGGCACAAACAAAGAACAAAACATTACTATTACGGCTTCTACTAACTTAAAAGAAGAAGATATTGATAAAGCAATTAAAGAAGCAGAACAATTTGCTGAAGAAGATAAAAAACGTAGAGAATTAGTTGATACTAAAAATAATGCTGATAACTTTGTTTTCCAAATTGAAAAAATGTTAAAAGAAAACGGCGACAAAATTAGTGAAGAAGATAAAACCAAACTAAATGCCGAAATTGAAGAAGATAAAAAAGTTTTTGCTGGCGAAGATATTGAAGAAATTAAAAAAGCATTAGAAAAATTAACACAAGTTTCTAACGAAGTTTTCTCTAAATTATATCAAAATGCTGGAGCAAACGCAGGTGCTAATGCTGGTGCTGATAATGGTGCTAATAATGGTGCTAATAATGGTGCTAATAATGGTGCTAATGCTGGCGACAACATTGATGTAAACGGCAGTGATTACAAAACTGAATAAGGATTTTTATGGCAAAAAATTATTATGACATATTAGGAGTTGATAAAAATGCGAGTGCCGATGAAATTAAGTCGGCATATCGAAAACTCGCAAAAATGTATCACCCAGATTTAAATAAAACTGAAGAAGCAAGTGCAAAATTTAAAGAAATAAACGAAGCATACGAATGCTTATCAGACCCACAAAAAAAGAGTAATTACGACCAATTCGGCTCAAGCGAAGGACCACAAGGTTTTGGAGGAAATGCTGGCGGTGGATTTTCTGGTTTTGGCGGTTTTGAAGATATATTTAATATGTTCTCGGGCTTTGGCGGAAGAAGTAATCAAAATGTTAAAATGCAAGGCGAAGATATTAATGTTCGAATAAATTTATCATTTAAAGATGCTTGTAATGGTGGTAGTAAATCAATTTCTATAAATCGTATAGAAAAATGTGAAGACTGTAACGGAACTGGTGCTAAAAATGGCAAAGAATATACTACTTGCACGCATTGTAAAGGAACAGGTCAAGTAAAACAAGTTCAAAATAGTTTGTTTGGTCAAATGGTTAGTGTAACAACTTGTCCTGACTGTGGTGGAACAGGTAGAATTATTAAAGAAAAATGTTCTTCTTGTTTAGGAAAAGGCTATAATAAACGCTCAAGAACTATGACTGTAAATGTTCCTGCCGGAATAAACGATGGTCAAGTTTTAACATTAAAAAATGAAGGTAACTCTAGTTTAAATGGCGGAGCAAACGGCAACTTAAATATAATTGTTCAAGTTTCTAAACACGAACTTTTAAACCGAAAAGATTACGACTTATATATAACTGTTCCAGTGCCTTATTTAACATTACTTTTAGGTGGAACAATAAAAGTGCCGGCTGTTAATGAAATTATTGAGTTAAAAATACCAGAATTAACTCAAACAGGAACAGTGTTTAAAGTAAAAGGTAAAGGTGTTAAATATTTAAGAAGAGAGACCTATGGTGATTTGTTTGTAACTGTTACAACTGAATTCCCTAAAACATTAGATAAAAAAGCAAAAGAGATGTTGACAGAAATAAAAGAAAACAGTGATGCAAATTATTCAAAATATAAAGATTATGTTTCTAAACTTAATAAATTATCTTAAAAAATTTATCATAAATAAAAAAGGATACGAGTAGTCGTATCTTTTTTTAATATGAGTTACCTTTTTCTTTGTTGCATTGATGACATAAAGTTTGTAAATTATCGGGGGTTGATTTTCCACCTTTCGATATTGGTTTAATATGGTCTATTTCTAAATTTTCAAACTTATCACTTATTCCACATTTTTGACATCTATGACCATCTCTTTCAAGAATATAAAATCGTAATTCATTAGAAACTTCTGCTCTCTCAACTCTGCATAAAGAATCCCATATTTCTTTATCATTATAAAAATTTCCATTTTTATTGTGTAATCTTTTAATTAAAGATAAAACTTGATTTGAATCAAAATTTTCAAATTTTGATCCGTATACATATCCATTCATTTTAGCACAATTTAATGTTACTGTTATTTCAAAGTCGAGATTTGGAGATAATTTTTTATCTTCGAATAATTCTTTTTCTATAGATAGTAAATAGTTATAATTTAGTTTTTCAAAAGAATATTTACCGAAAGAATTTATAGAATTTACTTCTTTACAATATTTATTATAACTATTTTTATTTGTTTCAATTTTTTTAATTTCGGTTAAAACATCTTGACCAATAAATTGTAGTTGATATATTAAATAATCTTGACAAGAAACCATGTTATAATAATCTTTGTTATCATATGTTTTTTGTTTATCATAAATATCATTATTATTACTATAAAAATGATATTTTTTATTTATTTCTAAAAGTTGTTTTAATGCAATGCTATTATTGTTTAAAAAGTTTATATATTTTTCTTTTCTTATTTTTAAAGCAAGATATATTATTAATGATATAATTAAAATAATTATTGATATTGATAAAATAGGCATAATAAATTTCCTTTGCAATAAAAGTATAACATATTTATTTTGATTTTTATCATTTTAATTTTGAAACTTTTATTATTTATAAAAACTTTATAATTATGGCTGTATTTTAAAAAGTATTTATGTTTGTTGACAAAGTGTTAGATAATTTGTATTATATAAGTAGGAGAGATGATATGACAATTTGGGACGATTTTAACAAAGATAGAATAAAAGTTGATGATTTTATTGCATATATAGAAATTGAACAAGGCTGTAAGAATAAATATGAGTTAGATAAAGAAACAGGCTTAATTATACTAGATAGAGTTTTATTTACAAGCACTCATTATCCTATGAACTACGGATTTATTCCACTAACTTTAAGTGAAGACGGCGACCCATTAGATGTTTTTGTATTATGTAGTCAACCTATAGAAAAAATGAGTTTAGTAAGATGTTATCCAATAGGTGTAATTACTATGAAAGACCGAGAAGAAATGGACGAAAAAATTATAGCAATACCTTTTGGCGACCCACAATATAATGGTTATAAAGATATTAGTGCTTTACCAGTGCATATTATAGAAGAATTACAACACTTTTTAACAGTTTATAAGCAACTAGAAAATAAAAAAGTAGAAGTTGTATCTTGTGGTGGACATATAGATGCTAAAAATTGTATTAAAAAATGTATGAAGGCTTTTGATGAAAGAAAAAAATAAAATAATTTTTAATTTATGATTTAAAAAATAATACAAAAAAGGAACATTTCTTTATAGTTTTATTCCTTTTTTATATTATTAGTATATTTTTTAATTACATAATTCGTTTGTGTTATCGTTAATGTAGTCTAAAAATTTTTGAACCATTTTCATATTTAGTGCATTATCAATAATATTAGGTTTAATTATTCTATTTTTATCAAAATATTTGTCATAATCAAAATTTTCATCATCAATGATAACATAATTATTAGCATTTTTCTTTCTTTTTAAATAATCTTTAATTTCTTTTCCCCTAATAAATGGTCTATTAGAATCTTTTGTTTTATGAATATCATTATTATATTTTAATCCACTTTTATTTAACATGTTATTTAATAATTCAAACTTATATACTCTCCAAGTAGAAATTATAACTAAATCTATATTGTATTTTTTCTCTAAAGATTGTATTAAATAATTTAAGGCATCAATGCTTTCTTTTTTAAATTTTTGCATTGTATTTATGTTTTTGTTATTCTTTTTAATCCATGCGTAATCAAAAAGCACACCATCAACATCTAAAAAGATATAAAAATTTTTCATAAAAAAATTATAAACTCAGTTTAAAATTATGTCAATATTAATTTTAAAAAAGATGTATTCTAAAACTAGATACATCTTTTTTTAATATAAATTATTAAATACTTGGTTCAAAATTTTCAAATATAATGTTGTCGCAATATTTTACAACTTTCATATATTGTTCTTGACTTCTTACTGTCCATGCTAAAATTGGAAGATTTGCTCTTTTGCAATAAACATTAGGTAAGTCTTCGGCTTTATAACTTATAAAATGTGGGTCGCTTACCTTATTTAATTTTAATTTTTTCAAAAACAATTTTTTGAAGAAACTTAAGTATTCGCCTTTAAAGAAACTTGATAGTTGACCACGCAAAATATTAGGGGCATTATTTTTAAACCATTCTAAACTATATGGGTTAAAACTTTGAATCGCAAATTCGCCAGTGTAGTTTTTTAATAATTCATAGGTTTTGCTTTCTAATTCGCCAACTTTTAAATTGTTTTTAATTTCTATTAAAAGCGGAACTTTTCCGTCTACTAAATCTAAAACTTCTTTAAGGGTAGGAATAGAATACTCGCTATTTAAAACTTTATATTCTTTTAATTCATCTATTGTGCAGTTAGAAAGATATTTGTCTTCTCCGCACAATCTACTAAGTTTGTTATCGTGAATAACGACAACAGTATCATCTTTTAATAATTGAACATCTAATTCTATAGCATAGTTATGCTCTATTGCTCTTTTAAAAGCACCTAATGTATTTTCTGGGTTTTCTTCGTTATGAAAGCCACGATGAGCGATATATTTACTTAATAAAAAACTATCTTGATTTAACATTTTCTCTCCAAACAAAATTTTAATTCTTAATAATAAGTATAACTTAAATTAATATTAAATTTATTAAAATATTTATGACTAATTTTACTATTATATAATTAGTATATCAAAAATTTATCGAAAATAAAACTATTTTCAAATTTTTATTACATTTGTTGCTATTTTTTATAAAAATTTATATAATTTATTTTATGAATGATTACCAAAAACTAATTAGAAATTTTTGCATAGTGGCGCACATTGACCATGGGAAATCAACACTTGCCGATAGATTACTAGAATATACTGGGACTGTTAGCAAAAGAGATATGGAAAGCCAATTATTAGATAGCATGGATTTAGAAAGAGAAAGGGGTATAACCATAAAACTTGCTACCACTAAAATGAAATATGTTAAAGATGGCGTAGAATACGAACTAAATTTAATTGATACTCCGGGGCACGTTGACTTTACTTACGAAGTCTCTCGTTCGCTTGCTGCTTGTGAAGGGGCAATATTAATTGTTGATGCTTCTCAAGGGGTAGAAGCACAAACTCTTGCTAATTTATATTTAGCATTAGAAAATAATTTAGAAATTTTGCCTGTTATTAATAAAATAGATTTACCTAGTGCAGATATAGAAAATACTAAAAAAGAAATTGAAGAAATAATAGGGCTTCCTAGTGACATTGCTCCACAAATAAGTGCTAAAGAAGGCACAAACATTAAACAGGTTTTAGATAGCATTGTAGACTTTTTCCCTAGCCCTAAAGGAGATGTTAATAAACCATTAAAAGCCTTAATTTTTGATAGTTTTTACGACAGTTATAAAGGGGCAGTTTGTTTAATAAGGGTTGTTGACGGAGTATTGCATGCTGGAGATAAAATTTTAATGATGAGTTCAAATAAAAGTTTTGATAGTGTAGAAGTAGGTGTGTTTACTCCTAAAATGAACTCAACTGAAATTTTGCGTGCAGGTGAAGTTGGTTATGTTACGGCAAGTATAAAAAATGTCGCAGATACAAAGGTCGGCGACACGATTACTTTACTTGAAAATAAATGTGATGAAGCTTTGCCTGGTTATAAAGAAGTTCAACCAGTTGTATTTTGTGGAATATTCCCAGCAGAAGGGGATAAATATCCAGAACTTAAAGATGCACTTGAAAAATTAAAACTTAGTGATGCATCATTGTTTTACGAAGTTGAAAGTTCTAAGGCATTAGGTTTTGGTTTTAGATGTGGCTTTTTAGGACTACTTCACATGGAGATTATAACTGAAAGATTAGAAAGAGAATTTAATTTAGATATTATTACAACCGCTCCTAGTGTTAATTATTTAGTTCATAAAATGAATGGCGAAGTTCTAGAAATTTCAAACCCAACAAATTTACCAAAACCGCAAGAAATAGATTATTTGGAAGAACCAGTTTGTAAATTACAAGTTTATACTCCACCAGAATATGTTGGTGCAATAATGGATTTATGCACCGAAAAGCGTGGTATTCAATTAAATTTACATTATATTGATGAAAAAAGGGTAGAACTTACTTATCAAATGCCACTAAATGAAGTCATTTATGATTTTTTTGATAGTTTAAAATCTCGAACAAAAGGTTATGCTAGTTTAGATTATGAAATTACAGGTTATCAAAAAAGCAATTTGGTTAAACTTGATATTTTGTTGAATGGCGAAAGTTGTGATGCTTTATCTATAATTGTTCATGCTGATAGTGCTTATAAAAGGGGAAAAGCAATAACTGAAAAATTAAAAGAGATTATCCCAAGGCAGTTGTTTGAAATACCTATTCAAGCTTCTATCGGTAGTAAAGTTATTGCAAGAGAAACTATAAAAGCATTAAGAAAAGATGTTTTAGCAAAATGTTATGGCGGAGATATAACCAGAAAACGAAAACTACTTGAAAAACAAAAAGAAGGTAAAAAGCGTATGAGAAGTGTCGGTTCAGTTCAAATACCTAGTGAAGCTTTTATCTCAATTTTAAAAATATAAACAAAAAAGCAGGATATCCTGCTTTTTACTTTTATTAATTATTTTTAATTGTTTGCTTGCTTGATAATTTGTTTGTTTGCTGTCGGGGTATTGGTTTAGTTTAGTTTAGTTTAGTTTAGTCTGTAAAATTATTTTCCCAAACAAAACTTAGAGAATATTCTATCAATAATATTTTCTACATTACTATTGCCTGTAATTTCTCCTAAATAATTGTATGCGTTAGTTAAGTCGATACTAAACAATTCTAAGTTTTCTGTTGAATTTAATGTTTTTAATGCATCTTTTAGGCTATTTTCAGCATTTTCTAAGGCATTTTTATGACGAATATTAGTTATTATGGTAGAATTACCTATAATATTTTTATTTATGATTTCATCATAAATTAATTGTTTTAAATTTGTTATGTTTTTATTTTCTAATGCTGAAATTTCTATTGTTTTAGGTAAATTTTCTCCAAGTTTAGTAATATCAAAATCTTTTATTTTATTATCTATTTTATTAACAACAATTATTTTTTTTGTTTTAACTTGATTAAATAATAAAATTTCTTCTTCCGTTATTTCTCTAGTGGAATCTAACACAAATAAAATCAAATCGGCAGTTTTAAGTTTTTCTTTGGCAAGATTTATTCCTATTTGTTCAACTTCGTTATCACTTTCTCTAATTCCCGCTGTATCTATTAAGTTCACTTTAATTCCGCTAAATACATAACTTTCAGTTAAAGTGTCTCTGGTTGTTCCTGCAATATTTGTTACAATTGCTCTATTATAACCAAGGAGTGAATTCATTAAACTACTTTTTCCAACATTAGGCGAACCTAAAATTGCAATATTAATTCCATTTTTAATAATCATACCAGTTTCGCTGGTATTTTTTATTTCGTCAATTTTATTAATTAAATCTTGAGTTTTATCGCTAAATTTTTCTATTGTAGTATATTCAATGTCATTTTCGGGGTAGTCTATACTAACATTTGTTTCGGCTAAAACATCAGTTAAAATATTTTGCATACTCTCAATTTGCTTTGTTAAATTTCCGTTTAAAAGTTCATAACCTGCTTTTAGTTCTTCACTACTTTCGGCATTAATCATATCTATAACACCTTCAGCTTTGTCTAAACTAATTTTACCATTTAAAAATGCTCGTTTAGTAAATTCTCCATTCTCGGCCAAAACAGCACCATTATTTAACAAGGCTTTTAATATTTCATTTGTTAAAAACACTCCACCATGACATTGAATTTCTACTAAATCTTCGCCAGTGAATGAGAAAGGGGCTTTAAAATATACCACCATGGCATTGTCTTTAATGTCACCTGCTTTAATTTTTTTTAACATCATTTTTCTGGGTTCGGGGTTATTTAGTGGAGTTTCTAATATTTTATTTACTATCTCTAAACTGTTTTTACCACTTAATCTTATAATACTTATTCCGCCAACTCCTATTGGAGTAGATATTGCACATATTGTTTTTTCCATGCGTTTATTATATCACAAAAAATTTAATTGTAAAATAATTTTTTTAAAAACTGTTGAAATAAAACTTTAACTATGCTAAAATTAAACTAATATTGGAGGTTTTTATGGAAGAAGAAATTAAATATACTGATGATTTAGAAGTTGAAACAAATGTTAAAGAAAGTGAAAGACCTATAGATTTAGACGAAAACAATTTACAAAGCTCACAAGCAGAAGAAAAAAAAGAGAAAAAGGAAAAACAAAAAAACAAAAAAGGATTAAAAAAGAGAATTATTGCTTGGGCTTTAGGATTAGGAGTTTTTGCTGGTGGGGTTGCTGGTGTTAAGGCATATAAAGAATATAATACTACAGGAAATGGTGCTTATAATAAATTAATTGAAGCAAATTTTGAGCAAGCCAATAAAAGCTTGTCATCTCAACTAAGACAAACAGTGGGGGAAAATAAAACGATTAAAAGTTTAAAATTTCAAGATGAAAATTTTCTAGAAGTATATTACGATGGTAATTCTATAAATCCTGTTAGTAAAAAAACTGATTATTATAGTTGTTATGCTACATATGAATATGCAACAGAATATTATTACCAATTAATTAATGCTGAGAAAGAAAATAATATGATTAACTATTTGGAAGTTTTAAACAATGTTTTTTCAACTATGAGTTATATAAATAGTGAAATGTATACAAAAGTTAATTTTGTTTCTAATATTGAAAATACCGAACAAAACAATAAAAAATTAAGTAAACTTTTTGCTTTAGATGTCGAAAAAGAAAATGTTAATAAACAAATAGGGTTTTTGCCTTATGATATTCATATAGAGAAATGGGATGTTGATTTTGATAACAAAAGTGTTAGTTATACATATCGTTTAAGCGGAATTAGTTATTGTGAAACTGATAGCGAAAATTCAGTAAAGATTGAAAGCGGAGAAGATTTGTTTTTAGCAAATTCGTATGATAAAAAACATATAAAAACATATTATAGAGATTTTACTATTTCTGGAACAAATAATTACATACATTTTATCCCGTTTAAACATCAATTACTATCTTTAGAATTAGAGTCTTATTTGAATGGGGAAAAAGATTTAGAAGTAAAAACTACATATTTTGAAGAAACGAATATCTTAGATGAATTTTTAAATATGAGAACCACTTATAACTTTAATTATAAAAAACCCGCTGATTTAGATTTAACAAATATTTAAAAATCAACTTTAATTTATTATGTAAGTATATATTTAATATGAATAATTAATTTATAAATAAAAAGAATGCAAACAATTTGCATTTTTTTTGTTTATTTAGTTGAAATTTTTATAAAAATTAGGCAAACTAAACATATGAGAGATATTTTACTTTGTGATGTCAATAATTTTTATGCTAGTTGCGAAATGGTTAGGGATAGCAGTTTAAAAGATTTGCCAGTAGCTGTTGGTGGTAGTGTGGAAGATAGAAAGGGTGTTGTTATTGCTTGCAATTATATCGCCAAAAAATATGGTGTAAAGGCGGGCGATATTGTTTATCAGGCAAAGAGTAAATGCCCAAACATTGTTATTAAGGAATGCGATTTTGCTTTATATAATCATTATTCCAAAAAGTTACGAGAAATATATTTAGAGTATACAGATAGGGTTGAGCCATTTTCTATGGACGAATGTTTTTTAGATGTAACTAATTCTAAATTGTTTGGTAGCAGAATGGAGATAGCAAACAAAATTAGAGAAGAAGTAAAACAAAAAACAGGATTAACCATAAGTGTGGGGGTTAGTTTTAATAAAAGTTTTGCAAAACTGGCTAGTGAGTTTAAAAAGCCCGATGCTGTAAGTGAAATAACGATAAATGATTTTAAGGAAAAAGTTTGGAGATTACCTATAGGAGATTTTTGCGGTATAGGTGGCAGGTTAAAAGAAAAATTAAATAAATATAATATTACTACTCTAGGCAACCTTGCGAACTCAAAGGTTGATTTTATTTCAAAGTTGCTAGGTAAAGTGGGGGTAGAATTACATGAGTATGCGAATGGGAGAGATTTTCGAGAAGTTGAATTATATACAAATTACGTTGCCCCTAAAAGTGTAGGCAACTCTACAACATTTTATAGAGATTTAATTGAATATAATGATATAGTTTTAGGGTTTTCGGTTATAAGTGATAGTATTGTTGAAAGAATGATAAAATATAATATAAAGAGTGCAAAAACTTTAGTGGTGTCGGCAAAAGATAATTTACTCAACAAAGATTCTAAACGGGTTAGTTTTTCATATCCGACTCGTAGTTCAAAAATTATAACACAAAAAGCGGTAGAAACCTTTTATAAATATTTTCATCTAAACCCAATAAGACAATTGGGATTAAGTGTGAGCGGTTTTGATGAGAGTGTAGATTTAATTAATATTTTTAAAACAAAAGATGAACAAAATGATATTGATAAGGCGGTTATTAAAATTAATAATAAATTAAATAAAAAGGCTGTATTTAAAGCAAACAATTTGTTAGATGAAAGAATTTCTAAAAGTTTTGAAGGGGAGCGACTAAATAAAAAAGACTAACACAACTGTAACGTTAAAACGAAGAACAACAACTGTTGCGTAAATATAGGTAATAATATAGTTTATTTATTAGTTTTGTATATAAATAATTTGTTGATAAGTGATGGTTATTATTTAGATTACTATAAATATAAAAATTTAAAAAGATGTTAAAATGTATTGACATCTTTTTTTGTTTTTGTTAAAATTATGTCATTACTTGCGTAATTTATTTTTTTATGCGGTAACCACTTGCAAATTTGAAATAGAGTTTGTAAGAGTAAAAATTTAAAATTTATCTAGTTTTAGGTAAATTTAAACTATTAAACTTATCTATTTTAGGTAAATTAAATTTTAAAGGAGGAAAAGTATGCCTACAATAAACCAACTTATTAGACATGGTAGAAAGAAAGTTGAGAAGAAAAGTAAATCTCCACTTCTAGAAGAATGTCCACAAAAAAGAGGTGTTTGCTTAAGCGTTACTACTACTACACCTAAAAAACCAAACTCAGCATTAAGAAAAATTGCCAGAGTTAAAGTTTCTACTGGTGAAGAAGGAACTTGCTATATTCCAGGAATTGGTCACAACCTACAAGAACATAGCGTTGTTTTAATTCGTGGTGGCAGGGTTAAAGACTTACCAGGTGTTCGTTATCACATTGTTCGTGGTGCGTTAGATACTGCTGGTGTTGCAAAACGTAATCAAAGCCGTAGCAAATATGGTGCTAAAAAAGCCAAATAAAAAATAACTTTAAATTTTATAAAGGAGAAAAATTATGCCAAGAAGAAATCAAGCAACTAAAAGAGAAATTTTACCAGATCCAAAATTCAATAGCATAGTTGTTGCAAAATTAATCAACCAAGTTATGCTAGATGGTAAAAAAGCTCTTGCTCAAAATATAGTTTATGATGCTTTTGATATTGCTAACGAAAAATTAGGCACTCAAGGTGCTACTTGCTTATCAAATGCTCTAGAAAATGTTATGCCAGTTGTAGAATGTAAAGCTCGTAGAGTTGGCGGTTCAAACTACCAAGTTCCTATCGAAGTTCGTCCTGAAAGAAGACAAACTTTAGGTATTAGATGGTTAGTTTTAAGTGCTAGAAAACGTAGCGAAAGAGAAATGGTTAACCGTCTTGCTATGGAAATAGTAGATGCTAACAACCAAACTGGTGGTGCATTCAAAAAGAAAGAAGAAATGCATAGAACTGCAGAAGCAAACAAAGCTTTTGCTCATTATAGATATTAAAATAAGGAGAAAAATATGCCAAGAGAATATTCCCTAGAAAATACAAGAAACATCGGTATTATGGCTCACATTGATGCTGGTAAAACTACTACTACTGAAAGAATTTTGTATTATACAGGCATAAATCATAAAATCGGTGAAGTTCACGACGGTGGCGCTACTATGGACTGGATGGCAC
>CAKVHZ010000018.1 GCA_934754445.1 uncultured Clostridia bacterium | reverse complement strand
AAACTAGTCATGTATGAATAAATACACTCCTAGCCTAAACCCCTTTTAGAACCTTGTCTTACTCGTTTTTTCTCAGTAATTACTCCTATCAAATCTAGAGATTATTCGTCCCAAACTAGTCATGTATGTCTATATACACTCCTAGCTTAGGGCATTTTTCGAGCCTAGCACCGCTTGTTTTTTCTTTTTAATTTCCCTTTTGTTGCGAATTTTAGTGTCAAGATTTTGTAATAGTTTAAATTTGCTTTACTTTTTTTTATTTTTTTAGTAATATTAAGTGCTAGGAGAAATTTATTATGGGATTATTTTCGTATATATTTGCATCAGATAATGCAAGAAATATTAAAAAATTAAAGGTTATTGCCGATAAAGTTATGGTGCTAGAAGAACCTTTTAGTAAGTTAAGTGATGATGAATTAAAACATAAAACAGTTGAGTTTAAAGAAAGACTAAAAAATGGTGAAACATTAAACGATATTTTACCGGAAGCATATGCAACTGTTAGAGAAGCAAGTTATAGAGTTTTAAAAATGAAACACTTTTATGTTCAAGTTTTAGGTGGTATAGCACTTCATCAAGGTCGTATTGCCGAAATGAGAACGGGTGAAGGTAAAACATTAGTTGAAACTTTACCTGCTTATTTGAATGCTTTATCGGGAGATGGTGTTCATATTATTACTGTAAACGAATATTTGGCAAGTCGTGATAGTGTTTGGATGGGTAAAATATTTAACTTTTTAGGGTTAACCGTAGGTATAACTCTTTCTGGCATGAATCAAGACCAAAAGAGATTTGCTTATGCTCAAGATATAACTTATGGAACAAATAGTGAGATGGGTTTTGACTATTTAAGAGACAACATGCTTCAAAGAAAGCAAGATTTTTGCCAAAGAGGATTAAATTTTGCTATAATCGATGAAGTAGATTCAATTTTAATTGATGAAGCCCGAACACCTTTAATTATTAGTGGTGGTCAAGGCATAAAGGGTGGCGAAATTTATTATACTGCTCAAAAATTTGTTAGGACTTTAATAAAAAATGAAGATTTTGAAGTTGATGAAGAAAAGAAAATTGTTCGTTTAACCGATAGTGGTATTAGTAAAGCTGAAAAATATTTTAAAATAGAAAACTTATCTAGTGGCGAAAATATGGAATTAAACCACTATATATTAAATGCATTAAAAGCAAACTATTTATTTGAACTTGAAAAACAATACATTGTAGACAATGGTCAAATTTTAATTGTTGATGAATTTACTGGTCGTGTATTAAAAGGTAGAAGATATAGTGATGGACTTCATCAAGCAATAGAAGCAAAAGAAGGTGTTGAAATAAATGAAGACAACCTAACTGTTGCTACAATAACTTATCAAAATTATTTTAGGTTATATAAAAAATTAAGCGGTATGACAGGAACTGCAAAAACTGAAGAAACTGAATTTAACAAAATTTACGATTTAGACGTTGTAACAATTCCTACCAATAAACCAATATTAAGAAAAGATAATAATGATATTGTATTTATGACCACAGAAGCAAAATACAATGCTATTGTAAACGAAATTATAGAAAGACATAAAACTGGGCAACCAATACTAGTTGGAACAACAACAGTTGATAAGAGTGAATTAATAAGCAATTTATTAACGAAAAATGGAATCAAACATAATGTTTTAAATGCTAAAAACCACATGAAAGAAGGCGAAATTATTGCTCAAGCAGGGAAATTAGGTGCGGTTACAATCGCAACTAACATGGCAGGTCGTGGAACAGATATTTTGCTTGGTGGTAACCCAGAATATTTAGCAAAACAAAAAATGCGTAACGACGGTTTTAGCGAAGAACTAATTGAAGCAAGCACATCTTTTGTAGAAACTGACGACATTGATGTTAAAAAAGCAAAAGAAGTTTATCAAAAATATTACGAAGAATTTAAAAAACAAACCGATGAAGAAAAACAAAAAGTTATAGATGCTGGCGGACTTTTCGTTTTAGGAACAGAACGACATGAAAGTAGACGTATTGATAACCAGTTGCGTGGTCGTGCTGGTCGTCAAGGTGATAAAGGTGAAAGCACATTCTTTGTATCTTTAGAAGATGATTTAGTTCGTATTTTTGGTGGCGACAAATTGAAATCTGTTTGTAGTTTCTTTAAACTTGATGAAAATGAACCGATTTTTTCAATGAAATTAATTTCTAAACAAATAGAAACAGCACAAAAAAGAGTTGAAGCAGCAAACTTTGCTGTTAGAAGAAGTTTAATTGGCTTTGATGATGTATTAAACGAACAAAGAAAAATTATTTACACAGAAAGAAATAAAGTTATAAACGGAGAGAATGTTCATGATGAAGTATTAGATATGATTGATGAATATGTAACCGATATTGTAACCCAATATATTTCAGATGATATTCCTAGTGAAAAATGGGATATTGAAAAATTAAATAAAGTTTTAGAACAAGAAGAAATATTTAACGATGGTCAAAACTTTATTACTAGTGAAATGTGTGAAGAATTAGAAGTTAACGAAATAGTTGAAAAAGTTATTAAAGAAGTAAACAAACAATATGAAGCAAAAATAAAAGCAAACGAAGATGTTTTAGGTATTGATTTTTCTAATGTTGAAAGAAATGCTCTACTAAATTACGTAGATAAATCTTGGGTTGAACATATTGATAACATGAGTAACTTAAGAAGAGAAATTTCAACACGTCAAGACCCACTACTAGCATATAAAAACGAAGGTTATGATATGTTTGAAAACATGATTAAAACTATTCGTGAAAATACTGCTAAATATTTGTTAAAGAGAGAAATAAAAATTGTTCTTTCTCCAGAAGAAGCACAAAAAATTTTGGCAAAAATAAAGGTTCAAGAAGAATTAAGCCAAAAGGCAAGAAAAACTCAAACTGTTCATAGAAAAGAAGATATAGGAAGAAATGACCCTTGCCCTTGCGGAAGCGGCAAAAAATACAAAAATTGTTGTATGAATAAAAAATAAAATGTAACAAAAAAATTAGTTTGTTGCTATTAATTATACTAGGAGATTGCATGAAAAATTTTAACCTATGGTCTATAAATAATCCTTGTTATAATATAGATGATTTGAATGATTTTGCACAAAAAGATGCAAAGAACTTAATTAAAAATTGTGAAAAAGTATATAATGACCAAATAAATGAAGTTGCTAAAAATATACGAGCAAAAAAGATAAAAATGGTTCTAGTTGCTGGCCCATCTTCTGCTGGTAAAACTACAACAAGTAAGATACTTGCTAAAAAATTGTTGAGTTACAATATTGGTAGTATAGTTATTTCTATGGACGACTTTTTCTTAGATTTAAAAGATACACCGCTTTTAGAAGATGGCAATCCAGATTTTGACAATGTAACCACTGTAGACATAAAAGAGTTTCAAAAATTCTATAAAACCTTGCTTACTCAAAAAAAAGCGGAAAAACCTATTTATAATTTTGTTAAACAAAAACGAGATGAATGGGAAACTATTAAACTAAATGAAAATAGTGTTATTATTATTGAGGGGCTTCATGCATTAAACCCAATATTCTTTAATGATGATAGTTTAGAAAAGCAAATATATAGAATTTATATTAATTCACACTCTATTTTTAGAGAGAAAGACAAAATAATTTTATCTCCACAAGATTTAAGATTAATTAGAAGAATTTATCGTGATTATTTAACGCGTGATAAATCTCCTAAACAAACACTTTCTTTTTGGAATAATGTTTGTGATGCGGAAAATAAATTTATCTCGCCTTTTAAGCACTTAGCAGATTATTTTATAGACACTACTATTCCTTATGAAATTTTAATTTATGCTCATTGTTTTACAGGCTTTTTAAAAGGCTATGAAGATATTGACAAAATAAACGAACTTATCAAAATTTTTGAAAAACTTACTCCATTATCAAAAACGAGTATTCCAGAGAATTCACTTTTATGGGAATTTATTGTAAACAAGGAGGAATCTTATGAGTAATGTTCCAACACCGCATAATAGTGCAAAAAAGGGCGATTTCGCAAAAACTGTAATAATGTCGGGTGACCCACTAAGAAGTAAATATATTGCAGAAAATTATTTAGAAAATGCCAAACTTGTTAATAATGTTAGGGGAATACAAGGTTATACTGGTTACTATAAAGGTAAAAAAATTTCCGTTATGGCTCACGGTATGGGTATGCCTAGCATGAGTATTTATGCCCATGAACTTTATGCTTTTTATAATGTAGAAAATATTATAAGAATAGGCTCTTGTGGTGGGCTTACTAAAGATATGCATGTTAGAGATATTGTTTTAGCAAAGTGGGCATATACACCAAGTAATATTGCAAAAAGAATTTATAAAGATGTTAAAAAAAGTTATGCTAGCAAAGATTTATTAAAACTTGCGGAAGTTACATCTAAAGAAAATAATGTTAATGTAAAGACTTGTGGAGCATTAACCTATGATATTTTTGATGTTTATGCAATAGAAGATACACAAAAATATGTTACTCGTGGTTGCGAAGTTGCAGAAATGGAAATATTTGTTTTATATTTGCTTGCTGAAAAGTTTAACAAAAAAGCAATTAGTTTTTTAACGGTTAGTGATAACGGACTTTTAAAAGAAGAATTATCAAGTGAAGATAGACAAAATAGTTTTAACGATATGATTAAATGTGCATTAGAAACGGCTATAAAGTTATAGGAGAGATTATGGGTAAAAGAGTTTTTTTAATTGTTTTAGATAGTTTTGGAATTGGCGAAGCGCCAGATGCAATAAAATATCACGATGAAGGCTCGAATACTTTTAGGTCTTGTTATAATACGGGCTTATTGAATATACCTAATTTGAAAAAATTAGGTCTTTTTAATATAGACGGGGTAAACTTTGGAGAAAAAGAAAAAAAACCTATAGGTAGCATTGCAAGACTTCAGGAATTATCTGCAAGTAAAGATACAACAGCAGGACATTGGGAAATGGCAGGACTTATCACTGATATTCCTTTTCCTACTTATAAAAATGGTTTCCCAGAAGAAATTATCAAGCAAATAGAAGAACTTTCTCATCGGAAAGTTGTTTGTAATAAGCCTTATTCTGGCACAGAAGTAATTAAAGATTATTACGAAGATGCCATGAAAGGAAATTTAATTGTTTATACTTCGGCTGATAGTGTTTTGCAAATTGCAGTGCATACCGATGTTATTAAACTTGATGAACTTTATGACATTTGCAAAAAAGTTCGAAAAATCATGACTGGCGAGCATTGTGTGGGTAGAATTATAGCAAGACCTTTTATTGGAACATACCCTAATTTAGAAAGAACAGCCGATAGACATGATTTTAGTGTAGACCCAGTGGGCGAAACGATGCTTGATAAATTGGTTAAAAAAGGTAAAACAGTTATTTCTATTGGCAAAGTGTCATCTATTTTTAACGATAGAAGTGTATCTAAACAAATTGCTATAAAGTCTAATTTAGATGGCGAAGAAAAGATTTTAGACCAAATAAAAAACAATAATTTTGACGGTTTATGTTTTGCAAATTTAGTTGATTTTGATAGTAAATATGGTCACAGAAATAATGCTGTAGGTTATGCTAATGCGTTAAACGAATTTGATAAATATTTAGGCGAAATGCTAAATTATTTGCGTGAAGATGATACATTATTTATAACTGGCGACCATGGTTGCGACCCAGCAACTCCATCAACCGACCATTCAAGAGAATACACACCATTTTTAATGTATGGAAAAACATTAAAACCACAAAATTATGGAACTATTAAAGGTTTTAACTTTATTGCAAAAAATGTTTTAAATATACTTAAATAGTTTTTACTATAACTTTTCACTTGTAAGGAAGTGCCAACAACGAAAGTATTTTGTTTAATAATAGTGCCATTGGCACTTTTTTAATAAATTTTTATGCTATAAATAAATTTATAGACATTTTTTTTAAAATGAGATATAATAAAATAATGAAACAAAAATGTAAAGATATTTATAATATTTTATATGATATTTATAAAGTGCCTAAGTGTGAATTAGAATATGGTAGTTTGTTTCAACTTTTAGTTGCTGTTATATTGTCGGCTCAATGCACCGATAAAAGAGTAAATTTAGTAACTAAAGAACTTTTTAAAAAATATAAAACTTGTGATGACTTTTTAACTCTAACAAAAGAACAACTTGAAGAGAAAATTCATTCGTGTGGGTTTTATCACAATAAAGCAAAGAATATTTTAAAACTATGCCAAGAGTTAAAAGATAGATATAATGGCTTAGTGCCTAGTAACATGGACGACTTATTAACACTAAGTGGAGTTGGTAGAAAAACAGCGAATGTGGTTTTGAGTGAAGGTTTTAAGAAAAATGCTATAGCGGTAGATACCCATGTGTTTAGGGTTAGTCATAGATTAGGATTATCTAATAGCAAAACAGCAGATAAAACTGAAGAAGATTTAAAAAAGTTATTTGATGAAGATATGTGGAGCAATTTACATTTATATTTAGTTTTATATGGTAGATATGTTTGCAAAAGTTTAAGACCAAAATGCGTTGGTTGTAGACTTCAAAAATATTGTAATTATTATAAGGAGAAAATATGTTCGTAGATAAAACAAGAATATATATTAAAGCAGGAAATGGTGGCGATGGAAAAGTAAACTTTTATCGTGATACTTTTACCATGCACGGTGGTCCAGATGGTGGCGATGGCGGTAAAGGTGGTGACATTATAGTTGTTGCGGATAGCGGATTAAACAACCTAGTTGATTTTTACTATACTAAAAAATATCGTGCAGGAGATGGCGAAAATGGTGGAGTTAGTAAAGCCTATGGGAAAAGCGGTCAAGATGTAATTTTAAAAGTCCCTTGTGGCACAATTATAAAAGATGCTGAAACTGGTAAAATTATTGCCGATATGGTAACTCCTAACGAGAGAAAAATTATTCTTCGTGGTGGTCTTGGTGGTAGGGGAAATAGTAAATTTGCTAATTCTCGTAGACAATCTCCTACATTTAGTGAAAGTGGAGAAAAAACAAAAGAGTATGCAGTAGATTTAGAGTTAAAAACTATTGCCGATGTCGGTTTAATAGGTTTTCCTAGTGTAGGCAAAAGCAAAATTTTAAGTGTTTTAACAAGTGCTAGACCTAAAATTGCAGCATATCACTTTACAACCCTTTCTCCTAATTTGGGGGTTGTTAAATACTATGATAACAGTTTTGTTATAGCCGATATTCCAGGAATTATTGAAGGAGCGAGTGAAGGCAAAGGGCTTGGGCTAGAATTTTTAAAACACATTGAACGAACAAGAATTTTGCTTCACATTATAGATATTGCGGGTGTTGATGGTAGAGACCCATTAGAAGATTTTGAGATTATAAATAATGAACTAAAAAAATATAACGCAGAGGTGGCAGAAAGTCCACAAATAATAGTCTTAAACAAAATAGACTTACTTTTTAGTGAAGAAGACAAATCAAAACTATATGAATTTAAAGAAAAATATTCTAAAAAATATAAAATAGTTGAGTTTTCTGCTGCAACAAGAGTTGGTGTTGATGAACTTTTAAACACCATTATTGATGAAATAAAAAAACTTCCACCAAAAGAAAGAGAAGTTAGTGAAATTTATGAACTTGATAAACGAGATTATACATCTATTGAAATAACTCGTGATGATGATGGAACTTTTGTTGTAACGGGTGGACTAATAGACAAAATGAGTAGGGGGATAATTTTAGGCGACCCAGAAAGTTTTGCATATTTTCAACGAAGATTAAAACAAAATGGAATTATAGATAAACTTTTAGAAAAAGGGCTAAAAGAAGGCGATACTGTTAGAATTGGAACTAATGAGTTTACCTATACGGAATAAGTAATTAAATTACTTTAAAGGATTTTTTATGGAAAAATATTATGATGCAATAGTTGTTGGTGCTGGACATGCTGGCTGTGAAGCGGCATTAAGTTTAGCACGAACTAATAATAAAACTTTACTTTTAACCTTAAGTTTAGATGCTATAGGTTTTTTGGCATGTAATCCTTCAATTGGTGGAACAAGTAAAGGTCAACTTGTAAGCGAAATTGATGCCCTAGGTGGAGAAATGGGGGTTAATGCCGATAAAGCGACTATTCAACTAAGAATGCTCAATAGGGGCAAAGGTATTGCTGTTCAAAGTTTGCGTGCTCAAGCGGACAAAAACAACTATCATATTTTTATGAAACAAACTTTAGAAAATACGCCTAATTTAGATATCAAACAAGCCGAAGCAAGTGAAATTTTAACCGAAAATGGTAGAGTGTGTGGTCTTAAAACAACTCAAGGCGAAAACTTTAAATGCAAGGCAATAGTAGTTTGTAGTGGCGTGTATTTAAAAAGTAAAATTTTTGTTGGAGATTTTACTGAAAACATTGGGCCAAACGGTTTTAAGCCAAGCAATAATTTAACAAAAAGTTTAATAGATTTAGGTTTAGAAATTCGTAGATTTAAAACAGGAACTCCTATGAGAGTTCACTCAGACACAATAGACTACTCAGTTTTAGAAGTCCAAAAAGGTGAAGATGATATTGCTTGTTTTTCGTTTTTAAATGATGATAAAAAACCAAATAACGAGCGTGATTGTTATTTAGCATATACGAACGAAACCACACATGAAATTATACGAAATAACCTAGAAAAATTCCCTATGTATTCAGGCGAAATTGTGGGAATTGGACCAAGATATTGTCCATCTATTGAAACAAAAATTATGCGTTTTAAAGATAAAACAAGACATCAACTTTTTATTGAACCTGAGAGTTTAAACACAAAAGAAGTATACATTCAAGGTTTTTCTACAAGTGCTCCAATATATCTTCAAGAAGAGATGCTACATAGTTTAAAAGGTTTTGAAAATGCCCATATTATGCGTGATGCCTATGCTATTGAATACGATTGTATTAATAGTTTGCAACTTCTTCCAACTCTTGAGTATAAAAACGTTGAAGGGCTATATTTTGCCGGTCAAGTTAATGGCACTAGTGGTTATGAAGAAGCAGGCGCTCAAGGATTACTTGCTGGCATTAATGCTAGTTTAAAATTAAGGGGAGAAAAGCCTTTAATACTTTCCCGTAGTGATGCATATATTGGTGTATTAATTGATGATTTAGTAACAAAAGGCACTAACGAACCATATAGAATGATGACAAGTAGAGCGGAATATAGACTTGTTTTAAGGCAAGATAATGCCGATTTACGACTAACGGAATTAGGCAAAAAAGTGGGGTTAGTAACAAAAGAGAGATATGAAAAATTCTTACAAAAAAAGGCTGACATAGAAAGTTTAAAAAAAGAATTAAACTCACTTGTTAAAATAAACGATGTTAATCCGTTCTTAAAACAAAATGGCGAAAATGAAACAACAATATCAATAAGTTACACGAATTTAATTAAGAGAAATAACATTACTCTTCAAAAAATTTGTGATTATTTTAACGTGTTTAAAAACTATTCTAAAACCGTTATTGAAGAAGTAAATACTGAAATAAAATATGAAGGATACATTAAAAAACAAGCCGAGCAAATAGAGCAAAATAAACGCCAAGAAGACTTAAAATTAAACACGGATTTTGACTATTCACTTATTAAAGGTTTACGCCTAGAAGCCATACAAAAACTTAACGAAATTAAACCATTAAACATTGGTCAAGCAAGTAGAATTAGCGGAATTAGCCCAGCAGACATTAATGTTTTAATAGTTTATTTAAAAACACAAAATAGATAAAAATTTTAAAAAGATTAAAAAGAAAGATTAAACCAATCTTTCTTTTTTTGTTAATGAGAAGCAACGAAAATTTTGCAAAATTTTAGTATTTATTTTGTAAATTTGTTGTTTTTATATATAATAATATATATAAAAGTTTTTAGGAGTCAACCATGGAAAGAAAAATGATATATCCTTTTAAAAAATTTGTTAGAAATATTATAATCGGGCTATGCTTTGTCATGCTCGCTTTTTGTGCAATGCCTGTTTATAATTTAATTTCAAACAATGTAAATAAACCAGTAGAGGCAGAAAGTAAAACTGTTACTTTTAAGGCTTATAGATATAATGATAGCGGAAACATTGAAGAAATAACAACTACATTTAACTGGGGTGCGACATGGACTCAAACACAACATAATGTGGCATGGAAGAATTCTGGCAGTCAAATAATTTATATGACAAAAGATGGAAGCACAAAAACTGATAGAGATGTTGCCAATTACTCTTTAGTTGCACCTAGTGCTAAGGTGGCAGGTTCAAGAACGGAAACCTTGTATGATGGCGAATCTATTTATGCTCAATGTGAGAATGCGAATGTAGGTGTTGTTGGGTTTTTTAAAGACACAAACTTTAATGCTTCGTCTGTGGTTAGATTAGGTTCAAAATTATATCACAGAGATTTAGTTAATGAAACGACAATTTACATTCTTTTCAATGATAATACAAAGTTTTTAGATATATCTTATAAAAACACATACATAAAAATGGGAGATTCTTATATTTGGCAGACTTCAAATAATGAAAATTTTATTTCGGGCTATAGTATTAGTGGAAGAATAGATGCATTTGCAAAAGTTAATAATAGTATAATTGACTACAATCAATACATTAACTTCACTAATTTAAGTAATGATTATGATGTTTATCTTTATGATGCAAACAAGGATAAATTAAGCGACAAAAAAATTGATAAAGAAAATTATTATACTGCTTGGGTTGATAGCAGTGGATATTTACAACTTGGGAAAGATGTATTTAAACAAGAAGGAAATTTTATTCAAACAAAAATAAAAACGTCTTTTAGTAAAATCAAAAATGATGAATTCAGATTTAAATCTGAGATAAGTTTTATTTATAAAGTAGCGAGCAACACAACTAAACTCTTATCTTCTAATAATGGTAAAGTTGTTTTTAATATAAGAAATTCAAGTGATTTAAGTTTCTTAGCAACCGAAGTTAATTCTAGTTATATGAATGCTTCGATAGGTAGTAACTATAGGGTAGAGTTAAAAAACAATATTTATTCTTATGGCGGTTCGCCTATAGGAATAAAAAAAGATAACAATGCCTTTAAAGGCGAATTTGTTGGTAACGGATATAAAATTCAAAATGCATCTTTAAATGCTTATTATGAACTTGTCGCAACTCATATGTATACATCGGGTGGCACAAGTATTTATTGCAGAGAACCTGTTAGCCCTACATTTGGTTTATTTGGGTATATTGATGGTGGGAAGGTTAGTAATTTAAATGTTGGCACAGTTTCAAGAGCGACTGTGACCATTGAAGTTCCTTACTTGATTAGTGGTGGTTATATTTATACGGGGGATAAGGATCCCAAACAATTTGATTATTTATTAGCGGGAAGTTATAGTTATCCCGATGCAAAAGATTTGGCGGAATATCAACAGATGCATGGTGAGTCGTATTCTAGAGAAATTGAATATTACAATAGTTATTTTGGTGCATTGTGTGGATATGCAAATAATGCAAAATTCGAAAATATAAATGTTGATAATTTTAACATTAAAGTAAAAACTTTTGGTAAATATTGTATAGGCGGATTAATTGGTGGACTTGTAAATTCTACAGTATCAAACTGTAATATAACAAATTCAGCAAGTATAAAATTAAGTAAAAATGAGTATGAAACTATTGCTGTTTATAGTAATTCATTTAATATTGCTGAATCAAGTGATGTTGATATATCATTTGGTGGTTTAGTTGGATATGCTAGTGGAGCAAACAATACTTATACTAACCCTACAATACAAAATTCTTATGTTAATAAAGTAACCTTTGAAGTCGCTGGTGAACATGGTGCGGGTGACCCTAATACCCCAGCATATCGTGGTGACTATAATGTTGGCGGATTTGTTGGAACTTTGCTAGGAACAAGCATACAATCTTGTAGTGTGGTTTCGGGAACGATTAAAGCCGATAAGTTATATTATGCAACAAACTTGAACTTTGGTGGTTTTGTAGGCAAAGCTCAAGGCACTTGTTTAACAAAATGTTATAGCAAAGTCGATTTAAGTGTTAAAAACACATTAAATACTTCTAACCAAGTAGGTCGAATTGCGGCAAACCAAACTGCCGATTTTATAAATATCGGTGGTATTGTAGGTAAATATCTTGTAAATTCTTATAATGGTAATACTGTTGAAGTATGTAGGTATGAAGGAAGTATTACTGCAGAACCTAATAATGCTTTGGATGATAAGGCATTATTGACAAATGATAAATTTTTAAGCAGATATTGTATGATTGGCGGTGGAATAGGCAATGTTGAAAGTGTGAATGCAAATGGAGATTTTTCTACTGGCGGAACAATTTGTTATCAATATAACGAAACTTTTGCTAAAAATTTAATTATTGGAAGTAGTTCAAACTTAGCAGGACATACATTTGTGGGTTACTTTGTAGGTAACTGGTATGGACCACAATTATCATCTATATATAATAAATATAATATTGGTGCTATTAAGTCAATTGCGGTTTATTCAAACAATAAAGTATATTTGGGTGTAATTGGTGCAAATAACAGTGATACTACTGTAATGGTTAGAGCGGAGAACTTTGATAAAAGTTATTATATTCCTGCACCACAAAATGACAAGGTTTTAACAACGGGGGTTTGGGGTGGAACTATAGGAATTAGAATTAATAGAGAAAGCAAAAATGATTATCATAATTATAATTATACTGCATGTTGGTATAATGGAACAAAACTTTCTAGTGATAGTGATGTTATTGGCGCTTTTGAAAATGGTTTTCAATATAATTCACAAATTCTTAGTGGTTTAGTTTCAAGTGGTCTATCTGCTCCGTTTATAAATGTTTCTAATTATAAAAAAATAATATTAGATTTTTCTAAAGTAAATAATAGTGATAGAAATATCCAAATAAATGGCGGTTTGGGTAGTATTAGTGAATATAACAATAGTTTACTTAATAAAATTTATTGTTCGGTAATACCTTCTGGAAATTATTACACTGGGGTTACTCAAAATCAAGCTGGAGTAACTTTGCCCGATGCATCTTATTCTATTAACGGAACAACAATTATTTTACAAAGTTATAATACTAAACCTGATGGTTCAGGCACTTCTTATAATAAAAACACAAACTATAACTATTCAAATTTTGCTATGGCTGAAAATGGGACTTTAACGCTTTATCCTATATTTAGAACATCGGTTACTGTAAATTCGGTTACTGCTATAAAAGTAAATGGAAAAACACTTAATACGGTTGCTAGCAAAGAAACGGTAACTATAGGGGATATTACTTATCAGGTTGAATGCTCTAAAGTTCAGTCTAGTCAATTATATCGTTATGAATATGTAGTAACGGTCTTAAATAAACCTGAAAAAACTACTATTTCTGCTAGCGAATTAAAAAGTATATTTGGTTTAGATTTGGGTGGCCATGACGAAAAAGAAGGCATTAATTTTGCTTTAGTAGATTTGGGGAATAAAATAAATGACCGAAATCTTTATTTTGTATACAAATTTTATGGGTCCGATACTCAAAAATCTAAAACTATTGATGCAAGTGAAAACTTAACAACATATTATTTAAATGTATATTCAACTTTTAATTTGCAATATTGTGATAATAAGTCTGGAATATACAATAAGGTTGTTGAAGGTTATCAATTTTATGGTGATTTAATTAAAAAAGATAGTAAAATAGGTGTTAATTTTAGTGATTGTGCTTTTATTGATGATAAAACGCCAATATATGATGATGAAAATAATGCATTGTTTACCCCTAAAAACATATACGCATCAAGCATATCTATGGCGGGTCAAAATATAGTTG
The DNA here is from genome assembly GCA_934754445.1 of uncultured Clostridia bacterium. Classification (GTDB taxonomy): domain Bacteria; phylum Bacillota; class Clostridia; order Christensenellales; family UBA1242; genus UBA7868. Next base: position 6,016 of record CAKVHZ010000018.1, on the reverse strand, counting down.
AATACAATTCCGAAAATGTGACTGCTTATAAAAAATATTATTATGAAAATAATGAACCTAAATATCAACAATATTATGCTGTGGTATATATAAAGCATAAACAAGACGAACCTGAATTGCCAAAAACTTTAGAAGTTTATTACTACGATATAAATGGTAATACAACTGATGAGCCATCTCATGTAATAAATTATGAAAGTGAGAAGATTAGTGGCGATAGTGGTAAGATTACAATCAACTCTTATGCCGATGTATTTGGTAGTTGCAATTATGCTTTTGCATATTGGCAAGTTGGAAATAATGAAAACTTATATGCTAGACCTTTCAAAGAATTTTTAATAAATAGTGAAAGTGTTGAGAATAATCGTTTGAATTTATATGCTAAATTTATAACGGATAAAAATAATAATCCAATAAAATTAACTAGTTTAGTAAGAGAAATAAGCACTATTGAAGATTTGGCTACTTTAAGTTATAAAGTAAACTATGAAGATGGTTATAAGTCTAATGCAAAATATGTATTAAAAAACAACTTAGATATGTCTGGTGTTAATAACTTTATGCCAATAGGCTTAACAAGCAATAGAGCATTTAATGGTAATTTTAATGGTGGCAAACATACAATATCTAACCTAAGCATAAAAACTAACTTTATTGATGGGATAATGTTAAAGAAAGATAAGTCATCTACCATATTAACAAATGAAGCGGATTCTGAAAAAAGGAAAATATATTGTGGTTTATTTGGACTTATAAGTTTTAATTCTTTTATAGGTGAAGTAAGCGATGTTTATTTATTAGCAATTAGTTATGATACTCCTAATATTTATGTGGGCGGTATTGCGGGTTATACAATGTCTCCTATAAAAAATTGTTTGGTTGAAGGAGAATTTGTAAAAACTGATACAAACAGTAAAGTTGGTGGAATTGTTGGATATTCTAGTGCTAATGGAAAAATAACTAATTGTTTAACAAAAGTAAAAAGCACAATGAGTAATGTGTATTCTATTGTTAGCGAAGCAGAAGCAAATATTGAAAATTGTTTTGATATAAGTAATGGCAGTGTTTTAAAAGGTTTTGCTTATACTAAATCATCAACTGTAACTGTTAAAAATTGTTATACAAATTATAACTTTAATGATGTTTATCAAATTAATAATACATTTGGTTTAGGCGTGCAATTTATTGGCGAAGATAAAATTTATAGAAATATAGATTCATTCTATGCGGATATGGATAAAACCATTTGGACAAAAAGTGATGGCGTTAATAGTAACAACCCTTATTTAAAAGATGTCGGCACAGTTAAAGCAAAATTTGTTATAGATACAGTAAAATATCTTGTAACTGAAGAAGATTACAATCGTTTTGCTGACTATGTAGAAAAAAATGTTGAAGATAGTAAATTAATTTTAACTAAAGAATACTTTATTTTAGATAGCGAATATAGTTATGATAACAACTTAAAAATATTGACTTGTGATAATGGTGCTATCTTTAATGAACTAAGTAACTATAATTTTGTAAATTATACAAATGCTTTTGGAGATGAACTTTCTAGTGATACTTCGGAAGAAATTTTAAAACAAGTTTGGACAAACAATGGTGAAGAATATTATTTAAATTTTGAAAATGTAGATATTACATTAAGAGTAGTTATAGCAACAAAAACTAATAACATTGATTGGAGTTATAATGATAACTCGAATGGTAAAGTTATATTAAAAGAAATACAAATTAAAACTAACGAAAAATATGTTATTAAAAACAATGGCATTTATGATTCTAATGATACTTGTATTTTAGACTTAACATTAAATGATGAATTAATTAATTTAATGGCTGGTTATAAAATTACAGGATATATGTTAAGAACAAACATTATTCAAACTGCAAATGGTGAAACATTATTATTCCCATATTTAAAAATAGACTCTACAACTCAAACTTTATCTTACTTAAAAAATAGTAGTGATGCACAACTTTATGGGTTTGATACTGAGTTTATTGCAAGTAAATTTAATATCGTATCTTTTGGTAATATTGAAGAATCTCTAACACCATTTATTTCTCTTTGTGCAATACTAGAACATGGTTTAGATAAAGTCGATTATAAATTGAATTTTAAAGATCAAGGGGGTAATACTTTAGCCGATAGTGTAACTGGTAATTATGGAGATGCTATAACAATGCCTGAAATCAAATTGCCCGGCAAAAACATAACAGGCTGGTATTACGAGTTTAATGGGAATAAAGTAGATTTTAATTTGTCTACTATGCCAGAATTAAGATTATCTAACTATAATGCAACAGAAATTGCTGATGTTTGGGAATTAAATTTATACCCTAAATACGACACGGTTACTTATACAATTAAGTATGCTAGTGCTAAAAATGTTAGCACAATTAGGACAATTTCAGAATTTGTCTCAAAATCTCAAGAAGTAAATTATGGAATAGAAGTCAAACCATATAATAACGAACAATTGATTTTAAGCGGTTATATATTGCAAAATTTCTCAATGACTGTCGCACAAAAGCGGTTATTAATAGATAATGGAATAAATAGTGAAGATATTGATGCATTACTAAAAGATATGAACACAGCATTAAAAAATGGAACAACTTTTGTTTATTCACTTGCTTGCGATATAAATTTAGTTTGTGGATATAAAGCAATAGACTATAAACTAAACTTTAAAGATGAAGATGGAAATATTTTAAAAGAAATAACGGGTAATATTAATGCTGTAATAGATACATCAGATATTAAAATTGCTGGTAAAACCATAACAGGCTGGTATTATTTTGATGAAAGTGGTAAAAAGAGTTCTTTCACAGACACAAAAATGCCAGATTTAAGTCAAGCAAAATATAATGCACGTGAAGTATCAGATGTTTGGGTATTAACATTATATCCTTATTGCGATGTTATAGCTTATTCAATTGTATATAAGAGTGCTGTTGATACTAGTGATAGTGTCCTTCTAGGTTTCACTCCAAAAGTCCAGCCGTTATATTTCAATGATAATATATTGCCTTACAATGATACTACAAATAAAGAACTTAAATTAACAGGTTACAGTTTAAATCAATTTAAAATATCAGAGTCTCAAAAGGCACAATTAATAAAAGATGAAATTTTTAATAATGATGAAGAAATTAATGCTTTCCTTACAAAAATAAACAAAGCATTAAAAAATAACACGACATTCATATATGATATTGAAAGTTCTATAGAATTAATTTGTGAATATACTTTAACAAAAAATAGATTAATTTTTGAAGGTGTTGATGGCCAAATTCCAAGCATAACTAAAAATTTTGGTGAAGAAATTTCACTATTCGCAGGTAATCTTTCTTATAATGGTATACAAAAAAACATAACAAGTTGGTATTATTTAACCTCTGGTAAACAACCTTTTAATTACACAACTATGCCTGATTTATCTCTTGAAAAATATAATGCAACAAGAATTGGAGATGTTTGGGAATTAAAACTATATCCTGAATATGATGCTGTAGCTTATACTATAACTTATGCTAGTGCTAAGAATGTGGATACAAATGCTACAATTACAGGTTTTACTCAAAAAACTCAAAGTGCAAAATTTGAGGAAGAAATTACCCCATACAACAATGAATTAAGTTTAAATGGTTATGCATTGCAAGGTTTTTCTATATCGGATGATTACAAAAATACACTAATAGAAAGCGGGGTAAAAAGTGAAGATATAGATATTTTTATAACCAATATAAACTTGGCTTTATTAAATAATAAATCTTTTACTTATACACTAACTTGTCCTATTAAATTAGTTTGTGAATACAAGCAACTAGAATATAAACTAAACTTTAAAGATAAAGATGGAACTATTTTGGCGGATAGTATAACTTGTCATTATAACGAAAAAATTACTTTGCCAAATGTTACTTTAGTTGGTAGAAATTTTACTGGCTGGTATTATATAAATGCTTATAATAATGAAGTTAATTTTGGTGCCACAACTATGCCAGAATTAAGACAATCTAATTATAATGCAATAGAAATTGATGGCGTTTGGGAATTAGATTTATATCCTAAATTTACAACTGTTTCTTATAATATAACTTATGCTAGTGCTAAAAATATTAGCACAAATACAATAATTTCGGGCTTTACCGCAAAAATACAGACTGTAAGCTATGAAGAAGAAGTTAGTCCTTATTATAGTAAATTAAATTTAACTGGTTATGCATTGCAAAGTTTTTCTATTTCTAATGAAAATAAACAATCGTTAATTAAGGCAGGAATAAAAAATGAAGATATAGATGCATTGATTAAAAACATGAACTTAGCATTACAAAATGAAAAGACTTTTGTTTATTCAATCGCTAGTGATATAAAGTTAATTTGTGAGTATGAAAAAATAGTTGAGAAATGCAAAATAGAAGTAAAAGGCAATAATCTTGTTGAAACAAATATTTACTATAAGAGTGGAACGGCATGGACAAATTCAGGTGTTACAACAACTAGTGATGGAAGTTCATCTTGTAACATAGCAAAAGGAACAGCATTTTATCTTACTTTTAAAGTTAAACCATATTATAGAATTACATCAATAACTAATTCAGCAGCAGTAACTTATCGTAATGAAAACTTTAAAATAGACCCTGAAATTCCAGAATCTTGGAGTGAATCTTCAAAATCTGCGGTTTACTATACATTTTATCAGCAGTTGTTTAGAGAAGAATATGGAACTTTTAGCACAACAGCAAAATGTAATGTTACATTTAATGTTGAAGGGGATGATTTACTTGAAAACAAGTATCAATTAACTGGATATTCTTACAATTCTTATACTACATATGATATTACAAGTGCTAAAGATTTAGCAATGGCATTTTATTATAAATATTGCAATTCAAAATACACAAAGCTTAATTTAAAAAACAATATTGATATTACTGGTTATAATCTTTCCGTATCATCATTTAAAGGCGTATTTGAAGGGAATGGTTATTCAATAAATGGGTTAACTATTATTGCGAGTCAAAGTGATGGTCAATATTTTATAAATACTGATGGCGACAATAGTGTAAATATTAATAATCTTGTTTTCAATAATGTTTTTATTATTGATGGATTATATAATACTGGTAAAGAGCACAATATTTATTTTAAGGGTATTTTTACAAACAATAAAGCTGGCTCAATACTCAATGTTTATATAAAAAATGGATATATGTTGCTTGGCAAAGTTAAAAGTGATGGCAATATAGGTGTTCTTATTAATAGTAATTCGGGGCTATTAAGGAATTGTAAAGTTAACATTAACTTAAATGTTGCAAGTATTAACAATAAGATAGGACTTATTGCGGGAACTAATAACTTTATTATAGAGCAGTGCGAAATTGGTGGAGTTATTACAGTTAGTGATACTACGACATATCAAAATATTTTTGCAATTTGTGCTGTAGACAACTATTCAAAATATGTGCGAGCAATATTAATTAATAAAATGACAATAAGGGTAAATGACAACCCAATTAGTATTGTTCATTACACAAATAAAACGGCTGACAATGGTTATGACAAAGCAAATTTCTATAAAGCACTTGTTGATTATAACTATTATAATTATACAATTGACTGGGATTATGGACTTAAACAATATTTTATCCAAGCATATACAGATGCTAGTAGCACAACAAAGCGATACTATTTAAAGAATGTGGATTGTCAGTTGGTTAAGGTTGATGTTAGTTGTGAGAAAAAAGTTGATGGGGTTAGTTTAAAAGTTAACGGCAATGAGTATGATGAATTAAGTAGTGGTAGTGGCAGTATATATGTTTACTCAGAATTAAGCAATGTTTTAACTTTTAGAAAAACTGAATATGAAGAAAAATCTTTAGATTGGAATTTGGCAATTTTCTTAAACGGAAGCAACCAAATTGACAAGTTTGGTGGAGAAAGCAGTTTAAGCAACAATGTATACAGCGACATTAATGTTACTTACGATAATATTTTTGACAC
>CAKVHZ010000017.1 GCA_934754445.1 uncultured Clostridia bacterium | reverse complement strand
ATGGTAGTGGGTGAAAATCCTCGTGGTGGCGACCTAGTAGTTAACGTTTGTAAGCGTAAAAACTTAACAAATGTTCGTTCAAGTGCTAGTGATGAAGCATTAAGATTAATTCCACCTAAAAATTTAAGTTTGGAAGAATGTTTAGAGTTTTTAAACGACGATGAATTATTAGAAGTAACTCCAAAATCTATTAGAATTAGAAAGAAAATATTAGACCATACTATTCGTGGCAGAGTAAATTATCATAATCAAAACGACTAAAACTTAGTAACTAAAAACCCTTAAATAGTGATGTATTTTATTATACGTTTCCTATCTTAAGGGTTTTTGATATTCTTTTTTTGTCCATTTTTAATTAGTTGTTAGAGAGAAATTGTTGAAAATTGTTTACAAAAAGAGAAAAATAGAATATAATTATATAATAAAACATAATTTATTAGGGGGAATTATGAAAAAATTACACAAACTTCTTGTTGCTATTGTAATGGCTTTCACTACCTTTGCATTTGTGGGTTGTGGTAATGCTCCAGCATGGCAACAAATTGACACAATTAACACAAAGGCTAGTTACCAATCAGTAGAATATTCTGAGATGACTAAAGCGATTAATGATGTTGGCAACAATACTACTGAAGAGCAAGAAAAAGTATTAACCAAGGTTAAACTTTCTAGCACAGTTAAATCAGAAGGAATGGATGTAAAAATTTCAGGCGTTTTTGACACTGATGAAACTGCAAAAAATTTAATTGCAATTAAATATCACATGATTGCTAATGGCGAAATGTTGGGAATGCCAGCAGAAATGGGTAGCGTTACAATAGATGGTTGCATTTATATTACTAGCGAAGATGTTCCTGCAACTACCGAAACAGAAGCAACTAAAGTTCAATATGCTTATGTTGATTTAACTATGACAGTGGCTGGAGAAACTCAAACTATTAAATTAAAAAGCGAATTAAATGCTTCGGAAGAAGAAAATCCTTTTGCTATGTTCTATGAAATGGCAATTGAATCTTTTACAGAAATGATGAATGTTAAAAATATAAAAACTTATTTCACTATTAACGAAGCAGAAGCAGATAACTTTAACTTTGAAGTTGCTAACGAAAATGATGTTACTAAATATCGTTTAACTTTAAAAGATGCTAAAACTTCAGTTATGGAAAAAGAAACTATTAAAAATTTAGAATCTTATGTGGCTATTAAAAACAACCAAGTATTAGAATCTTACGTTTCAGTTGTAACTTTAGATGCAGACAATGCAGAATTTAATGCGAGTTTTTCAATGAAAGGTTATAATGACGAAGTTCCACAACCAAACGGTACATATAAAACAATAGAAGAAATTATGGCAAGTGAAATGATGTAATTTTAAAATTACTTTCAATTTAATTATTTTGCATGTTTAGCAAATAACTATTAATTTAGTTGTTTGCTTTTTTATTTAATTATTAAACCTACAAAATATAAATCTTTTTTTTTAATTAAGTTGAAAAAAATATAAATAGTTGTTATAATTAAACTATGATGACTAAAGATATAGTTAATATGTTTAAAAGATTTTTAATTATTTTTATTTTAGTGGGTATTCCTTTAATTTGTGTATTAACACTTGTTGCAAAATTAAGTTCGTTTTTAGTAATTTTAATTGCTGTTTTAACAGTTGGTGGAATATTCGCTTTAGAAGAATATTTATATAGAAGAAGAATGAAGAAAAAATTAGAGAGAAGAGCAAAGGAGAATGAAAAATAATGGAACCAAAAATGTTACCGCACAACTTAGATGCTGAACAAGCATTACTTGGTTGTATGCTTATTGATGAAAAAGTCCCTATGACAATTTTGAGTGAACTTAAAAGTGAAGATTTTTATTCTAATGCTCACAAAAGTATTTTTGAAGCGATGTTCACTGTTTACAAAAAAAATATGCCAATAGATTTTGTAACAGTTACTGATGAATTAGATAATCAAGGCATTTTAAATGAAGTTGGTAGTGTTGCATATATTACAAGTTTAACAAACTCTGTTCCTAGTAGTGCAAACTTTAAGCATTATGCTGAATTAATTAAACGAGATTCTATGCTTAGAAAACTTATTGCAGGTGGTCAAGCAATAGTAGAACACTCGTTTAATACCGAAGATAAAACTGAAGCAATGACTTTTGCCGAAAAAACGATTTTTGATTTAAGTCAAAATGAAGAAACAAGTCATTTAACTAGTGCTGAAACAGCATTAAATGAAGTTATTAATAAATTTGAAACAATAGAAAAAGACAAATCATCTTTAGCAGGAATAAAAACGGGTTTTTATGGCTTAGATTTATTGACAAATGGTTTGCAAAAATCCGATTTAATCTTGCTTGCTGCTCGTCCTGCCGTAGGTAAAACAAGTTTAGCAATGAATATAGTAAATAATATTGCCTTAAATGGCGGTAGTTGTGCGATATTCAGTTTGGAAATGAGTGCCGCTCAATTAATGCAAAGAGCAATATGTTCAACCGCTATGGTTTCTATGAGTAAGGCATTAAAAGGGGAGTTAAGTAGTAAAGAATGGAAATTGCTATTAGAGGCAAAAGACAAACTTTCTAAAGCAAAAATTTACATAGATGATTCCGCATTAAATACGCCAGTTGATATTTTAAGTAAATGTAGAAGGATTAAAAGAGAACATGGCTTAGATGTTGTTATGATAGACTACTTGCAGTTAATGAGTAGTGGTAATAAACGAACGGACAACCGTCAAACCGAAGTTAGTGAAATTTCTCGTAACCTAAAAATTGCTGCAAAAGAATTAAATGTGCCTATTATTTGTTTGTCGCAATTATCTCGTGCCGTAGAAGGAAGAAAAGGTAATAGACCTATGCTTTCAGACTTAAGAGAAAGTGGTGCAATAGAACAAGATGCCGATATTGTTATGTTTATTCATAACCCTGATAAATATCTAGAAGATGACAACGCAATAAAGCAAGGTATTGTTGAACTTATTGTTGCAAAACATCGTAACGGTCCAACCGACACTATTAAATTAAAATTCATTTCCGAACATACAACATTCTGTAATTTAGATAGTGATGCGAATAAACAAAGTTTAGAAAGTCAAATTCCACCTGAAAAGAAATCACAAACTAATAACAAGCAAGAAGAAAAACCTGAAGAAGTAAAATTAACTCCAGAAGAACTTGCAAAATTAGATGAAATTTTTTAATAAGATAAACATAAAAATAATAAAAAGTGCCTTGTGGCACTTTTTTAATCTTCTTCATTTCTTATATAAATTAATTTTAATAAAATTTTATTTACTTTTTCGTTTTCTATAAAAAGTCTATTTAATTTATTAATATTATAATTTGGAAAGGACTTTTTATTTAATAATGATTTATAGTCAAGGTTTAAATTGTGTTTATTTTTTAAATTTTCACAAAAATCAATTAAATTTAAGTAAATAATCACTTTTTTTAAAAAATCATAATCACAATTTTTAAAAGATTTTCTTATATAATAAGATAATTTACTCATGCAAACAAAATCAGTATAATAAAAATTATCTAATTTTTCATAAGTTGAAAAATCATCATAATCATAACAAAAAAAAGTCCCATTTTTATAAAAAACCCTATCTCGATTCATTTTATCTAAAATGAAGTATACATCTTCAATTGTAAACATATAATTATTATACTATAGAATTTTCTATAATTCAAGTAATTCAATAGAATTTTCTATATATTTTTATTATGGATATAATAGATATTTTAAAAGAGATAATGATAGAAAGAAATTTAAATCAAACAACTTTTGCAAAATTAATTGGTGTAAAACAAAGTCAAGTTAGTGAATGGTTAAAGGGAAAAAGTAAACCTAGTTATGATAGTTTAGTTAATATTTGTAGAAATTTAGATATTAGCGGAGATTATATTTTAGGATTAAATGATAAAATCTAATAATTTTTGCATATAAAATAAATCTTTTCTCATACTAAAAATAATGGAGAGAAGTATGAAAGCAACTGGAATTGTTAGAAGAATTGATGAATTGGGAAGAATAGTTATTCCTAAAGAAATTAGACGAACTCATAAAATAAGAGAAGGCACGCCTATGGAAATTTTTTCGGGAGAAAATGGTGAACTTATGCTGAAAAAATTTTCGCCAGTTTTAGAACTTGAAGATATTTCTAGCGACTCGGTTAAAAGTGTGTATGATGTTTTAGAATTAGATTGCTTTATTTGTGATAAAGATAATATAATTTCGGTTGAAGGGTCGTCTAGTTTTAAAAAAACATATCTACATAAAAATATAACACTAGATTTAGAAAAAATAATTGAAAATCGTAAAGCACTTATTTTAAATTCTAAAGAAGGGGCAAATTTAATACCTGTTATTAAAGAACAAGAAATAAATTATTCTAGTTTGATAATCGTTCCTATACTTGCTGAAGGCGATACTTATGGTGCAATTGTGTTAGTAGGAAATAACTCATTTACTAATAACGAAGTAAAAATTCTTCAAACATTTGCAAATTTTATTTCACTACAAATATCTTAAAAGTATGCAATATTTTTTTGCATATTTTTATTTTTTTAATTAAAAACTATTTTTTACACAAACTATTTTTATGAAGAAGAAAAGTTTTGTTTATGGGGCAATAATATTAGGTCTAGCATCTATATTATGTAAAATTTTAGGGGCAATTTTTCGTATACCTTTAACCTATCTATTAGGTGCAGAAGGTGTAGGAATTTATCAATTAGTATATCCTATTTTTGCGTTGTTTTTAGTGGCATCCACTAGCGGAATACCTACAAGTTTATCTAAAATTATAAGCAAAGAAATTAGCGGAAACAACAATAAAAATGCAAAAATAATATTTAGAGAATCAATTAAAATTATGTTAATTTTAGGCATATTATTTTCTTTAATTGTAGTTGGGTTTTCTGGAGTAATATCAAAAATTCAAGGAAATGCCAGCATACAAATTTGCTACCTTAGTTTAGCACCTAGCATAATTTTAGGCAGTGTAATTTCGGCTTTTAGGGGTTACTATCAAGGTTTTGAAATAATGAAATATTCGGCAATAAGTCAAATAATAGAACAACTATTTAAGGTTGTGTGTGGACTATTTTTTGCTTATATATTTTTAAAATATGGTTTAATCTATGGCGTTTTTGGGGCATTTGTAGGGCTAACGGTTAGTGAACTTATTGCTTTTATATATCTATTTATTGCTTATAAAACTAAAAATTTAAAAATTAATTTTGAAGAAAATTCATCAAATTTATACACAAAAAAAGATGCAATTAAATTAATACTAAAAGAGTCAATTCCTATTACACTTGCTCAAATAGTCGTTCCAATAACAAGTGTTGTAGATAGTTTAATAATAATAAAACTTTTAAGCATGGTTGGGTTTGATAAAGTTGTTGGCACAAGTCTATATGGTTTAGATAGTGGAGTTGTGGCTAGTTTAATAAATCTTCCTAGCGTAATAGCGGTAAGTATTGGCATAAGTTTAATGCCATCTATTAGTTCAAGTTTTGCATTAAAAAACACTAAAGATGTAGATTTTAAAAGTAAACTTAGCATAAAAATCGTTTGGTATTTTACACTTCCTTGCGTGCTGATTTTCTTTTTGTATTCAAAAGAAGTTTGTTATTTCTTATATGGTAATTTAACAAACGATAATTATAATGCACTGTTAGTTGCGAGTATTATGTTAAAACTAAGTAGTTTTTCGATAGTTTATATTGCATTAAATCAAATTTTAACTACAACACTTCAAGCGCTAAACAAAAGTTATTTTGCTTTTTATGTAATTTTGCTCGCTAGTTTGATAAAAGTAATTTTAACAATTTGTTTAGTTTCTAATCCGCAAGTTAATATTTATGGTTTGGTTATTAGTGATGTCATTTGCTATTCTTTTGCTAGTGTTGTTAACTTATTTGAACTTAGAAAAGTTACAAATATTAATTTTAAGTTTCGAGAAATTTTCACTGTTCCTTTTGTGGCACTAGTTTTTATGGCAGGGATTTTAATTTTGTTTAAAATTTTATTGCCATCTACACTTAGTAGGTTAATGATTTTAATTTCTATTTCTGTTAGTTTTGTAATATATTTGTTAATTGTGCTATTGCTTAAAGGTTTCAACTTAAAAGAAGTAAAAAATACTAAAATATTAAACTTTTTTAACCGAAAAAAATATTAATTACTAGACTTTTATTTAATTTTATTATATATTTAAAGTATGATTAATTTTGAAAATAACTTAATTTTAGCACCTATGGCAGGTTATTGTGATTTAGGCTTTAAAATGCTATGTGAAAAATATGGCGTAGGGGCTACAATTAGTGAGATGATAAGTGCAAAAGCAATATATTATGAAAGTGAAAAAACAAATAAAATGCTAACGACTAAAGGCTTAAACAAAACAAAAGGTGTTCAAATTTTTGGTAATGACCCAATTATTATGAGTGAAGTTATCAAAAACGATACATTTAGTGATTATGATTTTATTGATATAAATATGGGGTGTCCTGCTCCTAAAATTGTAAAAAATAAAGAAGGTTCTTATTTATTAAACGATTTAAACCTTGCAAGCAAAATAATATTTAGTTGCGTAAAATCTACTAATAAACCTATTAGTGTTAAGTTTAGGTTAGGAGTTGACGATAATCATATTATAGCAAAAGAGTTTGCAAAAATGTGTGAAGAAAGTGGGGCAAGTTTAATTACAATTCATGGAAGAACAGTAGAGCAAAAATATAGTGGAAAAGTTAATTTAGAAGAAATAAAAAAAGTTAAAGATAGTGTAAAAATTAAAGTATGTGGTAACGGCGATGTTACTGATAAAAATAGTTACAACGAAATGCTTAAAACTGGTGTAGATTATGTAATGATAGGTAGGGGAGCAATAGGAAATCCTTATATATTTAGTGAAATTTTAAATAAAGATTATAAAAAAGATTTATTAAATGATATAATTTTTCATTACAATAAAATTAGTGAAGTTTTTGGTCTTGAAGTTGCACTAAATAACATGAAAAAACATTTAGCATTTTATTTAAAAGGAAAAGAAGGTTATAAAGAAATTTTAACTCAAATTTATAATGAAAAAGACTTTGATAAAACAATAAATATTATAAAATCATTTTTAAATTAGAAAAAATTTTACAAAACTATGTAAAGTTTTTTCTTTTTTTTATAACAACATTAGAAAATCGTTTCGCTTTTTATTTTTTATATTATATAATATAATTATAAAAGAGAGAAAATTTTAAGTTGAAACTCTATTTAAAGGGAGAATTTAGTGAAAAAAAACATTAACGACTTTGACTTTTTTGACAAAAAAGTTTTGCTTAGATTAGACTTGAATGTTCCTATTAAAAATGGCGAGATAGAAAGCACTAAACGAATTGATGAAGCGTTGCCTACTATCAAAGCCTTAATAGATAAAAATGCAAGAATTACTATTGTTTCACATTTAGGTAAACCTGACGGACAAAAAAAAGAAGAATTAAGTTTAAAACCTGTTTATGAGTATTTAAAAAACAAACTTCCAACTAAAGTTTATTTTAGTGAAAATGTAGCAGATAGCGAAATGGAAGAAGATGTTAATAAATTAAAAAATGGCGAAGTTTTAGTTTTAGAAAATATTAGATTTTTTAAAGGCGAAGAAGAAAACGATGAAGAATTTTCTAAAAACTTAGCAAAACCTTTTGATATATTTATTTTAGATGCTTTTGGAACTTGTCATCGTAAACATGCTTCTACTTATGGGGTGGCAAAATATTTAGATAGCGGAATAGGGCTATTGGTAGAAAAAGAATTATCTTATTTAGAAAATATTTTTGAAGAAGGTAAACATCCCATTTTAGCAATATTGGGTGGAGCAAAAGTAAAAGATAAATTAAAAGTTATTGATAATTTGTTAGACAAAGTAGATGCCATGATAATTGGTGGCGGAATGAGTTATACTTTTATAAAAGCACTTAAAGGTGAAATAGGAAAATCTTTAGTTGATAACGAACAAGTAGATTATTGCTATAAAATGATTAAAAAGGCAATTGACAATAATGTTAGATTACTTCTTCCTGTAGATAATATTTGTAGTGAAAGTTTAGAAAGTAACAAAATTAAAAATATACCTAATTATAAAATGAGCAAAAACTTAATGGCTTTAGATATTGGAACTAAAACAATTAAACTTTATAAAAAAGAAATTAAAAAAGCACGAACAATTATTATAAATGGTCCAATGGGTGTGTTTGAAAATGAAAACTACAGCAATGGAACGAGAGAAATTTTAAAAGCAATAAGCAAAAACAAAAAAGCAATTAAAGTTGCTGGTGGCGGAGATACCATTTTTGCAATAGAAAAATTTAAACTAGAAAGTGGATTTAACCATTTATCAACTGGTGGCGGTGCAAGTTTAAAACTTTTAGAAGGTGGCGGACTTGTAGCAATAAATAATATAAAAAACAAAGGAGAAAAATAATGGATAAGTTAATAGTAGCAAATTTAAAAATGAACAAAAATTCTGTGGAAATGAGTGATTATTTAAAAAAGGTTACAAGTAATGAATTTTCTAATAAAGTTGTAATTTTGCCTAGTCTTTCAAATTTATTTTTAACTTCAATTTATAATCAAAATGTAGAGTATGGTGTTCAAAATTTCTTTTATAAAAATGAAGGAAGTTATACTGGCGAAGTTAATTTAAAAATGCTAGAATTTATGAATGTTAAATATGCTTTAGTTGGTCATAACGAGCGTAGAAAAAACTTTAGAGAAAGTAATAGCCTAATTAATAAAAAAATACTTAATGCACTAGAAAATGGTGTTACTCCTATTTTGTGTATTGGTGAAAGTTTAGGTCAAGCAAACAATAACTTATACAAAGCACATTTAAAAAGACAAATTAATTTAGCCTTAAAAGGTGTAAAAATTGCCGATTTAGATAAAATTATTATTGCTTATGAACCTACTTATGCAATAGGAGCGGAAAGTGGCGCTAATTTAGATTATGTAGAAAGCAATATAGATTTAATTAGACATGTCGTTAATTCTAAAAGTGCAAAAACTGAAATTAACATAAAAGTTTTATATGGTGGAAGTATTAATTTAGACAACTACGAAAGTTATCTAAATAGCGAACATATAGACGGGTTGTTAATTGGTAGAAGCATTTTAGATGCTGATAACTTAATTAAAATGGGAAGGTAGTATGACGAAAGTAGCATTAGTTATTTTAGATGGTTTTGGTCTTAGAAAAGAAAACGATTACAACGCCGTAAATAATGCTAATATGCCATATTTCAAAAGAATATTTAAAAAATATTCTCATACAAAAATAAAAACCAAAGGTAATTATGTCGGCTTAAATAAAGGTCAGTTTGGCAATAGCGAAGTTGGTCACTTAAATTTGGGTAGCGGTAGAATTGTCAAACAAAATAGTATGAAGATTACCGAAAGTATTGAAAATGGCACATTTTATCAAAATAAAATTTTAACTAAACTTATTTTAAAATTAAAAAAACAAAATGCAAATCTTCACCTAATGGGGTTATGCTCTAGTGGTGGAGTTCATAGTGATATAACTCATTTATATGCTTTATTAAAACTTTGTAGTAATTTAGATTTTAAAAATGTTTATATTCACTTTATAACCGATGGTAGAGATACCAATGTTAAAAGTGGTGTTAATTTTTATAAGGAATTACAAAAACAAATAAAAAAATACAAAGTAGGTAAAGTTGTTTCGGTTGTGGGTAGATTTTATGCAATGGATAGAGAAAAAAATTACGACCGAACAAAGCAATTTTATAATGTATTAAATAATTATGATGCTGAAAACAAATTTGACGATTTAAAAAATTGTTTTGATTATTATAACAATGATATAACTGACGAATATTTAAAACCAAGCATTTTACTAGACGGCGATTATAGCGTCAAAAAAAATGATGCAATATTATGCTTTAACTTTAGAAGTGATAGAGCGAGACAAATATTTGAAGTTTTAATTGAAAATAATTATAAAAATCTTTATTCGTTTATAGAATACGATAAAAAATTTAATAACAATGTTGAAGTTGTTTTCAAAGAAGATAGTAATAAAAATTGTTTAAGCGAAGTTTTAAGTAAAAATAAAAAAACTCAATTAAGAATAAGCGAAACAACAAAATATGCTCATGTAACTTACTTTTTTAATTTGTTAATTGAACAACCTTTTAATGGAGAAAAAAGAATAATAATTGAAAGTGATAGTGTGGATAATTTTGCAAAAAAGCCAAAAATGAAAGCTAGAGAAATTACAAACACTATAATTACAGAAACTGATGAAACACCTTTTGATTTCGTTTTAGTTAATTTCCCTAATGCAGATATGCTAGGGCATACAGGCAATTATGAAAAAACTATTGAAAGTTTAGAGTTTTTAGATAAATGCTTAGAAAAATTAGTAGAAAATTTAAGACAAAAAGGTTATATTATATTAATTACTGCCGATCACGGAAATGCGGATATTATGAGAAATAAGGATGGTTCGCCATGCACAACACACACAACAAGTGATGCACCATTTATAATTGTAGATAATAAAAAATATGATTTAATTAGTGGCGGTAAACTTGCTAACGTTAGCCCTACAATACTAGACTTATTTAATATTAAGCCACCTAAGGAATTTACTGAAAAAAGTTTAATTAAACATATTGACAAATAAAGTCTTTTTAGTTTAAAATAATTCTAGGAGGATACATGCTTTATCTTGGTTCGTTTTTTAACAATATAGTTAATCAATTAATACGAAATTTAAATATGTCTGTAAGAATTACAATTTCACTCTTATTCTTATTCTTAGCCATTTATTCTTTTTATTATTTTTTAAAAAGTTATAATGATGCCACCAAAGATTTAAAATCTGCTAATTATAAGAAACTTAAATGGGGTTGGATATTTCTAACGGTAATTAGTATGACAATTTCAATATTGTATATAGTATTATAATAAAAATTTAAAGGAGAAAATTTAAAATGATGAATTTATTATTAGACGGAACTTATGCAAAATGGATAACAACATCAATGCCAATTTTAAGAAGCGTTTTTGTAATTTTAATGTTAATTAGTTGCATAATGGTTACAATAATTTGCTTAGCAACAGAAAGCGATGCAGAAAGTGGAACAAATGTTATAACAGGAAATAGTTATGAAAGTTTTTATTCACAAAATAAATCTTCTACAAGAGAAGGTAGATTAAAAAAACTTTTAATTATTTGTTCTATTATTGCGGGAGTTTGTGCAATTTTATATTTTGTAACATTATTAATTTACCCAGTTATATAATTTAAACAAAGGATATTACAATGGATTTATTAAAACAAATAAATGATAATGAACTAAACTATTTAAACTACAATCAAGTTGCAAAAATACTTGCTAGTATAAATGGAAGAAGTGAAGTTGAAATAAGAAAAGAACTTGACTATTTACTTAGTCAAGGTCTTTTAATTAATACAAGCAAAAAAAAGATTGCAACAAGTAGTAAAGTTGGTATTATTTCTGGAACTATTACAATAGCAAAAAAAGGTTATGGATTTTTAATTCCTGATGACCCTAAAATTAAAGATATTTTTATTCCAGAAGAATTACTTAACGGTGCAATGCAAAATGATAAAGTTTTAGTGCAAAAAAGTTATTCAACTAGTGATGATAAATGTGAAGGGAAAGTTATAAAAATTGTTTCTCACGGTCTTCACACATTAGTAGGTAAAGTTATTGATATTACATCTAACTTTGCTTTGGTTAGTCCTGATAGCAAAAAAGTTAATTCTGTTGCTATAAGAAGCACAGATTTATTAGGTGCTAAAAAGGGCGATAAAGTTGTTGTAGAATTAACTAAATATAACTCTAAAATGCCAGAAGGTAAGATTATTGAAGTTTTACTTTCCGATAACCCTATAAATGTTGATGTTTTATCAATTGTTAGAGATTTTGAACTTTATGAAGAATTCCCAGACTATGTTTTAGTTTCTGCCGATAAAGTAAAAAAACAAGTAACTGAAGAAGACATAAAAAATCGTGTAGATTTGAGAAATTTAAATACTTTTACTATTGATGGCGAAGATGCACGAGATTTTGATGATGCAATTAGCATTGAAGATTGTGAAGATGGAACAGTAATGTTAGGCGTTCATATTGCCGATGTTGGAGAGTATGTACCACGAGATAGCATACTTGATAGAGAAGCATTTAAAAGGGGAACTAGCACATATTTTCCAAATGCCGTATTCCCAATGCTACCTAAACAATTATCTAACGACATCTGCTCACTTAAAGAGGGTGTTGATAGATTAACACTTAGTTGCTTAATGAAAATTGATGCAAATGGAAATGTTGTTTCACACAAAATATGTGAAAGTGTTATTAAAAGTAAAGCCCGTATGACATATAATAAAGTTGCAAAAATGTTAGATGGCGATAAAGAATTAAACGAAAAATATTCATTTTTAGTTAAAGATTTAGCCAAAATGAAAAAACTTGCTCTAATACTTGAAAAAGTTAGAGAAAATCGCGGGGCATTAAATTTTGATATTCCTGAACCTAAAATAATTTTAGACGAAAATTTAGAAATTGAAAAATTCGAAAAACGTCCAAATACTATGGCAGATAGAATTATTGAAAGTTTTATGCTAATTGCTAACGAAACAGTTGCAAAAGAATTTGAAAAACGAAAAATTCCGTTTGTTTATCGTGTTCACGAAAAACCTGATAGTGAAAAATTAGAAAACTTTGCAGAATTTGCTGAAGCATTTGGTTATAAATTTAGTGGTGACTTTGAAAAAATGCCAGCAAAAAAAATTCAAAAGTTTTTAAATAATATTCCAGAAGAAAAACGCATGGTTATAAATAAAGTTTTACTTCGTAGCATGCAAAAAGCAAAATATAGTGCAGATTGCATGGGGCATTATGGCTTAGGGGCAGAGTATTATTGTCATTTCACTTCACCTATTAGAAGATATCCAGATTTAACTATTCATAGAATTATAAAATCTTTTTTAAGAAAAGAATTAAATGAAACTGAAATTAAAAAATTAAAACCTTTTGTTATAGAAAGTGCTAGTCAATCATCTCAAAGAGAAACCATTAGTGATAAGGCAGAAATTCAAGTTGACGAATATTTTAAAGCAAGATATATGCAAAAACAAAAAGGTAAAATATTTGACGGCATAATTTCTGGTGTAACTGAAAGGGGAATTTATGTTGAACTTGATAATACTTGTGAAGGCTTTATAAGTGTTTACAATTTACCAGATAAATTCTATGATTTTAACGACAAAAAATATACTTTAACGGGTTCTTCTACTAAATTTACGATTGGGGATAAAATGACTATTAAAGTTAGTGATGTAAATTTAGAAAGTAGGAAAGTAGATTTTATTTTTATAGATAAAACAAAAAATAAATCAAAAAAAAACGACAAAGAGAGTTTAGATGAAACTAATTCAAAATAATAAAAAGGCATATTACGAGTATTTTATTGAAGATACTTTTGAAGCGGGCATTTGCCTAGTTGGTAGCGAAGTTAAATCTGTTAAAAATGGTCATATTAGTATTACTGATAGTTTTGTAAGTTTAAAAAACGATGAATTGTTTTTAAAAAATGCTTATATTAAACCTTATGAAAAAACTAATAATTTTAGTGTTAGTGATATGAGAGTAAGAAAATTACTTTTAAAAAAAGAAGAGATTTTAAAAATTAAAAAGAAAGTTGAAACAAAAGGCTATACTATTGTTCCTACAAAAGTTTATATAAAAGATAATTTAGTAAAATTAGAAATAGCAGTTTGTAAAGGTAAAAAATTATACGACAAACGAGAAACAATTAAAAACCGAGATATACAAAGACAAATAAAATCGTATTAGAGAGAGAAATCTCTCTTTTTTATTGTTGTGTTTTAATTTTCAAAAGCCATGATTTTAGTTTTCTGCCAGTGATATTGACCTGCGGTCAATGAGATATTATTCGAATGATATAAAATTTAACCTAAACTTTTGCGTTAGCGAAAATTTCATTACGTTAGCAATATCATTACGAAGTAATATCATTGAATCGTTAGGTTCAATTTCATTGTAAAAAAAGGAAAGATTAAAACTTTCCTTTTTTTACATGGTGGAGACGGTGGGAATTGAACCCGCGTCCGAAAAAACAGAAATAAAGTCTTTCTACACGCTTATAAAGTTTTTAATTTAATAACAATAAATAAACTTTCAAAAATTATTATTACTAGCCTAAAATTAAATAAACAAACTAGGCAATTTGTTTAATTTACCACTATAAACTGAAACTTTATTATACTCTAGTGGGAAGTTTAATAAAATTACTGCTTAATTTTAGCAAGCAGCGGCTTTTAAATTATTATTTGCGTTTATTTTGTTTGCCTTATTAATGTGAACCTGCCTCACAGCGTGCTTAACCTTAGTCTAATTAATCCGTCGAAACCTATTCGTCCCCAAAAGTTATACTTAATTATATAAAATATTAAGGTTTTAGTCAATATTATTAGCAAATTATTTTGTTAATTAATTATAAAAATGCTATAATAAAAATAGTATTAGGAGTTTTTATGAAAAAAATTAAAATAATGTTAAGTTTCTTAATTTTAATGCTTTGTTTTTCGTTTTTAGCACCAATAGGTGTTGTTTTTGCCGAAGAAACAGAAAAACCTAAAGAGAAAATTTATGTTTCTCTAGGAGATAGCATCTCTAAGGGGTATGCAATAAATTTAAAAGAAGGATTTGAAGATGAATCTGCAACTTTAATTACTGGCGAAGAAAATGACTATAGTTTTATAGAGAATTGTTATGCGTATAAATTAAATGGTTATTTAAAACAATACTATGGTTATAATAAAGGCTATAATTTTGCTCATAATGGCGATGATTGTCAAGACTTAATAAATTTCATTTCATCTTTTTACGATAATGTCAATGAAGTTTGTAAAAATCCTAACGATATGAATTCAAAATTTAACACTTTAACAAATTTAGAAGTATATGACATATTATCTAATGCACAAACTATTTCAGTTTGTATTGGTGCAAACAACATTTTAAGTGAAGCAACAGATATTATTACTAACTACTTAGGATTTCAAAAAGATACTACTCCTAGAAGTTATCAACAAGTTGAAGCACTTTTAAGAGATAAGGTAGAAAGTGATTTTGAACCACAATTTCAAAAATTGTTGCTTTTAATTAATTCTTTAAATAGTAAAGCCGAAGTATATTTTACAACAATTTACAATCCTTATGCAGTTTTACAAGCAGATGAAGATTTATTGAACTATTTATCAAGCGATGAAACTCAAAATATGATTAAAAATATGTATGGATATGATTTACAATATTTTACACAAGATAGATTAACTGATATTGCTTATTTAAGTGAACTTGCTATTCAAGGCGGATTCGATAGCACAGGTAGAGTATTTTTAGGATTAAATGGTGTAATAAAAGAAGAAATAAATAAAAGTAGAGCGAATGATGATGCAAATTTTTATGTTGTTGATTCTTATTCTAAATTTAATGAAAAGAAAAATCCTAACAGTGAATATCATAATTACATTAATGAATGTTTAGATAAAATAACTGGAGAAACAATTGCAGTATGGGTAATGCTTAATATTGATTTTACTGAAAATATAGTTATGTATATGGACCCTCACCCAACATATTTAGGGCATAATTTGATTTTTGAGACTTTTAAATCTAATCAAATTGGCACAAAATATTATCAAGAAAGTAATGTCAATAAAACTTTAGTAGTAATTTTAGGTATAAGTGGCTTTGTTTTAGTGTTAACTTTAGGCTCAGTTATCGCTTTAAAAATTACTAAAAATAGAGTATGTTAAAAAATTTAAAAAATAATAAAAATTAGGTATTGACAACTAGTGATTTTTGTTTTATAATCTAACTACAATTTAATTTTTTAAGGAGAAAAATATGTCATTAGTTTTAAGTGGAAGTATATTTAATGCAATTTTGAATGTTTTAGCAATTATAGTTTTGGCTTTAACAGCAGGCTTTATAGTTGTATTGTTAGTAGATTTAACTTTAGGTTGTATTGATGGTAAAAGAGGAGTTATTTTCTTCCGTAATCGTAAAAATACAGATAAAGATAACGAAATTTTATTACAATATAATAAAGATATTAGTTTAAATGATAGATATTATTTACAAAATAATGAAAAAAATCTAGTTTTAGATTTTGATAAAGAATATGAAAATCAAAATGCTGAAACAAAAAATAATAATATAGATTTTAATAAAGCAGCAGAAGAACAAAAACTATTAGAAGCAAAAAATGCTAAATTAGAAGAAAAAACTCCAGTTACTGAAGTAAACGAAGACTTTACTTTTATCAATAAAGTTAGTCCTGAAATAGAAAAAGAGATTGAAGAAGAAAAAAATCCTAAAGAAGAAAAACCAGAGCCTAAAATTGAACTAAACGAAAAAGATGAAGATGATGATTTTAATTTCTTTGATGATGAAGACGAAGACGATAAAAGTATAGAAGAAATTTTAAGAGCAATTAAAGAAAAAAATATGAGAGCTAGAAATCAATTCGTTAAAGATGAAGACCTTGAACCTGATTTTGATGAAGACGAAGTGATTACTACTCCAGAAGAAAAAACTGAAGAACTTAAAGAAGAAAAGAAAGATGTTGAAGAAATTATCGAAAACACAGAACCTACTAGTCAAAACAATGAAGAATTAGAAAAATTAAAAGCTATGGTTGAAGAACTTAATAGTAAACTTGATGAAGAACAAAAGAAAAATGCAGAACTAGAAGAAAAAGCAAAACTTGAAGTTGAAAATCTTAAAAAAGAACTAGAAGAAAAATCACAACCACAAGAAGAAATTACAGTTGATACTTTAAATAGCCTAGAAGAAGAACTTGCTAAATTACTAGAAAGACAAAAACAAAATGATAAAGATTTAAAAATTAACAAAAAAGAATATATTCCACTAGCAAGAATTGCTCGAACTTTAGAATCAGACCAAGATAAACTAAGAAGAAGAGAAGCAATAGTTGCTAAAAAGAAAATGGTAATTTTAGGTGTTAACAATGTTGCTGACCCAGAAAAACAACAAAAACTAGATGAAGAAATTGAGTTATTAAATGGTTTAAGAACATCAGTTGCTCATTGTAGTGAAGTTATGGAAGCAAACAAAGACCGTTATCCAGTATTAAGAAGAACAAATGAAATTTTAACTCGTAATGCTCAAGATTTAGAAAATGACATTAATGATGTTCAAGCAAAAATTGCTCATGCTAAAGAAGTTTTAAATAATAATGGAACTGATGGTGATGCTAGCGATAATTCAACAAATGATGGAACACAAGAATAATTAAAAAGTTATGTTTAATACATAACTTTTTTTTAACGCAAGAATTTATTTTTTCATAAAATATTTATTATGAAAAAAAGTTACATTCTAGTTATTGATAGTGGATTAGGTGGTGTAAGTGTTTTAAAAGTTTTGAAAGATAAATTTCCACAAGAAAGTTTTATTTTTCTTGCAGATAATAGGTTTTCTCCTTATGGGAATAAGACCAAAAAAGTTTTAAAAACTCACATATTAAAAGTTTTGAATAGTTACATATTAAAATTCAATATTAAACTTATAATTTTTGCTTGCAATACTTTAACTGCTAGCACAATAAATTTTGTTAGAAAAAACATTAAAATTAATGTTATAGGCACAGAGCCACCTATAAAACAAGTTAAAAACAACAAAAAAACTTTAGTACTTGCGACAAATGGAACAATTAAATATTCTAAACTTTTAAAAAAGTATAAAAACAATAATCAATTTATTTTTGTCCCCTTAAAAGATATTGCATCGCTTCTTGATAAAAACTATTTTAATAGAGATGAAATTTTAAAAAGTTTGAAAAAACAAATTCCTAAACAAAAATTTAAAAATGTAGTTTTAGGTTGCACCCATTACTATTTTTTAAAGCATGAAATCGCTAAAATCTTATATGGTAAAGTTAAATTTTATGATGCGATAAATGGAATTGTTAAAAGGGTAAAAAGTATTATTCCAAAAAGTTTAGTTTTTAGTAAACAAACGATTAAAATTTTTGTAACAAAGAAAAATGTTAATTTAAAAAAGACAATAAAATATATTTTAAAAAATTAATTTTTAAATATCAAGTAACTAAATTTATTTATATAAAATATAAGTGCATAAAATTGTAAATTTTTAAAATAATAAAAAATAGTTGACAACAAAATTTTTGTGCAATATAATATATATGTTTATATTTAATAGTTAAAGACAAGTAGTTCTATTTGATTCGCAAAGAGAAGAGTCGGTTGCTGAAAGACTTAAGATAGGGTAGATATGAAACCACTTTAATGATGATTTATTTATAGATATAATAAGGAAATGCTATTGCATTTTAAAAAAAGGTGGAACCACGGTAAATTATCGTCCTTTACAGTTTGTAAAGGATTTTTTGTTTTTAAAGGAGAAGATTATGGATAATGAACAATTAATGAAAGCACGACATAGTATGGCTCATGTGCTAGCAAAAGCAATTTTAAAATGGGACCCAAATGCAAAATTAACAATTGGTCCTGCTATAGATAATGGATTTTATTATGATTTTGATATGAAGACTATTTCACCAAGTGATTTTGCGGAAATAGAAAAATCTATGCAAAAAATTATAAATAGTAGTGAAAAATTTACAAGAAAAGAAATCTCTAAAAAAGAAGCACTAGAATTATTTAAAAATAACGAGTATAAAACTGAAATAATAAACGAACTTCCAGAAGATGAAGTTATTTCTATTTACTATACTGGCGATGACTTTTTCGATTTGTGTAGAGGGCCTCATGTAGAAAATACAAGCAAATTACAAAATATGGGCTTTAAAATTGCAAAAGTTGCAGGGGCATACTGGCGTGGAAGCGAAAAGAATAAAATGCTTCAAAGAATTTATGTTTATGCTTTTGGTAGTAAAAAAGAACTTGCAGAATATAACGCATTAATGGAAGAAGCAGCAAAAAGAGACCATAGAAAATTGGGTAAAGAACTAGGTATTTTTATGTTCTCAGATTTAGTAGGTAGGGGCTTACCTATGTGGTTACCTAATGGGTTTATTATTCGTAGAGCATTAAGTGATTATATAACAAATAAAGAATTAGCACTTGGATATAAACATGTTATGACTCCATCACTTGCCAATGTAAATTTATATAAAACATCAGGACACTGGGACCATTACCACGAAGATATGTTCCCATCAATGAAACGAGATGAAGAAGAGTATGTTTTAAGACCAATGAATTGTCCTCATCACATGATGATTTATAAAAATTTTATGCATTCTTATAAAGATTTACCTTTAAGAATAGCCGAAGTGGCAAACGATTTTAGGTTTGAAGGTGCAGGCTCTCTTTGTGGGATAGAAAGAGCAAGAGCATTCACTCAAAACGATTCGCATATTTTCTGTAGACCAGACCAAATAGAAAGCGAAGTAGAAAATGTTATTAAATTAATATTAGATGTTTATAAAAATTTCGGTTTTGAAAATTACAAATTCCGTTTATCATTAAGAGATGAAAAAAATACTGAAAAATATTTTGGAAATGATGAACTTTGGGTTAAGAGTGAAACAGCATTAAGAAAAATTTTAAAAGATAATAACTTAGAATTTTATGAAGCAAAAGGCGAAGCCGCTTTCTATGGTCCAAAAATCGATGTCCAAGTAAGAAGTGCTTTAGGACATGATGTAACATTATCAACAGTTCAATTAGATTATCAACTTCCAGAGAAATTTGAACTTGAATATGTAGACGAAAACAATCAAAAAGTTCGTCCTGTTGTTATCCATAGAGCAATTTTAGGCTCTTTAGATAGATTTGTAGCATTTTTATTAGAAGAAACAAAAGGCATTTTACCTGTATGGTTATGCCCAGTTCAAGTAAAAGTTTTAAACATTAGCGAAGCACAACAAGAATACGCTGAAAGTATTTATAAAAAATTGTTGGAAAAAGGTTTGAGAGCCGAACTTGATGATAGAAATGAAAAAATCGGTTACAAAATTAGAGAAGCTGCTAATAGCAAAATACCTTATATGCTAATTATAGGCGATGGAGAAAAAGAAAGTAATACTATTACAGTAAGGGCTCGTGGTAATGAAAATACTCCAAATGTTAAACTTGAAGATTTTATTGCAAGAGTGTTAGAAGAAATAAAAAACTATAAATAAAAATTTTGTGAAAATTTTATTAAAATCAGTTGGAAATTAGACAAAATTATGCTAACATATATGTTATATTACAAATTTTACCTAAAAAAACAAAAATTTTTAAAATTTTCAAAAAATTTTAGAAAACTTTAAAAAAAGTGTTGACAAAGGGTAAATAAAATGGTAATATAAAAGAGCGTCGAATAAA
>CAKVHZ010000016.1 GCA_934754445.1 uncultured Clostridia bacterium | reverse complement strand
GGTGGAGATAATCGGATTCGAACCGATGACCCCCTGCTTGCAAGGCAGGTGCTCTAGCCAACTGAGCTATACCCCCACATTAGACTTTTATAGTATAAAATATTACATTTTATTTGTCAAGTATTTTTTAAAATATTTTTAATTTTTTTGTTTTTAGTTTATTTTGATGTTATTATATGATAAATAGTATTATTTTATTTGACAACTTTTTTAAATTATTTTAAAATTAAAACATGGAAAATCGTTTTGGTGAATACAATTTTTTTAAAACAAACAAAGTTTTGCTTGCAGAAACTAAAGAAGGTTTAAAAGGTAATAGGGGCAGTAGTTTAGCAATAAATTTATTTTTCTGGCTAGTAAAATTATGTTTTTATGCCGGGCTTACATTATTGATTGTAACTCTTGTAAATTTAAATAATGATAACTTTAATTTAATGTTAGGGGCAATATTATCAGCAAGTTTTTTATTGATAGCAATATTTTTTTATGGACCTTTAAGATTAAGCGTGTGCAAAAATGCAATTAATATGGTTGAAAATACTAAGCCTAAATTTAAAGATATCGGTTATGGATTTAAAAATTATGGTAGAAGTTTAAGTTTTGGGTTAGCACTATTTTTTAGTTATTTATTAAATTTAATTTTATTAATTTTCCCTTTTGTATTTAAATATATTAATTCACAATTTGTTGGCTACATTTTAGCGGAAAACGATGAAATGAAAGTGGGGGAAGCATTCAAGTTAAGTAAAGATTACTTAAAAGGGTATAAAAAACATTATATTAGTTTAGTTTGTAGTTTTATTTTAGATTTTGTTTTATCAATACTTTCAGTGTTTATTTATGCTCTATGGGTTCGACCAAAATTTAATAGTGCAGTTTATTGTTTGTATAGAGATATTAAAAGTTAATAATTGTTAATTTTATTTTAAAACATTGACAATATTATAAATGTTGAGTATAATAACAATATAATAAAAAGGAGAAAAATATATGTTTAATTTATTTATGTGGTGGCGTAAATAATTTAGCATTTACAAAATATTTATGTTTTGTGAATGCTTTTTAGTGCGTCACAAAACATATAAATGGATTAAAATATTTAATATAAATCTTGTTACCCGTTGGTATGTTTTGTTAGTAAAATATTACAACGGGTTTTTAATTTTTAATTTTTAATTTAAAGGAGATTTATATTATGAAAAAAACAATGTTAACAGGTGTTAGACCAAGTGGGAGTTTAACATTAGGAAATTATTTAGGAGCAATTAAAAATTTTGTGGATAGACAAGAAGAATATAATAGTTATATTTTTTTAGCAGATTTGCACGCAATAACTAGTTATATTGAACCACAAAAATTAAAAGAATCTATAAAAAGTTCAATAGCAATTTATTTAGCGTGTGGAGTAAATCCAAAAGTTACTACAATTTTTAAGCAAAGTGATGTATTAGAACATGGAACATTAGGTTTTATCATGACTTTTCAAACAAAAATGGGCGAATTATCTCGTATGACACAGTTTAAATGTAAATCAGCTCAACTTTCAAAACAGGGGGTTGATACTGGATTATTTGTATATCCTACACTTATGGTCGCAGATATTTTATTGTATAATACAGCGATTGTTCCTGTTGGAAAAGACCAGCAACAACATGTAGAATTAACTCGCGATTTAGCTGAAAGATTTAATAAAAAATATGGTGAAACTTTTGTGATGCCCGATGTTTATGTTGCACCAATTGGCAATAAAATTTTAAATTTACAAAATCCACTAGAAAAAATGAATAAATCGGATAGTTTTGATAATAAGGGGACTATTTTCTTGCTAGATGATATAGAAGTTGCTAAGAAAAAGATTATGTCAGCAAAAACTGATAATTTAGGTAGAGTTCATTTTGATGAAGAAAATCAACCCGGAATTTCTAACCTTATGAGTATTTTAAGTAAAATTACCGATGAAAGTTTTGAAAGTATTGAAAAACGATATGAAAATAAAGGATATGGCGAATTTAAAAAAGAAGTTGCCGAAGTTGTAGCAAAACTATTAACTAAAATTCAAAGAAAATATAATAAATTTAATAACGAAGAAGTGTTGAATAAAATTTTAAAAAAAGGTGCAAAAAATGCAAAAATTGTAGCACAAGAAACGCTAAACAGAGCAACAAAAGCATTAGGATTAAATTAAAAAAAGACCAAAGATAGAAATCTTTGGTCTTTTTATAAATATTTTTATAATGGTAAATCTTTCTTTTTAAATTTAATTCCGCTGGCTATGTAGCAAGCAATTCCTATAACAATTAATATTGCAAATTTCCAAATGAAAGTTAAATTACAATCATTAAAAATTCTCCTTATTAAATTTTCAATTTTAAACACTTGACTAAAATTGAATACTGTGTTATTATATAAAAGAAATTCAAAAATGTTTCGCGCAAAAATTAACATTATGAATAATTTTGAACGAAGTGTCAATTTTGTGTTTTAATAAAAGGAGATTAATTTTATGAGAGCAACTTATAGAAACGCAATTAGGTCTAAACAACTAATAAGAGAAGCGATGATAACATTATTAAATAAAAAATCTTTAACTGAAATTACAGTATCGGATATTGTAAAAACAGCGAATATCAATAGGGGAACATTTTATAATCATTATGGTAACCCAATAGATGTGTTAGAAGAAATTAAAGAAGAATTAATGCAAAAATTATCAAACGCACTAAAATTAAGTAAAGAAAAGAATGATATAGATAGTTTCTTGAATACTATTATTGAGCATTTTAGAAAAAATGAAGAAGAATACCGAAAAATAATTGATGCAATACCAATGTCAGTAATAGACAAAATGAAACAAGAATTAATTAACGAAATTGCAACACTAAAACCTGATATTGATAATTTGTCGTTATATTTAATTGTTAATGGTATTGCAGGACTTTATTTAGATTGTTTAAAAGATAAAGTTAGTTTTAGTTATGATGAGATTACAAGAACATTAAAAGAATTTATTAATTTTTCACTTCAATTATCACAAAAATAGAATAAAAATTTAAGAAACAAAAAAAGCCTAGTAAATACTAGACTTTTTTAGTTTCTTTTGATTATTAATTTGATTTTTTTACTCATTATTCAAAAAAACATAATATTTTTTATTAAACTCACAATGATATTACTCATTTCATTTGTAATGATATTATTCGCTATGCTCATAATGATATAAAATTGAACCACTACTTTTGCGAGAGCAAAAATATCATTGCATAGCAATAACATTACGAAGTAATATCACTGAACCGTTAGGTTCAATTTCATTGTAAATAAAAAAAAGCCTTATCGACCTTTCTTTTTTTACTTGGAGCGGGTGATGGGAATCGAACCCACGCGGCCAGCTTGGAAGGCTGGAACTCTACCATTGAGCTACACCCGCATATAACTTTATTATAATAACATTTTTTTATAATAAAGTCAATTACTTTTTAAAAATTAATTAAATTTATCGCTAAGTTTTTCTCCGCCTAAAACATGAAGATGTAAATGATTTACTGTTTGACCAGCATTTTCTCTTTGATTTATTACAATTCTATAACCTTTTTCTAAACCAAGAGCCTTTTCTATATCTTTCATTTTAAGCATAATTTCATTAATTATTTTAACTTTTTCGTTGTCAATTTCGTTAATATAAGCAAAATGAGTTTTAGGTATTATTAAATAATGTTTATTCGCAAGGTGAGAAATATCGTTAATGATAATAAAGTTATCAGTTTGATATAAAATATCACTTTTTATTTCACCTTTTATAATTTTACAAAAAATACAATCTTCCATATTAATTCTCCACAATTATTTTAACATA
Source organism: uncultured Clostridia bacterium (assembly GCA_934754445.1). Classification (GTDB taxonomy): domain Bacteria; phylum Bacillota; class Clostridia; order Christensenellales; family UBA1242; genus UBA7868. The sequence continues at coordinate 18,844 of CAKVHZ010000016.1, read as the reverse complement.
AATATATACACTTTCATCTTCTTTACAACTAAATTTTATAATACTTTCGCCAATATCTGATGTTATAATCATTATATCGCAATTTTCATTTTGTATTATCTCTAATCCATTGTTGTTTGAAATTATATCTGCATTAATGTTTTTCTTAACAATTTGATTTTGCTCATACAACAAAACTTTTAAAAATTCAATTTTATTACTATTAGTTTTTAAAATGTAATAGTCCCCATCTTTCTCAAGATTCATTTCCATTTTTCTATATTCGTCAATAACATTAACTATAAAACTTTTAGAAATTATTTCGTCGTTATTAGAAAAACTTATGGTTATAGTTGTTTGTCCATAATTTAGTGGAGTAATTACTCCGGATTCATAGTTATAATTACAAATATTATTACTAGAATAAGTAATTATTGGCGATAAATTATATTTCCCTGCAATTGTTAATTTGTTTGTAATGTTTTTACTTTGCATGCTTAGATTAACGACTTCTTTCTCAAAACTTAAAGCGGTAGGGATACATGATTTTTCATTTACTTCAACATTAATATTTCTTTCAATAAAATTATTAGAACCAGCATCAACTTTAAGTAATACTTGAGTTTTACCAATATTTTTTGCCGTTAAAATATTGCCAGTGCTAATTTTCGCATAAGAGTTATCTGCGACTATGCACATAACAACGGCTTTAGATGTGCTAGGTAAAATTGTATAATAATTTTCTAAATTAATTTGCTCGCCAACTTCTAAGTTTATATTTTGTGTTTTTATTACTAAATCTTTAACTTTTGTTTCATTTTTATTAAAAACTTTAATTAAGAATAAACTACCACCAACAAGTAGTGCAAGTATAATTAAACATGAGATCAGTATTCTGCGTAACTTGATGTCCATATAATATATTTTACAAAAATTGACAAAATTTATCAAACAATTTAACCTATTTTTATTTTTTTTCATATAAATCAAAGAAGGAGAATTTATGTTTAGTATTTTTTCACAAAGTTATCAAAGTTATTTAGATTATATAAACTCGCATTATCCTAATGCTATTGCTTATTTAAGTGGAAATAGAAATAATCCTAACATTGACGGAAGAGTTGAGTTTTATCAAACTTGTGATGGAGTATTAGTTTTAACGCAAGTAAAAAATTTGCCACAAAATGAAACTGGAAATTTTTTCGCTATGCACATACATAGTGGAGATAGTTGTGAACTTACTGACGGAGAATTTATGAATACTCCGCATTTAAATTTAACAAATAAAAATCACCCTAGCCATACGGGTGATTTACCTGTAATTTTATCTAACGATGGTAGTGCATTTAGTTTAAATTTAACAAATAGATTTACGATAAACGACATAATAGATAAAACTATAGTTATTCATGAAAATGCTGATGATTATAGACTAGACCCGTCGGGGAATAGTGGCACTAAAATTGCTTGTGGCAAAATTTTAAAGAGATGTTAAAGTGACATATAATTTACACTACTACTATTAATTACATCATTTTCGTTAGTTGAGTATAAAATATTATTTAAACATGAACCTATTGAGTTAAAAAATATTGAAAGACCACTTGTTTGTAGGTTGTTTTTTCCACTTGAATGAATAATAATGGCACTACTATTATTCATGTAGTTTAAACTTGAATAATTACCTTTTGTTTTTTCGTTAAAATAAATTAAATTTAAGTCTTTAATAGCAATTTTACTTATTGAATTTTTATATAGTGAAACTCCAACATTTGTTTCTTCATTAAAAGCAAGTTTAATTCCAAAAATATTATCTTGCTTTTTTTCATTGTTTAAATATACTACTGATTTACCAATATAAGTTATAATATTTTTGCTAATTGTTGAATTTTTTATAGAGTTTGTAACTTCAATTCCGCCAACATATAATTTAGTAAAACAATTTCCAGTAAAAAGGCAATTATCTGCGTCTTTAATCTTAATTCCTGTTCTAAAGCCACTAAAACTACAACCAATAATATTAAGACCACTTATTTTATCTGCATTTATACCGCCGAAAATTCCTTTATATTTGTTTTCTTCAAAATTTATTACACTATTTGTTGTTTTACTTTTTGTCATAAAACTTAAGCCGATTAAACTAATATCTTTCGCCAAGTTAGAATAGGTGATTTCTCCTTCGTTTAAATAGCCACCTATTATTACATATCCATTAATTTTAGTTTTGTCTTTACCTTCGCCACCTATTGTTAGTTTGTTATTATTTATCTCTAGTGGAGAATCTAGAGTATATTCACCTTTTTTAATTAAAATAATATCGTCATCACTAGCATTATTTATAGTAGTTAATAAATCTTTATTACTTTCTACAACCTTATTTGCAACATATACATTAAACGAAGTGGTAAATTTTCCATAACTTATAGTTACTTCTTTTTTACCACTAGTCGTGCTATCAAACCCACTGAAATTAGCATTACTATTATAAATTGAAGATAACGCACTATCAGTTTTAATATTTTTAAGTTCTAGTCCTGTTGTATCTAATTTTTCTCCAATGTTATACACTAATTTATTAGGCATTTTGTAAATATATAAACTTACCATTTCGTGTGTGCAACCACTAAAAAAACAAATACCCAAAATTAAAACTAAACATAATAAAATACTAATTTTTTTCATGCCTAAATTATTTACTGTATAATTTAATTTATACAAAATGTTTAAAAAGAAATGATTTTTTCGCCAAATATATAGGCAAAAATTCCTAAATATAAAGGCATAAAACTTAAACTTATGTTAATAAAATAAGTAATTTCTAAACTCGTAATTGCTTTAAAACTAACTCCTTGCATAAAAAATACATCAACTGCCATTACAACACCTAGTAAGGTTAGCACAAACATGATTATTCCCGAAATAAATTTCATTCTTTTTTGAATTGTGCAAACAATATCAAACGATAAGTTTAAAATTAAAGCACCTGTCCAAATATAGTAAATTATTTGGATATACAAAGGTAAATTACTAAAAGATATTCTTAAAATAAAAAATACGCAAGAGATAATTGCTAAACCTATTAAAGTAAAATATGCCATATTTAATAAAACTCTTTTTTGACTATTTTCCATATTTCCCCCTTTTTATATATTTTGTAACAAAAATCGTTCTTTATTCATAAACTAATTTTTTGTGTGTCAAAGTGTCAACAACACTTTTTTAGGAACGAGCACCACTTGCGAAAGTGCCAATGGCACCCAAACCCCTAAAACGCTTTTCAAATAGGTCTTATTTTTGCTCTTTCGACATGAATTACATTTTGTTAAGTTGTTCGCATGCTCACAAAAGCACAAAATTGTAATTATGCCTGCGAGTAAAGGAAAATAAGAAAAAAATGAAAAAATAAAAATTACACGACAAAATATATATTATAATAATTAATATAGAAATAATAGCATATAAAATAAAAAAGATATGACCTAAACTTTCCACACAGTGAAAAATTCAACTTATGCTATGGCACAAAAAAAATGGCTATAATAACCCATTTTATTATACGAAAGTGGCAACGGCACAAAAAATAAAAAATTTTTGAAAAAGTTTAAAAAATTGTTGACAAAGTGTTTTTTTAGTGTTAAAATAAACTCGTTAATTAAATATTCCTCAGTAGCTCAGTGGTGGAGCACTCGGCTGTTAACCGATAGGTCGTAGGTTCGAATCCTACCTGGGGAGCCAAAATGACATACGATATAGTGCAAATTAGCACTATATTTTTATATTAAATTAAAATTTATTACATTATAAAATGTTTTTGAATATAATAATGTTAAAGTGTGGATTTTATGCAAAATGAAAAAGAGAGATTAAAGTATGGAATATTTGCTGGGGTGTTTGGAATTTTTTCAAACTCCATTCTTTTTATTGCAAAAATATTAATTGGGTTAATGTGCACCAGCATTACTATTATTGCCGATGCTATAAATAACTTTTCAGACATTGGTAGTTCGGTTATTTTACTATTAGGTTTTAAACTTTCTAACAAACCTGCTGATACTAAGCATCCTTTTGGTCATGCACGAATTGAACAGGTAATGGCGTTAATTATTAGCGTAATTGTTTTAATGATAGGCTTGTTGCTTGCTAAAAGTTCGATAGAAAAACTGATTTTAAATGAAAAAACTATAGTAAATGTTTATGTTTATATAATTTTAGGTATTGCGGTAATAATTAAATTTATTCAAATGCTAATTTACAAAAATATATCTAAAAAAATTGATAGTATGTCTTTAAAAGCAAGTAGCATAGATAGTAGAAATGACTGTTTTGCCACAATTTTAACTATTATTGCTATGATTTTTGTAAATATTTTTAGCAATTTACCTATTAGTTTAGATGGTCTATTTGGGGTGCTTGTTTCTATATTTGTGATTGTAAATAGTGTTATTTTAGTTAAACAAACAATAAGTCCACTTATAGGAGAAAGAGTGGATGAGAAAGTTGAAAAAGAAACAACGGAATATATATTAAGTTCTCCTAACGTAATAGGATTGCATGATTTAGTTATTCATAGTTATGGTGTAAATCATTTTATGGGTTCTGTGCATGTAGAAATTGATGGAAAGATGAATTTAATTAAAGCACACAACATTATTGATAAAATTGAAAGAGATATAAAGGGTAAATTTAATATTAATATTTCAATTCACATTGACCCTGTTCAAGTGGGGAATAGTATTGTAGATAAGTGCAAAAAGAAAATAACTGAGTTATTAAAAGAATTAGATGAAAGTATATCGTTACATGATTTTAGAATTGTGTTTGAAAAAGATACCAACTTAGTTATGTTTGATATTTTAATTCCTTATGATAAAAATATTAATATAGATGAAATATATATTATATTAAATAATTATTATAAGAAATATAAAAAACATTATAAATTTATGATTAATTTAGATAGATGCTAAAAAATACAAAAAAAATCAAAAAGGGTATTTACAAATTTAAAAAAATGTGATATTATACTAGTGTTTATAAGGAGAAATTATGAGAAACACACAAAAAAAATTAGAAGAATATATGTATTTATCTTTAATTGGTAAGTTTGTTGACATTCAAGTTATTAACCAAAAAACATACGCTTGTTTTAGCACTAAAAATAAAAAAGATAGTAAAGTTGCTCCTATTTATTTAACAAGCACAGAAGATGTTAGTGAAAATACATTACTTAAAAGAGTAAGTTCTTTTGAAAAGAAAGTTTTTGAAGATGAAGATTATATTAAAAATCTTAAAACTTTTGAAACAAGTGAAGATAAACTTTGTTTTGTAAAAAGAATGAAAGCTTTTGTAGATAATTTTGAAAATACTAAAGAAAAAAATATTGTTTTAAAAAATTATAAAACAAATACTACAAAACTTTATAATGCTGGCTTAATTCAAGATGAAGAATTAAGAATTGTAGATGAATTTGTAGAAAAACAAATGGGCAAAGATAAAAAAGTTGTTCCAACACTTGCTACTTTTGAATAATTTTAAAAAATTAACACAAAAATTTTGAATTTTAAATATTTTATGTTAAAATGGTTGTGTTAAGGAGTTATTATGAAGCAACAATTTGTTTTCCCAGCAGTGTTATATTACGATGAAGATAACTTAAATTATGCTGTTGCATTTTATGATATAGATGTTTTTACAGAAGGAACAACTGTAGAAGATGCTTTTAAAAGTGCAAAAGATTATTTGGAAGCATATATTAAATTTAGTATGCATTTAAACGATGATGTTGATGTTGCCACCAGTTATGTGGTTGTTAAAAAAGAACATGAAAATGACATTGTTTTGCTTGTTGATGCAGAAGTTAATCTGCAGGAAAACGAAAAGAATTTTGATAATGATATTTTTGATGATTAATTAAAGGGTGTTTGCCCTTTTTTTATTTTATAAATATTAAAAAAAATTTGACAAACAAAATTAAAATTAATATAATAAAAATAGAGAAACGATAAAAAGTTTGAGGAGTAAGTTTAAAGTGTTTTTAAGAGAATGGTCATCGTGGGCTGAAAGTGACCTAAAATAACTAAACCGAAGGTAGCAAACGAGTTCAAGTGAAGAAGAGTAGTAGACCACTTGCGAAATGAAAAATGCGTTAGTTTTAAAATGAGTAAAAAGTAAGGTGGTACCGCGATAATTCGCCCTTATAGCAACTATTAAGTTACATAAGGGCTTTTTTAGTTAAATTAAATAGGAGAAATTTATGTTAGATAAAACTTATAATCCACAAGAGAAAGAAAAACAAATTTATAAAAAATGGGAAGAACAAGGTTGTTTTAAACCTAAAAGTGATAAAGATAAAAATTATGATGGCGAAAGTTACACAATTATTATGCCACCACCTAATATTACAGGTCAACTTCATATTGGTCATGCACTTAATAACACTACACAAGATTTTTTAATTCGTTATAAAAGAATGAATGGTTATAACGCATTATGGATTCCTGGAACGGACCATGCTTCTATTGCAACTGAAGTTAAAATAGTTGATAGTTTAAGGAAAGAAGGTTTGACTAAGGAAGATTTAGGTAGAGAAGAATTTTTAAATCGTGCTTGGGCTTGGAATGATAAATTTGGTGGAAGAATAAAATTACAACTTAGAACTTTAGGTTGTAGTTGCGACTGGGATAGATGTGCTTTTACTATGGACGAAACGCGTCAAAAATCGGTTTTAAAAGTATTTAAAGATTTATATGATGAAGGTTTAATATATAAAGGCAAAAAACTAATTAACTGGTGTCCTTGTTGTAAAACAGCGCTATCCGATGCCGAAGTTGAACACGAAGAAGAAAATTCTAGTTTTTGGCACATTCGTTATCCTTACGCAGATAATAGCGGATATTTAGTAGTTGCAACCACTAGACCAGAAACATTGTTTGGTGATGTTTGCGTTGCGGTTAACCCTAAAGATGAAAGATATTTTGGTAAAATAGGCAAAATGTTAAAATTACCTGCAACAAATAGAGAAATTCCTTTAATTAGTGATGATTATGTTGAAAAAGATTTTGGAACAGGTGCAGTTAAAATAACTCCTGCTCATGATGCTAACGACTATGAAGTTGGTTTAAGACACAAATTTGAACCTATGGTTATTATGAACGATGACGGCACTATGAATGAACTTTGTGGAAAGTATGCTGGTCTTGATAGATATGAATGTAGAAAACAATTAATAGAAGACCTAAAAGCACAAAATTTAATTGAAAAAATTGAGCCTTATAAACTTCCTAAAGCAACTTGTTATCGTTGTCATAACGCTGTAGAACCTATGATTTCTAGTCAATGGTTTATGAACATGACTGATATGGCAAAAAAAGCACTTGAAGTTGTTGATGATGGCGAATTAGAGATAGTTCCTAATAGAGTTGAAAAAATATATAGAAACTGGCTAGAAAATATTAGAGATTGGTGTATTTCTCGTCAATTATGGTGGGGTCATAGAATACCAGCATATTACTGCGAAGAATGTGCTAATATGATGGTTGAAACATCAAAACCAGAAAAATGCACTAAATGTGGTAGCACAAAAATCTATCAAGATGAAGATGTTTTAGATACTTGGTTTAGTTCGGCTTTATGGCCATTCTCTACAATGGGCTATCCTGAAAATACCCCAGATTTACAAAAATTTTTCCCAACATCAACTTTAGTTACTGCTCAGGATATTATTTTCTTCTGGGTAGCAAGAATGGTTATGATGAGCGAGAAAATCATGGGTAAAGTTCCGTTTAAAAAAGTTTTAATCAACGGAATTGTTAGAGATGATGAAGGCAAAAAAATGAGCAAATCATCTAATAATGGCGTAGACCCTATTGAAATAATTGAAAAATATGGTGCTGATGCATTAAGATTTTCATTGCTTTTAGGAAATGGAACAGGTAATGATTTTAGATTTAGTGAAACAAAAATTTTAGAAGACCGTAAATTTATTAATAAAGTATTTAATAGTGGTAAATTTTTAGAATTATGTTTAAGTCAAACAACTGAAAAACCACTTGACACTAATAAATTAAATATTTTTGATAAATGGATTTATACAAAACTTAATGATGCAATTAGCGATATTAACAAATTTATGAACAACCTTGATGTTTGTCAAGCCGTTAATAGAATGTATAGTTTTGTTTGGGACGATTTCTGCGATTATTATATTGAATTAACTAAACCTTATGTTTATAGTGAAAACTCTGAAGTAAGAGCAAATGCAGTAGCCGTTTTAAAAGATGTTTATATCAATATTTTAAAAATGTTACACCCTATAATTCCTTTTATTACCGAAGATATCTATTCAAACTTTGAAAGTGAACTTTTAATTAATGAAAGTTATGCAAAATCTGTTGGAACTTTTAAAGAAGAAAGCGAAAAAGTAGATAAAATTATTAATTTAATTCAAAAAATCCGTGAAGTAAGATTAAACTTAAATGTTGCTCCTTCTAAAAAAATCAATTTAGGAATTTTATCTAATAACCCTAACAAAGAAACAATTATTGATGATGCATCTTTAGTTTTATCTAAAATGACAAATGTTGTTGGCATAACATTGCTTGACAATGTTAACGAGAATGATATTGGTTTTGTAACTGAATTTGGACAATTATATTTATTTAAAGATGAAGTTATAGATGCCGATAAAGAAAGAGAAAGAATTAATAAAGATTTGGATAAAATTAATGCTGAAATTAACTTACTTGGTTCAAGATTGCAAAATCCTAACTTTGTAAATCGTGCCCCTAAAGATTTAGTTGAAAAAGAACAAACAAGATATAACTTTTTGTTAGAAAGCAAACAAACTTTAGAAGATAAATTAAAAACTTTATAATAATAAAAGAGAGTTAAAAAATAATTAAGTAAAGGGTTAAATTTTAACTCTTTTTTATTTTGTTTGACAAGGGTGTTATTATTTTATATAATAAATTATTATTTTACTAAAAGAGGGCTTTAATGAAAAAAGAAAATGCTAGTTTAAATTTTGTAGATTTAGAACATGAAATGTTAGATAAATGGAATAAAGAAGATTTATTTCATAAAATTGTAGATAAAAACAAAAATAGCGATAAAAGATTTAAGTTTTTAGATGGACCAATGACGGCAAATAATAGAGCAGGTGTTCATCATTTTTGGGGTAGAGTTTTAAAAGATATTACTATTAAATATCATGCTCTTAAAGGCGAAAGTCAACAATTTCAAAATGGCTTTGATGCTCAAGGAATGTGGGTAGAAGTAAATGTAGAAAAGGCCTTAGGTTTAAATGGTAAACCCGAAATTATTGAATATGGCATGGATAAATTTACTGAAAAATGTATTGATAGAGTTAAATTTTACGCAAATGAAATAACCAACGAAAGTATTAGAATGGGTCAGTTTATGGACTGGGATAATTCTTACTTTACAAACACAGATGAAAACATCACATCTATTTGGTATTTCTTAAAACTATGTAATGATAAAGGTTGGCTTGTTAAAAAAAATCGACCTATGGTTTGGTGTCCTCGTTGCGGAACAAGTATTTCGGAACACGAATTAAGTGGTAGTTATAGCGATGTAACTCATACAGCAATTTTCTTTAAAGTGCCAGTTAAAAATCAAGACTTTAAAATGGTTGGTTGGACAACAACTCCTTGGACACTATGTGCCAATGTTGCTTTAGCAGTTAACCCAGAATTAACCTATGTTAAAGTTGAATATAACGGCGAAAAACTTGTATTTGGTAAAGATAGTTTAAATATATTAAAAAATAATGAATACAAAATTTTAGAAGAATTTACTGGCGATAAATTGGTAGGACTTGAATACGAAACTATGTTCCCAGAACTTGAAATACAACAATTTACTCACAAAATTTATCCATGGGACCAAGTTTTAGCAGGGGAAGGTGCGTGTGTTGTTCATATTGCTCCGGGTTGTGGTGCAGAAGACTTTGACTTAGGACTAAAATATGATATGCCACAAATTTGTCCTATTAATGAACAAGGTGTTATGCTAGATAATTGTGGTTTTATTGCTGGCAAAAAGACAACTGATGTTGTTGAAGATGTTATTAATAGATTAAAAGCCGACAATAAACTACTATATTCTCATAAATATAAACATAGTTATCCACATTGTTGGAGATGTAAAACCGATTTAGTATATAAATTAATTTCAACATGGTATATTAAAATGGACGAAGTTCGTCCACAACTATTAAAAGCCATAGATGAAGTTGAATTTCAACCAAGTTATGCTAAAAAGCGTATGCAAGACTGGTTAAATAATATGGGCGACTGGAATATATCTCGTTCTCGTTTCTACGGACTTCCACTTCCTATATATACTTGCCCTAATTGTAATAAAGTTCATGTAATAGGTAGTTTAGAAGAATTAAAACAAAAAGCCGTAGACCCAAGTTTAGTAGATAAATTACCACATTTGCATAGACCATATATTGATGATATAAAAATTAAATGTGACTGTGGCGAAGTTTTGACTCGTATTCCTGAAGTTGGCGATTGCTGGTTAGATGCTGGTATTACTCCATTCTCAACTAAAAAATATTTTACCGATAGAGAATATTTTAACAACAATTTCCCAAGCGACTATGTTTGCGAAATGATAGAACAAATAAAACTTTGGTTCTATTCTCTACTTGTTATGAGTGTAATTATTACGGGTAAAGCTCCTTACAAAAAAATTGTAACATATCAATATGTTAAAGATGAAAACGGCGATGAATTCCATAAAAGTGGTGGTAATAGTTTAGATGCTGATAAGGTAGCAGATGAAGTTGGGGCAGAAGCAATTAGATATTTATTTGCTAGTAGTAACCCAGTAAATGATATGCGTTTTGGCAACAATTTACTTGAAGAAGCACGAAAACAACTTTTGGCATTCTGGAATATTTATGTATTCTTTAATACTTATGCTGTAATTGATAACCCTAAATTAGATGGCTATAAACCTGACTATGAAACATTATCTCTTACTGATAAATGGTTATTAGAAAAAATAACTGAATTTACTAGAAAAAGTGATGTAAATTATTTAGAAAATAAACAATATAATGTTGTTAAAGATTTTGAAATTTTAGTTGATGATATCTCAAATTTCTATATCCGTTCTAATCGTAAAAGATTCTGGGAAAGTGATATGAATGCTTACTATACTTTATATTTCGCTCTTAAAAACATTATTAAAGTAATGTCGCCAATTTTACCTTTTATTACTGATTATATTTGGCGTAATTTAGTTTTAGAAATTGAAAAAAATGAAGTAAAAAGTGTTCATTTAACCGAATTCCCAGTTTTAGAAAGTTTTGGCTTTGAAAAATTAGTAAATAACATTGAGAAAGCAAGAGAAATAATATATCTTGGTAGTAAACTTCGTAACGAGCACAAAATTAAAGTAAAACAACCATTATCTACAATGTATTTAGTAGTAAATGATGAATATAAAAATGCAATTTTAAGTTTAGAAAATATTGTTAAAGATGAACTTAATATTAAAAATATTAAATTTGAAGAAAATAACGATAAATTTAATACTAAAGAATTAACTTTAAACTTTAAAATCGCTGGGAAAGTTTTAGGTAAAGAAGTGCCAGTTTATCAACAAGCACTAAAAAATGCTAATGCTAATGAAATGAAAGCATATTGTGAAGAATTTGAAACAAAACATACAGTAAGTTTAAAAGGTTTACAAACTCAAGATGCAAATATCTTTACACTTAAATATTTACCTAAAGAAGAATTTGCAATATCTATTGAAAACAATAATGTAGTAGCCCTAGATATAACTTTAACTCAAGACTTGTTGGAAGAAGGTTATTATAGAGAAATAACTAGACAAATTCAAGTTGCGAGAAAAGATGCTGGTTTTAAAATAGAAGACAGAATTATTTTAGATTTAACATCAAGTAGTAGTGAAATGCAAAGAGTTATAGATAAATTTATTCCACAAATAATGGAAGAAACATTATCCACAGAAAATAAAGCATTAACTAATCCAGAATATTCAGTAACATTTAAAGTTAACGAAAAAGATGTAACACTAAAAATTTCAAGAAAATAAATTTTAGCATTCAAACAAAGCAAGAAGTAAACACTTTTTGCTTTAAATGCTGGTGTAGCTTAGTAGGTAAAGCACTCGATTCGTAATCGAAAGACCATGAGTTCGACTCTCATCACCAGCTCCATGCAGGTATAGTTTAGTGGCAAAACGAGAGCTTCCCAAGCTTTAGTTGCGGGTTCGATTCCCGCTACTTGCTCCAAATAAAATCTTGTTAATTTAGGCTTTTTAAAACATAATTTTAGTTTTTATATTTTTCAAAGAAAGTAAAGTTTTGTTTTGAAATATAATATAATTTTGATTTAATAATTTAAAAAGGGAGAGTAAAGATGTATAAAACAGAAGTTATAAATTATACTCCAGTAGCTAAAAAAATGGCAATTAAAATTGAACAAAAATGTAATGAAATGGAAAAGGAAGGATTTACATTAATCTCATCAACTATAACATTAGGTGCAAAAGCAATTTTAGTATTTAAAAAATAAATTTTATTAAAAGTTTTTGTATATAAAACCCCATTAGGAAACAACGTAATGGGGTTTTTTAACAATGTCAGTTTTTTATGCAATTTGTATTACTGTTAGCATTGCACTTGGTGCACCTGAATTGGTTAGGTTTTTACTTTGAGATAGGGTTGGTGCTAAAGTTATAATATCGTTTCTGCTTAAAGCGGTTACAAAAATGCAACTAACATTTGTGCTAGATGTTAAAGGTCGAGTCGTTCCTTCTATTAAAACATTGTTCTTATACACACCTATACTTTCACCAGCAGTTGCACTCGACCCATTATTTATAGAAAACGCTATAATATATGTTCCTGGGGAAGTTATAGTTATAGATGTATCATTTACAATTAAAGCATTTCGTGTTAAGGTTTTTCCAAAAGTTAATGGTTTTAAATTAGAAATAGATTGAGTTTCGGAATTAAATATTGTTGCATTGATATTGTTTGTAGACCCTGGTGGACCCGCTGCTCCTTGTTCACCCTTAGGTCCAGTGTCACCTTTAAGTCCGGTTTTGCCTTGTGGAATTTGGAAATCGAAAAAATGGACATCTCCTTCATAGCGGTCATTAACCTTAGCGGGCTCATTTTCAGCAACTTGTGTTGTTGTTCCAGCAAGTATAACTTCTTTTCCAGTATCGCCCTTTTCTCCTTTAGGACCTGTTGCACCTTTTGGGATATAAAATGTTAAGTGATGAATTAAATTTTCAAAATTATCTAAAACTTGAGCATCTTCATTGGGTTCTATTGTTTCGGTAGTGTCTATAGAAATCATTTCGCCTCGACCAATTTCTCCGGGAAGGCCCTTAGGACCAGTGTCACCCTTAGGACCAGTGTCACCTTTAATTCCATCTTTTCCGTTGTCGCCTTTATCACCTTTAGGTCCAGGATTTCCCTTTGGTCCAACATCTCCCTTTTCTCCCTTAGGTATTTTAAAATCAAAGTAGTGAATGTTATTTTCTACTCTATCAGTAACTTCGGCATTTTCGTCTGCTTCAACTTTTGTTACAGTTCCAGCATTTATGGTTTGGGGAACACCATCTTTTCCGCGAGGGATAAAAAAATCCAAATAAGTTGTATTTCCGTCATGAAAAGATGTTACTTTTGCGTTTTCATTAGGGGTTAAGGTTGTGGTCTGTCTTACTTCTAAATTTTCACCACTAGGTCCTCTAGCCCCAGTAGGACCTGTTGGACCAGTGGCACCGGTAGCGCCCGTTAATCCAGTAAGACCAGTAGCTCCTGTAGCTCCCGTTGCCCCTGTGGCACCAGTTGCACCACTTCTGCCTCTAGCACCAGTTGCACCTACTAAACATTTTCTAAACTTATTAGGGTAAATTGGAATTTTGCAACCTTTTTTATAAATTAAAATGTCGTTACGAGTTTTTTTCTTCATAAATATCTCCTAAATATATTATTATATAAATTCATAAAAATTTTTGTGAAGATAAGTTTAATAAACTAGTTAATAAAATAGAATATATAACTAATTTGTATAATAAATTTTTATTGAAAATAACAAAATTAATGTAGTTTAAATTAACAATGTGTATTGACAAATATATAATTTTATGTTATAATAACGATAATTAAAGGGGAGGCTAATATGAACATAGAAGAAATTTGCTCAGTTGCGAATGAATATTTTGCAAAGAAAGGTAGAACAGAAAAATTTATTAAGGTAGAAGATAATATAATAGCACTTAAAGATGCTGAGTATATTTATCGATTTGCTAAAGAAGTTGAAGGAGCAGATGTAAGTAAATTAACCGATGCTATAGTTGATACAAAAAATGCTAAATATATTTATAGTTTTGCAGATGAAGTTAAAGGGGCGGACATAGATAAATTAACCGATGCTATAATCGCAACAAAAAATACTCAATTTATTTATTATTTTGCTAGAGATGTTAAGGGAGCAAATATTAGTAAGTTAACCGATGTAATAATTGCTACAAAAGAAAGTGATTATATTTATTACTTTGCTAATAGTATTAACGGGGCAGACATAAGCAAATTGACCGATGCTATAGTCGATACAAAAAATGCTAAATATATTTATAATTTTGCTTACGATATTAAAGGAGCTGATATAAACTTATTAACAGACGCAATATGTGAAACCAAAGATGCTAAATATATTTATAGCTTTGCTAGAGATGTTGAAGGTGCAGATGCAAGTAAATTATCAAAAGCAATAGCAGAAACAAAAGATGCCGGATTTATTTTTAGTTTTGCTAAAAATGTTGAGGGGGCAGATCCAATTAAATTAACTGAAGGTATGATGGGTTCAAAAGATGCTGAACTTATTTATAAATTTGCTAGAGATATTAAAGGGGCAGATATAACTAAGTTAACTGATGCTATAATTGCTACAAAAAGTGCAGTCTATATTTATGCCTTTGCTGGAGATGTTAAAGGTGCAAACATAGATAAATTAACTGATGGTATAATAGCAACCAAAAGAGCTGAGTATATTTATGAGTTTGCTAAAAGAGTTGAAGGAGCAGATATTAGTAAGTTAACCGATGCAATTATAGATGCAAAAGACCCTTACTATATTTATAATTTTGCTTGCGATATAGAACTAGCAGATAAAGAAAAACTAACCGATGCAATAATTGCCACAAAAAATGTTAAATATATTATTTCTTTTGCGGAAGATGTTAAAGGAGCAAATTTAGACAAATTAAAACCAGTATTAAAAGAAATCATTAAAAACGAATCTTCTAAAAAAATGGCAAGTGTTGATAAAAGAATGGACGATATAATTGAATGTTTGAATTAACAAATAAAAAGTTTTGCAAATTAGCAAAACTTTTTTTATGTTGAAATGTTTTAAATTATATTATTATTTTTTATAGTTTTAAATAAATTTGGGTATTGACAAGCACGACAATATATATTATAATAAAATCAATAAAAAGGAGTTTGATATGGATAAGGAGATTGATATAGATATTAAAAAGATTATTAAAGTGGCGAATGAATATTTTAGCAAAAAAGGAAGAACAGAAAAGTTTATCAAATTAGAAGATACAATAATTGCAACAAAAGATGCTGAGTATATTTGTGATTTTGCTGAAAAAGTTGAAGGAGTAGACATAGAAAAATTAACTGATGCAATAATCGCAACCAAAGATACTGATTTTATTTATTATTTTGCTCTAGGTGTTAAAGGAGCGGATATAAGTAGATTAACAGATGCATTGATTAAATCAAAAGATGCTGACTTTATTGATTCCTATGCTAAATGTGTTTATGATTTCGCTAAAAATATAAAAGGAGCAGATATAGAAAAATTAACTGATGCAATAATTGATACTAAAGTCATTGGAGACATCTATGATTTTGCAAGATTTATAAAGGGTGCAAATATAAATAAATTAACAGACGCAATTATTGCCGCAAAAAAGGCTTATTACATTTATTATTTTGCATTTATAAAGGGTGCAGATGTAAGTAAATTAACAAACGCTTTAATAGCAACAAAAAACGCAGAATATATTTTTCGGTTTGCTAAAGATGTTGAAGGAGCAGACAAAGATAAATTAACAAACGCTTTAATAGCAACCAAAGATGCCCATTATATTCGTCGTTTTGCTGAAGAAGTTGAAGGAGTGGACATAGATAAATTATTAGATGCGATAGTTGCTAAAAAAAATATGAAACAAGCAGATTTAGAAAAATTAGAACAAGCATTAAAAGAAATAAAAAAAGAAAAGTATTCTAAAGAGAATATAGATGTTGATAAAGAAATGAATGATGTTCTTGAAAGTTTGAATTAACAAATAAAAAAGTTTTGCAAATTAGCAAAACTTTTTTTGTTGAAATATTTTTAATTAATTTTAAATGAAAAGAAAGTCTAAATTAATAAAAAACTGGATATTTCAAGTTTAAAATTATTATTTTGTTAAAATATCTCCAGCATTAAAGTCAAGGCTATTTGCGTTAACTAAATTTACTAAGCAAATTTCTCCTAATTTGGTTGTTTTTAAAAGTTTTCCTTTTTCAGTAGCAATATAACATACTGAATAAGTTTTTCCAGTCCTTACATTTTTTAAAGTGTCGTTTTTTTGAAAATTTGTTTCAGGAATACCTTTAATAAAAAAACCACGATGTTCAATAGTGAATGAACTAATAACTTTTAGTGCATTGTTATATGCTTCAGTTTTTGTCCCACAATAGTTACAAAATTTTGCAGAATCTAATATTTCTGCTCCACAATTCTTACATTTCATAAATTTACTCCTTTAATAAAATCATTATAATATATTAAAAAAATCAAAACAAGCGAATGAATAACAAAGTTTATTTTATTTATTAAAATTTTATTAAATATATTTTTTTATCATTTTTGTAAGTCTTAAATAAATTTGGTTTTTTAAATGGCACTTTAAATAAATTTATGCAATACTTATAGATTAGTTATACTTTTGATGAAGAGTAATTTAATAAGCAATTCAATATGTTATTAGAACTAATGTTAGTTCGGCACTTGAGATTTGTTGAGAATCCATATTATATATCGTTGCATTAATGTCCGGAGTTATTCCTGAAGGCCCAGCAGCACCTTGTTCTCCTTTATCGCCTTTAGGTCCTGTTTCTCCTTTTTCACCAGCGGGTCCCATAGGCATTTTTTCTTCATAAAATTCTCCTAAATATTTTCATTATATAAATTCTTTAAAAATTTTTGAAGAGAAGTTAAATATTCTAATTATTAAAAAATAATTTAATTAAGCATATTTATTAATTTGTATTAAAAATTTTTATTTAAAAAAATACTTGCAATATAAAAATTTTTGTGTTATCATTTAATGAATAGTTTTTACTGTTCCTTACTCAATTTGAGTCGATTAGTCCATAAGGAGGTATAACATGAATAAATATGAATTAATGGTTATTTTATCAAACAGTATGTTAGATGAAGCTAAAGAAGATATGATTAATAAAATTCAAGGCTTAATTGAATCTAACGGCGGTAAAGTAGAAAACATTGAAAAAGTTGGTAGTAAAAAATATGCTTATGAAATCAACTTTAAAAATGAAGGATATTATGTTCTATTTAATGTAGAATGTGCTTCAAATGTTCCTAACTTAGTTCAAAAACAATTACTTTTAATAGAAGATGTTGTTAGAAGTATGTTTGTTAAAAAAGTAGCATAAGGAGAAATTATGAATAAAGCAATTATTATTGGGAATTTAACAAAAGACCCAGAATTAACTCAAACAACAAGTGGAATTTCAATTTGTCGTTTTTCTTTAGCAGTTTCTAGAAAATTTACTAATGCTGAAGGGGAAAGAGATACAGATTATTTAAACATTGTTGTGTGGAGAAACTTGGCAGATAACTGTCATAAATATTTAAAGAAAGGCTCAAAAGCCGCAGTTGTAGGTTCTATTCAAACTCGTAGTTACGAAGCACAAGACGGAACTAAACGTTATGTAACAGAAATTGTTGCAGATGAAGTTGAATTCGTTTGTAGTCGAAATGGTGGAGTAGAAGAGAGAGAAGAAGTTACTAAACTAGAACCTATCAAAGATGATGGCGATGACCTTCCATTCTAATAAAAGGAGATAAAACATGGCTGATAAAAAAGTTATTATAGATGATGGCGACGATAAACTACCTAAAAAGAACTACAAACAACCTAAAAGAAAAGTTTGTTCTTTCTGCGTAGATAAAGTTGAAACTATAGATTATAAAGATGTAAACAAATTAAGAAAATATGTTACTGAAAAAGGTAAAATTTTACCAAGTCGTCAAACAGGTGTTTGTGCTAAACACCAAAGAGAACTTGCTCGTGCTATAAAGAGAGCAAGGGTTATGAGTTTGTTACCATTCAAAGGCGAATAAACGAACAATAAACATCGCAATACTGCGTTACTAAAAAGGGGCTTAAACTAGTCATGTATTTCATATACACTCCTAGCTTAAGCCCCTTTTTGTGCATAAGCAAAATTTAACTTGCGATAGCAAATTTAACTCATAATTTTTTAAAAACAGGGCTATAAAAACCCGATTTACCCCAACGAAAGTGCTAGTGGCAGAAATAAGAAACAAAAAAACAGTAGATGTAATTAAAAATATAGTTAAAAACATATAAAAAAAGAAAATTTAAACTTTTTTAAAAAATATGTAAAAACACTTGACAAGGAATGTTAAAAAATGCGAATATTTTTAATAGATACAGGAAGACTAAATTACAACAAAGGATATATAGAGAACGAAACACAGGTTAACCGAAACACAGGTTAACCGAAACACAG
>CAKVHZ010000015.1 GCA_934754445.1 uncultured Clostridia bacterium | reverse complement strand
AGGGGCTAATGCTACAACATTATTAGTTTTACTAAGTATTGTGCAATAATTGTGCATACATTGAACAACGCCATCTACTGTTGGTAAGTAACTATCAATACCCATGGCAATATTTAATTTATTATCATTTAAGTTATCTTTCATATTAATATGATAAAACATTTTTTATATTTTTACAAATATTTTTTATATTTTTGTAGTAATTTATAGATTAATTTATTAATAAAATATAGTAATGAAATTATTTAGTAAAAATAAAAAGCAAAAAATTGTTGATAAGAAAAAAAGAAGAAAACGCATATGTATTTTAATTTTAGTAATAACAATATTAAATTTTTTAATTTTTTATTTTGGGACAAACATTAATAGAATAGTGTTTGAGTATAGCGAAAGTAAAGTTAGGGCTTTAAGTGTTAAGGCTGTAAATAATGCCGTAAGTGAGTTAGTTACAAATAAAAATATTTACGATAATTTAGTTAATATTACAACAAATAATGATGGCAAAATTGTTTTAATTCAAGCAAATTCTATACAAATTAACATGCTTACTAAAGACTTAATTAAAACAAGTCAAATCAAACTAGAAAAAATAGGTGCTGACGGAATAAATATTCCTATTGGGACTTTTTCTGGAATAACTATTTTCAATGGTTTAGGTCCATCTATAAATATAAAATTAATACCTGTTGGAGATGTTGTTTGTAATTTTAAAAGTGAGTTTATAGAAGCAGGAATTAACCAAACTCTTCATAAACTTTATGTTGATATTGACACTAATGTAAATATTATTATGCCGATTAAAAATAATACTGTTAAAACTTCAACTTCTATTTTAATTTGCGAGAGTGTTATAGTAGGCGAAATTCCTGATGTCTATTTTAATTCTAATAATTTAGGCAAATTATTAAATTTAGTGCCTTAAAACTTGTAAAAAAAATAAATTGTTGTTATACTAATATTATGATATTTTTCGATAATGCATCAACAACAATGGTAGATAACGACATTTTAAATAAATTTAATGAATACCAAAATAAATATTATTTTAATCCTGGTGCTTTATATAAAGTAAGCACAGATATATCAAGCAAAATTGAAGAAACTCGAAAAAAAATTGTAGAATTATTAAAAGGCGATACAAATGGAACTTTTATTTTTACTGGAACTTCAACCGAGGCAAATAATATTATTTTAAATAGTGTTGTTACAAATAATAAAAATGAAGAATATGTTTTTTCAAGCCTAGAACACCCAAGTGTTTACAACTATGCAACAAAATTATTGCAAGAAGGTAGAAAAGTTATTTTCATTTCAAGTAACCCTGATGGCACAATTAATGAAAATGAGTTACTAGGTAGCATAAATAACAATACAAAATTTGTTTCTATCATTAATGTTTCAAACGAAACTGGGGCAATTAATAATGTAAATATTCTTGCTAAAAAAATTAAAGAAATTAATCCTAAAACCTTAGTTCATGCCGATGGTGTTCAAGCTCTTGGCAAAATAGAAGTTAATTTAAGTAACTTAGATTATTATACGATAAGTAGTCATAAAATTCATGGATTAAAAGGTATAGCAGGGTTTTATGCAAAAAATATTAAAACTTTAAAACCTTTAATTTTAGGTGGGGGACAAGAATTTAATATTCGTAGTGGAACAACTAATGCACCTTTAATATTTTCGTTTTATGATGTGATTAAAAAAGCAGAAGAAAATCAAAATTTAAATTATACTCATGCCTTAGAATTAAAAAATTATTTACTAGAAAAAATTAAAAATAACAAAGATATAGAAATTAATTCTTCTAGTTTTGGCTCTCCGTTTATAATAAGTTTATCTGTTTTAGGGCTTAATGCAGAAACAATTTTAAACATGCTTAGCGAAAAAAATATTTGTGTAGGGCTTGGAAGTGCTTGTAGTAGTAAAAAAAGCGGAAATCGAATACTTGAAAGTATGCACAAATCAAAAGCTTCAATTTTAGGAAACTTGCGTTTAAGTTTTTCTAAATATAACACAAAAAAAGAAATTGATATATTCTATAAAGAATTTGAACAAATAATAATACAACTAAAGGAAAAATTAAGTTAATGAAAAAAGTAATATTAATAAGATATAGTGAAATACATTTAAAAGGAAATAATAAACATTTTTTTGAAAAGTTATTATTAAATAACATAAAATCGGCTTTAAAAGGGCTAAATTTTGAAATTGAATTTTCTCATACAAGATATTTGATATCAAACTTTAATGAAGAAGACTTAAATGAATTTATAAAAAGACTAAAAACAGTTTTTGGCATTTATTCATTGAGTGTTGCAGACGAAATAGAAACAAGTGTTGAAAATATTGAAAAGTATTTTAATAATTTTAAGTTATCAAATACAAGTTTTAGAGTTAGTGTTAATAGGGCAGATAAAAAATTTCCTATTAATTCAACTGAATTTTCTAAAATAATTGGAAATATAATTTTTGATAATGGCGAAAATCTTACAGTAGATTTACACACATATAAAACTGAAGTTTGCATTGACATTAGAGAAAGCGGGAAAACTTATATTTTTAGTAATGTGATTAAAGGTTTAAACGGAATGCCTGTAGGTAGTGCAGGGAAAGGACTACTTCTTCTTTCTGGCGGGCTTGATAGTCCCGTTGCTGGCTACAAAATTGCTCAAAGGGGCATGATTGTTGATGGACTTCACTTCCATAGTTTTCCTTATACTAGCGAAAATGCAAAAAATAAGGTTATAAGTTTAGCAAAATTAATTAAACCTTATACCCACATGAAAAGACTTTTTGTTGTAAGTTTTACTAAAATTCAAGAAGAAATCCATAAAAACTGTGATGGCGATTATATGATAACTTTAATGCGTAGAATTATGATGAGAATCGCTGAAAGACTAAGTGAAAAATACGATTATAAAGCAATTATTACAGGCGAATGTTTAGGTCAAGTTGCAAGTCAAACAATAGAAAGTTTAACGAGTTCTAATAGTGTAATCAAGTTAATTCCAGTATTAAGACCATTAATTGCTTTTGATAAAGACGAAACAATTGAAATTGCTAACAAAATTAATACTTACGATACTTCAATTTTACCGTATGAAGATTGTTGCACAGTATTTTTACCTAAAAATCCTATAATAAAACCAAAACTAGATAGAGTATTAAACGAAGAAAGCAAATTAGATATTGAAAATTTAATAAGTGATGCAATTAATACTGTAGAAATTATTGAAATTTAATGCTAAATTTTTTAAAATCGGTATTGACAAACCAAATAAATTTTGTTAATATATAAATACAAAATTTAGGAGCAAAATTATGAAATTTGATGATATCCACATTCAATATTTAGGGAAAGGTTATTCTTTTTATACCTTTGATAAAAAAGATAATAGGAAAATATTTTTAGTGTTAGACATAGATAATAACATAGTTGTTAAAGAAGAAAAATTCCCTCCAGTAAAAAATGGAACAGTAAAACCTGTTGATTATTTTATATATAAAATAAAAAATGTTATAGTTTTAGGAGAGTATGTTTTACCTTCAAAGAATAAAACATATATAAATTCTAGTGAAAAGCAAAACGATAAAATTTATAAAGTTGATTTTTACAATGTTAAAGGTTGTAATGACTGCTTTAAAAGTGTTTTGTTTAAAGGTAAACCAATTAAAACTAATAAAAAAATTATAGAAATAATTAATGAATTTAATGGTGAAACTAACGATTATATTTTCTAAAAATGGTGATTTTATTCACCATTTTTTTTATTTGAAAAATTTAAAATTTATTAATTTTGGCGAAATTTTACATTAATATTTTTAATTTTCAAAAAAAATTATAATTTGTTTGACTTTTTTATATGATTTATTTATGATTATAGTATATATATAGAATTTAACTTTATGTTTTTATATATAAATTTTTAAAAATAGAGGGAAGTATATGTTATTAAACTTACTTTCTACTTCTATTTTTTCAGTTGGTGCTGGACCAATACTTTTTTGGTTATTTTCAGGACTTGCCATCGGTTTAATTTGTGGTGCAATTTTAATGAAAATTGTCGTTGACACAAAATTATCTAAAGCCAAAGCAAGTGCATCTAAAATATTAGAAGAGGCATTACAAGAAGCAAAAAATGTTAAAAAAGAAGCCGTTTTAGAAGCAAAAGAAGAGGCACATAAACTTAAAATTGAAGTAGACCAAGAAATTAGAGAACGTAGACTTGAAATTCAAAAATTAGAAGAAAAAGTTTATGCAAAAGAAGAATTTTTAAATAAAAAAGAAGAACAATTAGATAGTAAAAGTGATTTAATCGAAAAAAATAAACTTGATATTGATTTGAAATTAAAAGAAATTGATAATTCTAAACAAGAACTTGAAATTTCTAAAAATAATATCAATAAAGAACTTGAAAGAGTTTCTTCTTTAAGCAAAGAAGAAGCAAAAGCTATGCTTATTAATCAAATGACAGAAGATGCTAGAAAATCTGCTGCTAAAATGGTTAGAGATATTGAAGACGAAGCAAAAGATACCGCCAATAAAAAAGCAAAAGATTTGATTACTCAAGCAATTCAACGTTGTGCTGCCGACCATACAAGCGAAGTTACTGTTACTTCAGTTACTCTTCCTAACGAAGAAATTAAAGGTAGAATAATAGGTAGAGAAGGTAGAAATATTAAGGCATTAGAAAATGCAACTGGAGTTGATTTAATTATAGATGACACTCCAGAAACAATAGTAATCTCTGCTTTTGACCCAATAAGAAGAGAAGTTGCTCGTCAAAGTTTGGAAAAACTTATGATGGATGGAAGAATCCACCCAACTAGAATTGAAGAAGTTGTTGAAAAAGTAAAAAGAGATATAGACCAAAGCATTAAAGAAGCAGGTGAAAATGCTGTTTTTGAAGCCGATGTTAATGGACTTCACCCAGAAATTGTAAAAACTTTAGGTAGATTAAAATATAGAACTAGTTATGGTCAAAATGTTTTAAAACACAGTTTAGAAGTATGCTATATTGCTGGACTTCTTGCCAGCGAAATTGGTGCAGATGTTAAAGTTGCTAAGCGTGGCGGATTATTACACGATTTAGGAAAAGCACTTGACCATGAAACCGAAGGAACCCATGTTTCAATTGGTGTAAATTTAGCAAAAAAATATAAAGAAAGCGAAGCAGTAATTCACTGTATTGAAGCACACCATGGAGATGTCGAATTCCATAGTATTGAAGCAGTTTTAGTTCAAGCAGCAGATGCAATTAGTTCATCTAGACCGGGCGCTAGAAGAGAAAGCATTGAAAATTACATTAAACGATTAGAGCAATTAGAAAGTATTGCTGATGGCTTTAAAGGTGTAGATAAGTCTTACGCAATTAGTGCTGGTAGAGAAGTGCGTGTTATAGTTAAACCTGAAGAAATTAGTGATGATGATGCTATGTTCCTTGCTAAAGATATTGCTAAAAAAATAGAAGAAGAAATGGAATATCCAGGTCAAATTAAAGTTAATGTAATAAGAGAAAATCGTTGCATTGAATATGCAAAATAATTAAAAAAGTTCTATTAATTTAGAACTTTTTTTTAACTTTTATAATTATTAAATTGACAAATTTATTCTTTTTATATAAACTCTTTATATGAATATTCATAATTTAAAATTGCAAGATAGACCATTCAATTCTATTAAAAATAATGAAAAAACTATTGAAATGCGACTTTACGATGAAAAGCGTAAACTTATTAAGGTTGGCGACGAGATAATTTTTACTAATATAGTTACTGGCGAAACAATTATGGTAAAAGTCTTAAATATTTTTTTATTTAAAAATTTTAATGAACTTTATAAAAATTTTGATAAACTTAAATTAGGATACAAAGAAAATGAATCCGCAAGTCCTGATGATATGAATCTTTATTATTCTAAAGAAGAACAACAAAAATTTGGAGTTTGTGGAATTGAAATCAAATTAATTTAGGAGTTATATGGAAAATTTATTAGATGTAGAATTATATACTGATGGTGCTTGTAGTGGAAATCCAGGTCCTGGTGGTTGGGGTTTTGTTTTAAAGTGTAAAAACAAAGAAAGACAAGATAGTGGTTATAGCGAAAATACCACAAACAATATAATGGAACTAACTGCTGTTATTAAAGGGTTAGAGGCAATTAACAAGCCTTGCAATTTAACTGTTTATAGTGATAGTGCTTATGTTTGTAATGCTTTTATACAAAACTGGATAACTTCTTGGCAAAATAACGGATTTAAAACTTCTAAAAAAACCGATGTTTTAAATAAAGATTTATGGCTAAGATTAATAGAATTATTACAAATTCATAACTATAAATTTGTAAAAGTTAAAGGTCATGCCGATAATAACTATAATAATATTTGCGATAAACTAGCAACTAGTGAGATTAAAAAACATAAGGAAGAATAATTTTCTTCCTTTTTTTTATTATATAAATATTTTTTTGTTTTATTTTTAAATAAAATACTAAATAATTTTATAAATATTAATCATCATCTCTTAATTTCACATTTGTTAGTGCTTCACGCCTAATATTTTCACTAAGTGCCGCATAATGTTTTCGAGTTGTATTTATATCTTTATGTCCTAAAACTTCAGCAACTACATAAATATCTTTAGTTTCTTGATATAAATTTGTGCCAAAAGTAGAACGCAATTTATGTGGAGTAATTTTTTTTAGGGGAGTAACAATTTTTGCATATTTTTTTACTAAATTTTCAACACTTCGAACATTAATTCTCTTTTTTTGAAGAGAAACAAAAAATGGGTCATCTTCTTTTAAATCTTTTTCATTATCTTGTCGAAATTTTAAATAATTAACTAGTGCGTTTTTTACTTCTGTAGAATAATATAAAATCATTCTACTTCCACCTTTTCTTGTTACAACAAAACTATTATCTTCAAAGTTAAAATCATTAATATTAAGTCCTACAAGTTCACTTATACGAATTCCAGTTCCTAAAAATAAACTTAGCATAGCAAAATCTCGCTCTTTAGTTTTTTCAAAAAATGCTTTTTGATTTTTAGTAAAACCTTCACCATTTTCGGCTAAATTTAACATATTTACAACTTCATTTATGTCAAGTCTTATTATTTCTTTCTCGCTTATTTTCGGTAGGTCTATTTTAGTTGTTACATTTTCCTTGATTCGCTCTTTTTTATACATATATTTAAAAAAAGAACGCAAACTTGATAGTTTTCTTGCTTTGGTTTTATTCGAGTTACTACGGCTTAAATTTTCATCATCTACATAATAACTTAAATAATCTAAATATAACTCTAAATGAGTAGATGTTATTTTATTTAAGTCATCAACCGTCAATTGTTTTATACTTTTACCATTAAATTCATAAACTTCAGTAACTAAAAAGTTAAAAAAAATCTTCAAATCTCTAGCATAATTAACTTTAGTTAACATACTAGTTTTACTATCAATTCCTAAAAAAAATTCTTCACAAAAATAGGGTAGTTCACTTTTTAATTTTTTAAGTAATATGGCATTTTTATTATTTCTTTCAATAAAGTAATCGTTCATGTTTTAATTATACCATAATTTAGCGAAAAATCAAATAAATTTTTATGATATTTGACTTGCATAGTATTATGCATAGCACTATGCATAATACTATGCAAACATACTGTGCAATTTGTTTTCTTAATCAATATTCAAGATTTTTCCTAAATTATAATTTTGTGTGAATTTTATTTGACAATTTTTTTGTTAAATATTATTATTTATATATTTATAAATAAATTTTAGGAGCAAACAAATGATAGACATAGAATTAATACGAAAACAACCAGAATTAGTTAAAGAAAATATAAGAAAAAAATTTCAAGACCAAAAATTACCTTTAGTTGATGAAGTAATTGAACTAGATAAAGAAAACCGAGAATTAAAACAACTTGGCGACAATTTGCGTGCTGAAAGAAAGACTCTTTCAAGTCAAGTTGGTATGCTTATGAAAGACAAAAAATTTGCTGAAGCCGAAGAAATAAAAGCTAAAGTTAAATTAGATGCCGACAAACTTGCTGAAACCGAAACAAAACAAGCAGAAATTGATGAAAAAATCAAAAAAATTATGATGGTTATTCCAAACATAATTGATAGTAGCGTTCCTGTTGGCAAAGATGATAGTGAAAATGTTGAAGTAAAGCGTTATGGAGAACCTAGAGTTCCTAGTTATGAAATTCCATATAATGCCGATATTCTTGAAAGCATTAATGGTTTAGACAAAGAAAGTGCTGGAAGAACTAGCGGTAATGGTTTTTATTATCTACTTGGCGATGCTGCAAGACTTCATGAAGCAATGATAGCCTATGCAAGAGATTTTATGATAGATAAAGGCTTTACTTATGCAATTCCACCATTTATGATAAGAAGTGATGTTGTAACAGGTGTAATGAGTTTTGCTGAAATGGACGCTATGATGTATAAAATCGAAGGCGAAGATTTATATTTAATTGGAACAAGCGAACACTCTATGATAGGTAGATTTAAAGACCAAATTATTAAAGAAGAAGATTTACCTATAACTCTTACATCTTATTCTCCTTGCTTTAGAAAAGAAGGTGGCGCTCATGGATTAGAAGAGCGGGGACTTTACCGCGTTCATCAATTTGAAAAGCAAGAAATGATAGTTTTATGTAAACCCGAAGAAAGCATGGATTGGTATAACAAAATGTGGTCTTATACCGTAGAAGTGTTTAGAAATATGAATGTTCCAGTTCGTCAACTTGAATGCTGTAGCGGAGATTTAGCAGATTTAAAGGTTAAATCATGTGATATAGAAGCTTGGAGTCCTAGACAACAAAAATACTTCGAAGTTGGCTCTTGTTCAACTTTAGGCGATGCTCAAGCTAGAAGATTAGGAATAAGAAGTAAAGGTAAAGAAGGCACAAAATTTGTCTATACCTTAAACAACACTGTTTTAGCAAGTCCTAGGGGTTTAATAGCTCTTTTAGAAAACAACTACAACGAAGATGGCTCAATTACTATACCAGAAGTTTTAAGACCTTATATGGGCGGAAAAGAAAAAATAGAAAAGGTTAAATAAATGACTGATGACCAAAAAGTGCTTATAGATGAATTTGTTAAAAATTCACAAAGCGATGCCAATAGCATTGAAGAATTCAATTTAGTTTTAGATAAACTAAATGAGTTTTTAATGCCATTTTTTGAACATGTCGTAAAAGATAATAATAATTTAATTTTCTTTAAAAACAAGGTTATTGGCGATTATAAAATAGGTTCTAATTATGAATACTATGATTTTTGCTATATAATGTTTGAAGTTTTTTATGCAAACGAGAATGACTTAGAATATAATAATTCAAGGCAACAAAAAAGCGAAATAGGAAAGTTATTATCAGACAGTTTTAACTTTAACAATAATGTTTTGCCAACTACTACAAATTTACAAAATGCACTATTTAAATATTTAGTTTTAAAAGGCTCTAACTTTAAAGTTTTTATGCGAAAAAACTATATTTACCTAAAGTTTTTAGATTATAAATTTTGTTTGTTTTTTAATGCTCAAAAAGCCAGTTCTAGCGAAGTAAATTTTAACTTAAAAGGCAAAACTTACAATTTTAATTTAGACCTTATGAATAAAAATTTATTAGAAAAAAATGAAAAAACTAATGGCCATTTTTTCAATTTAATTAAATTTTTTAAGGTAATAGAAAAAGAATTAACCTTAATTAATAAATTAGAAATTTGTGCAGGTAAAAACCTATATTTTTATGAAAATTTGTTATATAATATACCAAATGAGTTATTAAATAATAACGTTTATGATGATTTTATGTTAAGTTATAACTATATATTAACAAAATATAAACAAAATAAACTAGATGAGTTTGTTGATGGGGCTAATTTAAAATTAATAGACGACAATTATAAACTATTCGCAAAACATTATATAACAACACAAGATGTCAAACTTGTTTTAAAGAATTGTAGAAACTTTATCAATAACCAAACTATAATATTTAGTGATAATAACCAAGATAACGATAATTAGAAGCACTTAAATAAATATTTTTGTAAGGTTAAATAAAATATACAACAAAAACAACTAACAATATTATTATTAGTAAGATTTAATAAGAAAAACTTATATAAATTTTGTTTATATTGTTAATATTTAAAATGTAAATGAATACTATTCAATCTTATTATTTATAATAAATTTGATAAAATTAAATATATAATTATAAATAAAAAATGTATAAAATTAAAAAATGTTAAATTTTCCTATTATTTTATAGGTATTTATTCGTAAAATCTGTATTTTGCGAATAAATTTATATTTTAATTTTTATAATACTACTCTGCTATTGTTATATATCTAATTCGTTTTTAACTTATAATTTGTTGCAAAAAAAATAAAATTAGAGATTGATTTCTCTAATTTTTTATACTTACTTTATTCTTTATTTTATATCATTAATATTTTTTACTTTTTATATATTTTATCTTTATATTTTGTATAATAACTGTGTTTTATATTATAACTAACCTTGTTTAAACCACCTTTTTCAATTTTTTAAGTAAATAAATTTAGTAAAAATCCACATTTTTTTAACTTTTGCTGGTATTGCTTATAGTTTGGCAATACTTTTTTTAACTCGTTATAAAAATTTTGACTATGATTCAATTCTATTAAGTGTGTGATTTCATGCAAAATCACATAATCTATTAAATTATGCGACAAAAACATCAATTTATAATTAAGATATATGTTTTTATTGCTATCACACATACCCCATTTTGCCTTACTATTTATTATAGATATGCTTTTACAAGATAAATTCAAATATTTTAGTAATTCTTTTGCTCTATCTATCAATATTACTTCGGCATTAGAAATGTAGAATTGTTTTAATTGTTTTACTATCCTTTCTCGTGAAAAATTTAGGCTTATAGGAACACATAACGCTGTTTCGGTAAGTATAATCTCTGTTTGATTTTTAATGAAAATAACCGGGTATTTCTTCCCTAAAAATAAAACTTCTTCATAGTTAATTAAATCGTTATTTAAGTTTAAAGTGCTTAATATTTGTGTTTGTTTTTCCGTTATCCACTTCTCTTTTCGCTTAACAAAATTAAAAACTTTGTCTAAATCGGCATTTTTAGGTGCTGAAACTATAAGTTTTCCTTTTCTATCTATTTTTATAGAAATATTTTTTCTATTTGTTAATTTTACTTTATCTGGCTTAATCATTACTTTAATTTTAGCACAATTTAACCAAATTTTAAAATATTTTTACTACTATGCAAAAAAATGCATAGTATAATATTGACAAAATTTTTATTATTATTTATAATAATAACAACAAAAGATAAGTTTTTGGAGTGTTTTATTTATGAAAAGTAGTATTGTTAGTGGAGAAAATCGTGGAAGTGTAAATAATATATTATTAAAAGCATTACAAAGTGGAGATAAATATGGCTATGAAATAAATAAAGAAATTGAAACTAAAAGTAATGGTAAATATTTTTTAAAAGAAGCAAGTCTGTATTCTGGATTAAAACGTTTGCAAGCTAGCGGTCATATAACTTCTTATTGGAAAGATGGTGAACTAGGCATTCGTAGGCACTATTACTCTATTACTAATAAAGGTTTAGCAAAACTTCAAAATAGTAATTTTTCTTGGGATAGTTCTAAAGATTTTATTGATGATATTTTCTCAAATCCTAAAGAAACTGTTGTAAAATCAAACTTTAATGAGCAACAAATTAATTCCCAAACTCAAACTACTAGTGAAAATACTGTTTTAAAAAGTCAAGAAAACAATGTAAATAATAATATCTCGCCTAGTAATGCATATAATGACATAAAAAAGAATCCTTTTGCTTATGAAGTTAGTCCTATGCAACAAAGTTTATTCGATTCTTCCCTATTTAATACTAGTTCAAGTGATATAAGCAACAGTAATACTAACAACATAAACAGTAATGAAAATAATGTTGAAATAAAAACTCCTTCTTTATTAGATGAAACAACTAAACAAAATGATGTTGAAACGACTAATACTAATACTAATACTAATACTAATACTAATACTAATAATATAGTAGAAAACATTAGCGAAGCCGAAAATTCTAGTATAAGTTTGATTGAAAACACTTTCCTAAATTCTTCGTTTATTGAAAATGAAAATAAAATATTAGAAGAAGAAAAACCTAGCAACGAAAATGAAAAAGATAGTGTTGAAAATAGCATTGATAAAAGCGTTGAAACCAAGCAAAAAACTAGTGAAAACACTAATAAATCTCAATATATAGAAAACTTAGAGAAACCTTTATATGATGAATTAATCAATAGTTATTCTCAAAATAGTTATTCTAGTAATTTAAACAAAGAAACAAAAAGTTTAGACATTTTATCGTTATTTGATAATAAAAAAGAAAATACTGAAAGTATAGTTTTTGTTAAACCTAAGCAAAATTTAGAGCAAAAAACCGAAGAAAAACCAACTTGTAATACTGAAAGTATTAACAATTTAAATTTGAATAACAATAATGCTACTAACTTTGAAAAATATACAGAAAAGAATTCTTATGTGGAAAATTTGAGCAACTCCTTTACTAACCCTAATAACATTTTAAAAAGTGATGAAGGCAATATTGCTACTGAAAGCCCTAATAAAGAAAATTTAAACTTAGAAAATATATTCGGTAATCTACTAGCCGACTCTCCTACTAACATTAATCAAAATTTAAAAAATGATGTTGAAATTCCTTTTACCAAAGAAGATATAGAAAAAGAGTTACCATTAGAAGAAAAATTAGAAAAACCTAAAAAACAAGAACTACCTAGATATGATGTTTCTAACAATGTTAATATTACTTTAAATTCTCCGCCAAAACCTAAAAAAGAGCAATTCTATAATACCTATTTCAATCCAGATATGAACATTCCTAGTGGCACTAACAATATCCCTAGCGTAAAACAATATATTGATACCTTACATAGAAAAAATGTTATTAGTAATGCAACAAAAGTTGATGATGAAGTAAATTTAGAAGGCATTAAAGTTCGTGAATACGAAAAGATGAATAATCGTTTAATTAAAAACTCTAATTATGTTTATATTAACAAATTAAATGCATTTTTGGCATTTATTTTGGCTAGTTTATTAATTGTAGAAAGTGTTTTGTCTATAACCCTTCTTTCTGTAAACGGCAAAATTAAAGTTTTTGAAATAGTTATTTATTCTCTTATAATTTTGGCATCTTTAATTTATGTGATTATTATGCAAAAAATATATCAAGAAGATAAGTTTAAAGTAATATTAAAAAAATTTAATTTAAAAACTAATTTATTTTACACTATTTTAATTTTTGTAGTATGTTTAGTTTTTTTAGTTTGTGCTAATATTTTACTTGGCATGACATCTTATAATTTTAGTGATTTCGTTTTAAAACTATTATTGGAAGTTTTAGTTTGTTTAAATATAGTTTTATTCCCTATTATTAAATATTTTTGCTTTAAATTAAAAAGATTTTCAAATTAGTATATACAAAGAGTTATTTTTATGATAAAATTAAAAAAGGAGAAAAATCGTGGATAATAATACAGTTTTAAGCATAAACAATATAACTAAGACATTTGGAAGTAGAACAGCAGTAAATAATGTTTCTTTTGAAATTAAAAAAGGTGAAATTTATGGTTTAATTGGTCAAAATGGTGCTGGAAAAACTACCATTATTAGAATTATTACTGGCTTATGCAAACCAACAAGTGGCACAGTTTATATTTGTGGTCAAAATGTTCAAACTCATTTTCAAAAAGCAATTATTAATGTTGGTGCAATAATAGAAAATCCAGAACTTTATAGTTATATGAGTGGAATTGATAACTTAAAATACTTTGCATCACTCTACCCTAATATTTCTATTAACAAAATTAACGAAATTGTTAGTTTAATGGGTATGCAAAATAGAATAAATGATAAAGTTAAAAATTATTCTTTAGGTATGAAACAAAGAGTTGGAATTGCTCAAGCTTTATTACACGACCCTAAACTTTTAATTTTAGATGAACCTACAAATGGTTTAGATCCTAATGGCATAAAAGAAATGCGAATATTACTTAAAAGACTTGCTAAAGAAAAAGGCATTGCCATTTTAATATCTAGCCATATTTTAAGTGAAATGGAATTAATTTGCGACAGAGTTGGAATAATTGACAATGGTATGATTATTGAAAATAAGACCATAGATGAATTACAACATTCTATAAACTCAAAATTACAAATTTCTATTAAAGTAGACTACCCTAACTATGCAGGAAAAGTTTTATACGAAAACTTCAAAGGCTCTCCTATTTTCTGCATTGGTAATAGAGTTGTAATTGAAGCCACTGAAAAAGATATACCTAATATAACTATGCTATTAACTAAAAAAGGTCTATCAATTTATGGTATTAGTTCAGTTACAAAAAATTTAGAAGAAATCTTTTTAGAAATTGTAAATAAAGGTAAAAAACAAAAAATTTTATAAGGAAAAATTTATGATTAAATTAATTAATGGAGAAATAAAAAAAATATTTTTAAAACCAGCAATTTTCGTTATTACTGCCTTGCTTGTTTTTGCTTTAACTCTTTCAATATTTATTTATAAACCAGCAAAACGAAATGATACTGTAGTTTCTGTTTCAGGAACAACTGTTGGTCAAATGTATGATGCAAGTTTTGGTTCTACTCAACCAACTAATACCCTATCTAAAAACTATTTACAAACTACGTATGTTAACTCTTCTACTAACATTATAAATTTTTACTTAAATCAAATAGAAAATGAAGAAATTAGTAAAAAACAAGAATTATTAAACAAATTAAAAAGCATAAAAACTGGAAGTTATCAAAACTACAGGAAAAAAGTTTTTAATAGTGGTGCTGACGAAGACTTAACCGCTAAAGAAAATTTACGAAATGCTTTTAAGACAGATTTAGTGGATTTTAACGATTTATATACTTCTTATATAAATGGTAGTAATGGTTTTTACTATTTACTTTTATCTAGTAGCGATAAAAACGATTTAGATGTGTTTTTAACATCTTGCCTATCTCGTCCTTTTACTGCGTCTATGACTCATACAGCAACTATTAATGAAGTTGAAGAAAATGGCTTAAATATTTTTATTAATCTTGAAAATTATATCAATAAAATGGAAGTATTCTCCCCTTTAAAAGAAGACCTTGAAATTGCCAAAACTTATTTAGAAAAAGGCATAGAGAACACTCAAAAAATTGAAGAAGAAATTATTGCTTATAAAAACGAAAATCCTAGCGAAAAAAGTTTGGAAGCAAAAAAAGAATTCAACAAACTAATTACTCGTTATCAACAAGCAAATGAAAATATTTATAATTTAACATTAGCAACTATTAATAGTTCTGCCCTAAAAGATTTAAGTGATAACGAAATTCAAAATTTCTATCAATTTAGTAACTATGAATATAAAACAAAATATTTAATAAATGAACAAAAAAACATTTGTAAATATTACTTAGAAACAAACAAATATGCTTTTGAATATGCAAATCCTTTAAGTTTATCTGTAACTTCTAACTTTGAAACAAATGCTTACGATTTTATGTATTTTGCTTTAGAAATTTGTAGTTTTATTATAATTGTTTATGTAGTTTTCTTAGGTGCCACCATGATAACTGGAGAGTATGCCAGCGGAACAATGAAACTACTTGCCATAAGACCTTATTCACGAAGAAAAATTTTAGGTAGTAAATTACTTGCTACAATATTAGTAGGATTAATTTTCTTGCTTATAACCTTTATTATAACCTTTATTACTGGTGGGATTTTATTCGGTTTTGCTAGTATGCCTATGCTTTTAATATTTAATGCTACAAGTGTAACTTCTTTAAGTCCTATATTGGTAATTTTAATATTATTTATTTGTAAAACTATAGAGATAACTTTTTATGCCATATTTTCTTTAGCAATTTCTACTTTGTTTAAATCTAATGCTGGTAGCATTGTTGTTGCAATTTTAGTTTATTTTGCTTCATTCGTTTTATCTGTGTTCTCAGCAAATATTGGAGTTTTAAAAATTTTACCTTTTGTTAACACTAACTTGTTTGCTTACTTTGGTTCTCATTTGGTTAGTCAAAGCAATAATTTGCTTGCTAATATGTTTAGTAGAATTATTGGTAATGATATGACTTTCTTTATTAGTTTTGCAATTATTACTATATTCTCTGCTATTATCTACTTCTTAACAAGTTATATCTTTAGAACTCGAGATATAAAATAACAAAAACACTACATTATAAAGCGACCACAATTTTGTGGTCGCTTATTTGTTTTAGTGTTTTTGGTTTCCTTCAATTATGCAATTTTATAGTTCTCTACAACTTTATCTAAACTATCTTTAAAAGTAATTTTTTCAACATTTTCTTGAGAGACTATATTTACTTCGCCTACAACTACTCCGTCACTTATAATATATGCTTTACCTACTATATCATTACATTTAATTGGTGCTTTTAAATTTTTAGGTAATTCAGTTTTAACTTTTATATCTACATTTTCGCCCTTTTTTGCTAAATAATAAAAGTCATCACTATAATTAAGTTTTAAATTTTTAATTTTAGAACCTTTTAAATTAATGTTGTTTTCAATTATATCATCTTTACTTAATATTTTCTTGTTTTCGTAATTGCTAAAGCCATAGTTTAATAAAGTTGAAGAAATCGCAAAACGGTCTTTAGTAGATTTAGTGCCAATAACTACTGAAATTAAACGCATATTATTTTTTAAGCAAGATGCTGATAAACAATAGCCTGCTTCATCAGTAAAACCTGTTTTACCAATATCTACCCCTTTATATTGTCTAATTAAAACATTTGTATTAACAAGTTCAGTTTTTCTGCCACTTTCATGCACTATTTCATCAATCCAGATATTTGAATATTTAAAATATAATTCATGCTTTATTTCTTCTTTTAAAAGTTTTGCACAATCAATAGCGCAAGAATATTGTGTATTTTCACTTGGAAGTCCTGTAGCATTAGCATAATGAGTATTTTCTAAACCTAAGTCTTTTGCTTTTTGGTTCATAAGTTTTACGAAATTATCTTCTGTTCCACTAATTGCTTCGGCTAAAACGACACTAGAATCATTAGCGGAAGCAATAATAACACTTTTTAATAAATCATTAATAGTATATTCTTTTCCAGCATCTAAAAACGCTTCTGACCCTTCCATTGAAGCGGCATACTCACTAACCATAACTTTTTGGTCTAAGTTTAATTCCCCTGCTTGAATTTTCTCAATAGTGATAAGCGATGTCATAAGTTTTACCATGCTCGCTATTTCTAAGTGGTCAGTTTCATTATTCTTAAGTAATATTTTCCCAGTATTGTAATCCATTAACAAATATGCTTTAGCATCAAAATTTAATTCTTCAGCATTAACACTTAAAATTTTACCGCCAATAATAGAAAACAAAGTCATTAAAATTAACATAAAACTAATAAAAATTTTTTTCATAATTCCTCTCTTTTTGTTAGTTTTAGATAATTTCATTTTTTTATTCATAAAACTATAATAAAAGTTTTTGTTAACATTGGAATAAATATTAATTCTAAAATTAATAAGATTAAGGTTAATCCTAATATGATAAGTATCCCTAAATAATTTTCACAAATAGTAGCAAAATAGGTTCTACAATTTCTACAATTTTTACATAATAAGCTTAAACAACCAATCAACATTAAGTATATTAAACCAAAAATTAATATGAATAATAACCCATAAATAAAGCCGAAAAATCCAAAGCATAAAGTAATTAAGCATAAATTAAAAATTAAACTATAACTAAAATATAAAACATATAAACATATTAAATAACAAGAATAGTTATTATAACATAACAATATAACTAAGAAATAAATTAATAAAAACTTTAAGAGTTTAAGAAAACAATAACCAAAAATTGATTTTTGACCTTTTAAAAAATCTATAAAGAATTTATCAGTTAAATTCTTTATAGTAATAACATCTCTAAATTTAATGTAGCAAATTATGCTAATTACAATTCCTAAAATAAAAAAACTAAACAAAAAAACTAAAAAGAGTTTGTTTTCTTTAACACGGTTTTTAAATTCCCTTTTTAGTTTATAGAAAAAATTATTCATATATTATTATATTAAATTAAATTTTACATAATTCGCCATTAAATAATTCTTTTAATTTATCAACACACATATAAATAAAGTTTTTACTAGTTGGCATTTTATCAAAAGAAGTATTGAAAAGTTCTTCCCAATACTCATTATTTCTATTTTCATATGCTCTTTTAATCGCTGTTCTTATATCCCTATCAATATTAATTGTTTCTGTTCTAAAATTCCCTGCGATTACCGGATAACATTTTGTATTCAAATAATTATAAGAAAGCTTATCTTCTAAAATTAAAGAAATACATTCCTTAATATAATCTTTCCCTTTATGGGAAGAACTAAAATTAAGTTTTAATAAAAAACTATTTATGTAATCTATGTCAACTTTTATAGATGGCTTTATATAGTAAACTTTACTATTTAAAATATAACCACAAAGATTATTAATGCTAATATCATCAATATATTCTTTATTTAATTTATAATTAATTATTGCGATTTTTGTGCTGACTTTTAAAACATCATTATCCAAAACATCTAGTGGTAACATATTCAAATCTTTAATAAGCCCATCAATAAAAATAAATTTTGGTTTTAATTTTACTACTTTGGTAAGAAAGATATAGAAATCAGTTTCTATACATAAATTTAACTTTGTTTGACTACATGCTTCTTTTATTTTTAAAACCGAATCATAATCTTCACTTGAATAAAATATTGCATAATTTGTATTTGACATAACACATACCCTCTTTTTGTTGTGTGTTTTATTAGTATAATGTAAAAAAAATAATAAATCAAGCAAATTACGACATTTTTTAAAAAATTTATTTTTTTTTACAAAAACAATGTTGGCTTTACAAAAATGATTAATTATTTATCATCCAATCCAAGTATAATCCGAATCCTTTTGTGCTATCATTTATAAACACATGGGTTACCGCTCCAATTATTTTACCTTTTTGTATTATTGGACTTCCGCTCATTCCCTGAACAATTCCCCCAGTTTTTTCAAGTAATTCTTTATCGGTAACTTTTATAACCATGCTTTTTTCTTTAGAAGAATTTTGATAATTGGTTTTAATTATTTCTATATCATATTCTTTTACTTCTGTTCCATTTATACAACTTAAAATTTTTGCTTTGCCTGGTCTGGCAGTTAATCTTCCACCAATTTCATATTCCCTAGATTTAACTTCTTCATATAGTTTAGAGTTTAAATCTAAATTCCCATAAACACCTGTAGAAATATTTTTTGAAATTTCACCTTGAACATTTTTGCCCTGTAAAAATAAGCCCTTTAGTTCTCCAGCACTTCCCTTTCTACCTTTATTTACACCAATAATACTACAATTATATACTTTACCGGTAGTTATTTCATAGGCCTGTTTAGTTCCACCAACATTAATTGAATGCCCAAGTGCCCCAAAATCTCCGTTTTCTTTCACATAGGTTAAAGTTCCAACTCCACTAGCATCATTTTTCACCCAAATTCCAAGTTTATATTCGCCACTTTCTATATCGAGAGCAGGTAACAAATAGGTTTCATATTCCTTATTTTTTCTAACATAAGTAACTTTTACCCTTTCCCCCAAATTTTCTTCTCTATTAATTATATCTGTTATATTATCTATATTATATATAATCTCATCATTTAGTTTTAAAATTGTATCTCCAACCTGAAGGTCGCCACCTTTTAAGGTGTCAACAAGCCCATTTTTAGTTATAATGCTATTACTTCCCATTAAAATAACACCTTTTGTGTTTAATGTTATGCCAATACTATTTCCGCCAGCATAAATTTTTTCTTTATTAGTATTCACATAAAAAGAATTAACCGTTATAGCATTAAAAAGTTTAATATCCACTTTTACTAAATTATTAGAATTATCCGCATTAACATAATCGTTATTTATTTTTAAAGAATAAAACCCACCAAAAGTTTTATTATTTATAGCATAGTTTAAGTCATCAAGGTCCGCATAAGTCATAAAAGTATAATGACTTAAAGGTGAAATATTAGACAAAAAAAAGCCAATAACTAAAACAAATAGTATTAAAAATATCAGTTTTTTGTTATTGACCATTTCTAAAACTCCTTTCTACAACTATGAAAGTAGTTTAAATAGTTTTTTTAATATTATTCTTATAACAAACTTACAATTTTTGTTAAATTGATTTTTTATAACTGTCCAAATACTCCTTGACTTCTTTTGCATGAGTTATTGTAGCTTCAGTTATTTCATCTACACTTAAAAATCTACAAAGTTCGTTCACTGCTTCTTCTCCACTAAGTTCAACAGGAAGAGAAATTGTTTTTCCATCTTTTTCTATTTTTTTGACTAAAATGTTTTTGTCGGCCATAGCACAAATTTGGAATAGATGAGAAACCGCAATGATTTGATGATTTTTAGAGATTTTAGCAAGTTTTTTACTAGTTGCTACTGAAGCCGAACCGCTAATTCCTGTATCAAGTTCATCAAAAATCATAGTATCAATATTATCGTTTTCACTTGTTAAAGTCTTAATTGCTAGGTTTAAACGAGAAATTTCCCCGCCAGAAGCCACTAAATTTAAAGGTTTTACACTTTCCCCTAAATTTGCCGAAAACATAAGTTCAACAATGTCTGCACCTTCTTTTGTAAAAACATCTTCAAAATTCTCTTTTGTGTAATCATTAAACTTAAAATCAACTTTTGCGTTTGGCATAGAAAGTTCTTTTAACTCTTCTAGAATCTCTTTTTCAAAAGTTTTAGCATATTTTTTTCGTTTGTCTGTTAATTTTTCACTTAGAATATATGCCTTGTCTAAAACATCATTTTTTAACTTATTTAAATTATTTAGCCTTTCTTCAGCATTTATTAAACTATCTCGTTTTTCCTTTATTTCACATAAATATTTAGTTATATCTTCATAACTATTGCCATATTTTTTGTGCAAAGACTTATATAAATCAAGCCTTTCATCTAATTCATTAAAATGGTTTTCATCAAAATTAATATCAAATAAATTTAAAATTTCATTAACACTATCATCTAAGTCAATATATGCCGAATTAACTCTATCTTCAAGCACTTTCACATTATCGTTATACTTAGAAATATTATTTATTTCTAAAAGCATCTTTTTAATCATAGAAGAAATATTTGTTAAACCGCTATCGTAATAATCTTTAATTGAATTAACCGAAGTTGACACTTTCTCTAAATTTTTTAATAAGATTAACTCATTTTTTATTTCTTCTTCTTCATTTTCTTTAATTTTAGCATCTTCTATTTCTTTAATTTGATATTCAAGTAGTTCTAGTTCCCTGGCTCTTATGCTATCATCTTTATCAAGCCCTCTAATTTCTTTTTTGATATCGTTTAATTGATTATATAGTGATGTAATTTCGCTAAAATCAGTTTTTAAATGGTTGTCTAATAGTTTTAGTTGATTTTGCTTATTTAATATTACTAAATTTTCATTTTGAGAATGAATATCAATTAAAAGTTTTGTTATATTTTTAATAAAACTTAGTGGGACAGTTTGACCATTTAATTTAACTTCGTTTTTGCCATCAATTGTAACTTTCCTAGAAATTATCAAGCATTCGTCAAACTCTAAGTCTAAATCATTAAATAATTCTTCAATATTCGGTTTTTTACTGACTTCAAAAATACCTTCAACCTTTAAAAACTCTTCTCCGTTTTTAATTAAGGTTTTATCTGCTTTTGCACCTAAAATTAAACCGATACAGTCAAGCAAAACACTTTTCCCTGCACCTGTTTCCCCGCTTATAATATTTAAACCAGAACAAAAATTAACTGTTGCTTCACTAATTAGTGCAACATTTTTTATCTTAATAGT
The DNA here is from genome assembly GCA_934754445.1 of uncultured Clostridia bacterium. GTDB lineage: Bacteria > Bacillota > Clostridia > Christensenellales > UBA1242 > UBA7868. The sequence goes on along the minus strand of CAKVHZ010000015.1, from coordinate 1,870 downwards.
TTTTAACATACTTTAATTATATAATAATTAAAAAAGAAAATCAAACAATGTTTATGATTTTAAAATTTTAATAAAAAAAGACTTATTAAAAGTCTTAAATTATATTAATTAATTTTTCATAAACACTTTCAGCATCTGTAGTGTTTTCGGTTATACACATCACAGTATCTTCGCCATAAACTGTGCCCATTAACTTATCTATATTCATTTTATCTATGTAACTTGAAATTCCACTAGCGAAACCTTTTAATGTTTTAACAACAACTAAATTTAAAGCAATTTTAACACTTATAACAACTTCTTTATAAATGCCAACTATTTTGTTAGAAATTTGTTGTTCGTTGGTTTCTACATAAGCATATTTATATTTTTTGCTATCAGACAAAATTTTAATTAATCCTAGTTCTTTAATATCTCTAGAAACTGTAGCTTGTGTTACATCAAAGTTTAAATTTCTTAAAGACTGAACCAATTCATCTTGTGTTTCAATTTCATTTTTAGCAATTATTTCTAATATTTTATTTTGTCTTAGTGAGCGTGCCATAAATAAAATTCTCCTTTAAATTTATACTTATTCAAAGTATGTAAAATAATTATACACTCAATTTTATAAATATGCAAGCGATTTTGCATAATTATACAAAAAATTTTTTATAAATATACAAATTTATGCATACGCCCCATGAATATTTATACAAGCACAATATTTAGTATTGTTTTTATTTGCATAATACTAAATATGGACAACAAAAAAATAGGAGCAAAAATTTAATTACCCCTATTTTTTATAAATTTGTTAAAATTTTATTATTTTTTGTTATTATTTTTCTTTTTTATTTTGAAAAAATTTAAAAATTTCCCCACTTTCATTATAATATCATCTGATTTATTTACTGCTATGCTTTTAAATACCGCTTTTCCAAAAACCGTTAAAGACGCAATTGAACTACTAACTAGTGTTGCAATTATTATAGATTTAAAATCGCCACTTGTTAAACAAATTTTAGCACAAATACTTGCACCCATCGCACCCGATAGTATTCCGCAACTATCTCCTACAATATCGCAACAAAAACTTGAAATCTTTTCCGCATTCTTAATTAGTTTTATTGCTTCTTTAGCACCTTTTTCCTTTTTAGATGCTCTAGACAAAAATGGTTCTAAATTCCCCGCTGTTACTGCCACACCTATCATATCAAATAAGATAGATATTGATATAAATATAAATAATATTATAAACGAAATAATTAAACCAACATTACTAAGCAATGTTTCGCTAGATAAGTTTAATATAAAACTCATAGTTAGAGTTATCAGTAACACCCTAACCGAATAGACCCAATTTATTAACTTCTTTTTGGGCTTTTGATTATTTTCTTTCATTTAATACCTTTTAAATAAAAAAATTAGAGATGACCTTCCGAGTAAACCTTGCAACTTAGGTTCGGTTGGATTTCCCAATCAAGCAACATACCGTCGCCGAATATGCCATTTCTGTTTAAACTTGACCTTTTACCGAATTGCCACTTAGATTACACTATAATCCCCAAAAGATATTCTGCCTAGAAGATTTCCTTAACACAAAAAGTATTTAACTAGTCTATTTTGCAAATAAAGTTTCAATCATTGATATGTATATTCGCTATATTCACTCAAAACAGGCTACTCTGTACATAACTTTTTATTCGTCACATAGCAGGTTTAATCCTAATTAGTAAATTATAAAAATCCACCTTTTAGGTCTCCACGAAAAATGGGTCGGTAATTATATGCCGTTATAATGCGCCCATTAATCTTAACTCCCAGCATCTGCCCCAATTTGGGCAACCAAAGCAAACACCAGAAACTTCATCGATGTGCCCTTTAACGC
>CAKVHZ010000014.1 GCA_934754445.1 uncultured Clostridia bacterium | reverse complement strand
TTTAGGTGGAATTGCAAGAAATGTATGATTCCTAATTAGTATATTAAACACGAGAGCAATCTCGTGTTTTTTTATGCTATTTTTTGAGAGCAATAAACAAATTTTTAATTATGTACTATTAACTTATTTAACTAATTAGATGTTATTTATATAGAATAATATTTGTTTTTACAAATAAACCCTAAGCAATTGGAAATAATAAAAATAATAACCAAATAGATTGACATTATTTTAAAAAAGTGTTAACTTGTAAATAGAAAATAAAATATTCAAAATTTAAAGGAGAAATATATGAAAAAGTTTTCAAAAATTTTATTATCACTAACATTGGTTTTAGTCGCTTTTGTTGGTTTAATTGGTTTTACTGGTTGTGGTAATGGTAACGGCGGAGATTCTGGGAATGGCGGAAAAGGAGATGCAGGGGAAATTCAAACTGTTACATTTGATGTTGCTATTGCACAGGCTTATGATAATTTATTAAATTGTAAAAATGTTAAGATTGTTGTAAATAGATATGTAAAGACATCAAGTACAGAGTATAATTTTCATGATGAGTTAATTAGAACCAATAATCTAGTTAAGATTCCGAATGCCACTGAATATAAGTCTGTTTATTTAAATCTTGATACTAGAAAATATTATGGGTCTGGAGAAGAATTTGATGCAAGCAATTCAAGTTATAAAGATTATTTAAATAATTATCTTTTGATGACTGAAAAATTTCATGCAAGAGCTATTGATATTGCAAAGGTAAATGAAGATGCTAGAACTATATCTATAGTTAATAATAAATATGTTCTTACTTATAGTTCAAGTATTACAAGCAATAATACAGTAAGGGTTGAAATATCTTCAGATTTTAAAGTTACTGCAATTGTATTTGATTCTTCATCTAGTGGGAATAGAGAAGTTTATGATATAACTTACGAATATGGTGTAGAAGAATTAGTTTATCCAGTAGCATAAAATAGTAAAGATAATAAAGTTTTAGTTGGTCAATTTATTGGCGGACTAAGACTTTTTTTATTGTGTTTATTTGTGTCTAATTAAGTTAAATTTTGTTTAAAAAAGTTTAAACATATAAAAAAATGTTTAAGAAAGTTTAAATTTGTAAAAAAAAGTCAAAAAGTGTTTAAAAATTTAGTTATGTCTATATAAAAATTAATATTGACAAGAATTTAATTTATATATATAATAAATATATATAAAAGGAGAAATTTATGACGGAAGAAGAAGCAAGAAGATATATTGCTGTTGAAAGAAGCAGAATAAGAAGTAGTAAAGAATTTTACGATTTTTGCCAAGACGAAGAAAATAAGAAAATGGCAATAGAAAATATTAAAGATAGTCAACGAAAAATTGAATATTATAAATATTTAGCAAATATTGATGATGAGAGCGAAGAAGATAGTTTAGAAATTTAGAAATTAAATTCATTAAATTTTATAGAATTTTTAGTTTATAAAATTTAGTGAATTTTTTTATAAAATATTTTAAATATTTTGATTTTTATTTTTACTATGATATAATGGGGTTATGGAAAAAGAAGAAATATTACTACAAAACTTAAAAGAATTTAAAGAAGATTTAATAGATTTAAATCGAACTTTAATTTTTATATGCGACATTTTTCTACAAAAAAAAGAAGAATTTGAAGAAGAAAACAACGAAAAATTATCTTTAGAAAATAATAAATACACAAAAAGCAATGAAGAAGAAATAAAAAATTTAGAAGATAAAATTAACGAATGTTTAAAAGAAAATGACTTTGAAAATTATTTTGACTTATATAGAGAATGCAAAAGCGTAACTGAATTTATAGAGCAAGATTTAGCATTAATTAATAGTTGTTTTAAGATGAAAATAGATAAAGAAGTTTTAGTTTATAATTACTCTAAACTAGACTCAAGCAAAAAAGAAATAAAACTTATTTTAAATAATTTAGATGATGTTATTTTAAAGGTTTCTAAATTAAAAAAATAAACACATATTTACCTAGGAGAAAATTTTATGAAAGAACTACAAAATGTTTTAAAAGCAAATGAAATTATGATAGATAAATTAAATGAATTAAAAAATTATTTTGATAATTTACCATTATGCAGTGAAAAAGAAGCGATAAAATATTCAAAGATATATGAAAGTGAAAGTGCAAAAGAATATAAACAAAAATATTTGAATGCGAGCAAAGATTTTAACGATAGATTATATTTAGAAGTTAAGAAATTAAATGATGATAATTATAAAAGTTTAGTTAAAAAGTTAGTTAATAATTTTGCTAAAGTAGAAGACGAATATTTTATGTTAATTAGTGCAAGCAAATCTGATGAAATGACAGCAAGTTTAATGTTTAAATGTGAATGCAAATTAAATTATTTACTTGAAAATTTAAATTCTGTTAATCAAAATGTAAATTTAGTAAATACTAATGATAAATCTTTAGAAATCTAAAAGGGAGTTGTAAAGTCTTGGAAAGGAAAGCGAGTAAGCAAACCAGAATTGCATTAATAGTTTTAATAGTTTTTCTATTGGCTTCAATCTTAAGCCTTTCTTTTGCATGGTTTACCGATAAAAAAGAATCTACTTCAAACATTACTTTTGGTAATATTTTGTTAGATGTAACTGGTGCTAGTGCGGGCGAAAATGGAGAGTTAAAATTTAATATTACTCGTAACGAAGTAACAACTACAACTAATAGCAAAGTTATGCCAGGAGATATTGTAAATATAGATTTAACTGTTGGTTTAAAAACTAATAGTCAGCCAGCATACTATTTACTAAAATTAACCGATAAAACAAATAAAGTTTTTGAAAATTCAATCTATTTTAGTGACGGAACAGTTGATAGTTCTAATAATCTTATTGTTTATCAAACTGATGGAACAACTAGTTGGGAACAAAATGATGCAACAAAAACTACAACTAAAATGGTTGGTAAAATAACAAACTCAGATAAGCACAATATATCTATAAAAGCCGAAATATCAAGAGATTACGAAGAAGAAAATTCTAAAACCGAAATAATTTGTGATATATACGCAATTCAACAAGCAAATTTAACCGAAAGCGAAGCAAAAAATTATCTTCTTGCTGGGTTAAATAGCAATGTTCCGCTAGAATACACCGAAGTTGAATATTTAGAAAGCACAGGAACTCAATATATAGATACAGGTTATTATCATAATAAATTAACAAAAGTTGTTGGAGATTTTGAGTTTACAAGTATTCCAACAAATAATCAATATATATTTGGGGCTGTGGATACATCAACTTCATGTTTTGGCTTTTATCGAAATTCTGGAGGAAAATGGTCTTATCAATTTGGTGATGGAGCAACTCATAATATTGGGACAGATGTAAATGTAGATACCAATAGACACACGGTAACTTTAGATGCAGTTAATAGAAAACTAAAAATGATTTCGGGCAATAGCAATATTTTAGATATAACCAGTGGTTATACAATAACAAAAACATCTACAAGACCATTGTATTTATTTATGAGATCTTACTCAAGTGATGGGGAATATGCAAAAGCGAAAATATATGGCTTTAAAATATATGAAAATGATACACTTGTCCGTAATTTTGTGCCTTGTGTCCGTAATAGCGATAATGTTGCTGGTCTTTATGAAACTGTAAGTGGAAAATTTCACACAAATTTAGGAACTGGCGAGTTTAACACTGGAGATGTAGTTTTACCAAGTGATTACACTAAAAAAGATTACATTCAAGCAACGGGTGCTCAATATATTGATACGGGTGTTAACATTTCACCAACAGTAACTGATTGGAATGTAGGAATGAGCATTATGTGGACTGATACTTCTACAAGGCAATTAATGGGATATAATACTAGTGGTGCTGGATACTTTGGTATTACAAATAGTTCTAATTATGAAATTGGAACAGTTAGAGTTGGTGTAGTCCCTAGCACAACTAGTTACGACCATATAAATTGGGGCAGAAGTAACAACAAATACTTATTAGATGTGAATGGAACGAAGATAGAAACAGGAGATAATACTAGTGGGAATATACAATTATTTGCATTAAGAGGAAGTTATAGATGTAGCATAAAAATGCAATATTGCAAAATATCAGCAAATGGGAAACTTGTCCGTAACTTTGTGCCATGTGTTCGTAAAAGTGATGGCAAAGCAGGAATGTATGATATGGTAACTAAAAACTTCTTTGTTAATAGCGGAACAGGTGCAGACTTTATAACAAATTAAAAAAAGTGCTTACGCACTTTTTTTGTGCCAGTGGCACTTTTATTAGCCATAACTTACTACGATATAAAATATAAAATTAATAATGAAACAAAGTGAAAATTCAACTTTTTTGTTTGACACTTTTTTTATTTTGAGTTAATATATTTTTATGAAAAAAATAAAAGCATTTTTTGCAGAATTTAAAAAGTTTATATCTCGTGGTAATGTAGTGGATATGGCAATAGGTGTTATTGTTGCTAGTGCTTTTACGGCAATAGTAACCGCCTTAACAAACAAAATAATTATGCCTTGTATAAACTGGATACTATCACTAGGTGGCGGTGCTAACGGACTTGAGAGTGCATATACATTTTTAAAGAAAGTTTACAAAGTAGATGCCAGTGGAAACAATGTAATTGACCTAGCAAATTCTATTTATATAGATTGGGGAGCATTTTTAACCGCCATTATTAACTTTTTCTTAATTGCTTTTGTTTTGTTTTTAATTTTAAAGGCATTTAATGCAGCAAGTAAATGGACTAAAGAAATGAACGAAAAAATTGTTACATTAAGCAAAAAAGAAATTAAAAAACTAAAAAAACAAGGATTATCTGACGAAGAAATTGAAAAAGTTAAACAAGAAACTGAGAAGAAAACCGAAGTTAAACCTGAACCTCCAAAACCTACAACGGATGAATTGCTTGCTGAAATTTTAGTTGAACTTAAAAAATCAAATAACGAACTACCTAAAAATGTGGTAGATGCAGTAAAAGGAGAAGAACACAACTAGTGTTCTTTTTTTGTTTACATACAATAATACTGAGTTTAGGCTTAGTCTTGTATTGCCTAGTAAACAATACAAGAATAGTTTATATTATTTATAATATAAATTTATAAACTTTATAAATTAATTTGTAATATTTTGCAATATTTGTTAAAATATTTGTAAACATAATATTATGGAGTATTCTATGAAAAAATTTAAAGCATTAGTTTTGATTACATTTTGTGTGCTTTTAGGCTCATTTGCTTTTGCGTGCAAACCTAAACCAGAAAAACATATATTGGTAGACACCGTAACGCTTAGCGAAGAGAATGTTACATTAAGACCTACTGAAAGTAAAACACTTACAGTTACGGTTAGTCCTAATAATGCTGAAAATAAAAGTGTGAAATGGATTTTAACAGATAACACAAATGTTACTTTAACGGTTGATAGTGAAGATAGTTACAAAGCAACCATAACTGCTAAAGAAAATATAATTGGTGAAACTACTACATATTTACAAGTAAAAACCGAAGATGAAATCGTTAGTAGTAAACCTTGCAAAATAACAATTCTTACGGATAAGATTAAATTACCTGCTCCGCAAAATGTAAGTTATGATAATTTAACTCAAGAAATTACTTGGGACAAGATAGAAAGTAGCAGTGGCTACGAAGTGAAAGTTGATATTGAAGGCGAGAGCGAACCACAAATAACAAAATGTGCAACTAATTCTTTAAAGATTGATGCTTATTATGGAAAAGTAATTTCTTGCGAAGTAAAATGCTTAGGAAACGAAATAATTTATTTAGATAGTGATTATAGCGAAACAAGTTTTAAATTTTTACAATTAGAAGAACCCAAAAATTTAAAAAATGAAAACAGCATTATTAAATTTGATAAAGTTGAAAATGCTAAAAAATATATTATTTTAGTTTATAAAAATCAAATAAAAGCCAGTGCAGATTATACAAAAACAATTTTAGATAGTAATTATAACCCAGAAGTTGGAGTTAAAATAGAAGAACTTGAAGATGAAGGAAATACATACTACATAAAAGTTCAAAGTGTTCCAAAAGATTATGCAGGTGTTTCTAGTTATGCTTCTAAATGTGATAATAGCATTAAAATAACTAAATTTACAACTCCTAGCATTAAAGATGCAGATTTTAAATTTACATACGACACATTAACACTTTCATGGAAAACAATTCCAAACGCAAGTGGATATACTATTACAAGAACAGGTAATGGCGAAACAAAATGTTATAACTTTAATTACGATGAAAATACTTTAAAGATAGATGTTGAGGGCGATAAATTAACTAGCGGAATATATAGTTATACCTTAAAAATTTTAGGTAATGGCATAGAATATATAAATAGTAATGAAAGTAATAAATTACAAATAGAAAAATTGTCTGCTCCTACTTTAAGAGTAGAGAAGGGCAAAATTGTTTGGAATGGGATTGCAAATAGTAATGGTTATGTATTTAAAATAGATAATGGAAATTTTGCTAAACTTGACAAAACTACTTTAGAATATACACTAGGTTCAAATTATAGTGCAAAACAATACACCTTTGTTATAGGTAGTATAGGTAATGGTAAAGATAGTATTTCTAGCGAGTTAAGTGTAGAATTTAATGCTACAAAATTAAATACTCCAAGTAAAGCAATTTTAAATAACAATAAAATCTTAAAAATTACAACAAATAGTTATATAGACAACATGAAAGTTTATTTAACTTATAATAAAACTCAACCTGTCATTTTAGACAAAAACGATTTAACTAATAATGAAGAAGACAATAACAAATACACCGAAATTGATATGACAGAAAGTAGCTACGGGGGTGGCAGTTATTCAGTTTATGCGGTAAACTATAAAGAAGGATATTTAACTAGTGAAGCAAGCGAAATATTTAACTTTAAAAAATTAGATAATACCTTAACGGCAAGAATTGAAAATGGTGAAATTATAATTGATAAACTAATTGAGGCCGATAGTTATGTTATTAATTTAAACGGAAATGTAGTAACATTTAATGAAGGTAAGTTCTATAAAGATGAAAATGAATTTAGTATTTTACCAGATGTAGAATACAACTTAAGTTTAAAACATTATCCTAAAATAAGTGATAACGATGTAGTTATTAGTAACTATTCAACAAATTTAACATTCTTTAAACTAGCGAAAGCACAAAAATTATATGTTGAAGATGGCGAAATTAAATTACTTTCTTCAACTACTGGAACTAAAAAATTTGTTGTTAAAATAGATGAAAACAATATTAAAGAATATAACGACATAAATTCTATAAAACTAGAAGAAGATACCATTTATACAATTAGTATGTATTACTTAGGTAGTGGAAATAAACTATCTAGTGATTATTCTAATAGCATTAAAGTGAAATTAATAAAAAATATAAGTTCTTTAAGTTTAAGCGGAGATACTTTTAGTTTTAATAACTTAGAATTAGTAAAAGGCTATAAAGTTCACTTGGTAGTTCGTGAAAACGGACAAGAAAGCACAATGGAAGATGATTTAACAACGAATTCTTTCTCATTAACTGAGACTGTTAAAACTAAACTTCCAGATGCTTACAACATTTTACAAAATCCCCTTGAATTTTATGTAACTTATGTTGCTGATAGTTTGTTAGACCCAGAAAATAATAGTGATATTGTAATAGGTGTTAAAAGAGAAGTTTATGGAAATGGCGAAAATAAATCTAACAGTATAAAAGTTAGAATAATGCCAAGTCCTACAAATTTACGAGCAACTAATATCTTTGACGGATTAAGTAATTATGATATTAACTGTTTATATTTTGATTGCTTAAGTAATGCTAACTTATTCGAATTAAAATATAATTCTAGTTATAAAATTTTAACTTTACAAGACTTATCAAAAGTAAATTCAGCTGACAATGTTAATACATATAAAATTAATACAGACTTTTTAGAAAGTGGTAGTTATAACTTTGAAATTAAAGCAATTTCTCAAACAAAAGTAGAAGAAAATGTAAATGGGATAATTTATAACTATAGTAGTTTAGATTCAACTACTTTAAACAATATTTCTAAAATCAAATCTATAACTAATTTGTCTGTAGAAAGAAATGCCGAAACAGGCGAAGAATATATTAACATTGAAGATAGTGATACAAGTTATGCTTATCTATTAACAATTAATGGTAAAACCATTTATGAAGATGTTATGGGCGAAGGAAAATCTTTAAGCGATATTGATATTTCAGGTTCAGCACTTGAAATGGCATCTAAATATAACGAATTAGTAAGTAAATTCAAAAGCAAAAAAAGAATTTTACCTAATAGCATTACTGGAACATTTAATGTAAATTGTTATAAAATTGCATTACCTGGTTTACTAGAGGCAGCATCTATGACTGGTGGATATGCGGTAAGAAGCAATATGTTAAACACTCCTGTTAAAGTTACAAGAATAGAAGTTCCAACAATTAGTTTTGTTAATGGCTATGCTGAGTGGCAACCAGTTAAAAATGCAGATAGTTATGTTTTATATAAGAGTGAAGAAAATGGAGAAGAAACAACTTTAACTGAGATAGCAACTCTTTCTAAAAACTCTAGCGGAAATAATTTTGATATTTATAATTATCTAAATGGTGCTAGCGGAGAATATAGTTTAGTTATTAGTGCTAAAACAACTCAAAATAATTGTTTATCTAGTATTATTTCAGGAGAATATAAATTTACAATACTAGAAACTCCAACTTTACAAGCAATGAATGGCGAACTAAAATGGACTTCAGTTGAGAGTAGTGCAGGATATTACTTAGAAATATATAAAAATGCTAGTTTACTAGATAGTTTTAAAGTTAGTCAAACAACATTAAAATACGACTGCATGAAAACATCTAAAGATAAAGTTATAGAAGGTGGAGAATATACCTTTAAAATTAAATCCTTAGGAGAATTTGAAGGCGATACCCATAATGTTATGACAAGTTTAATGTCAGGTGAGTATAGTGCAATAAAATTAAATACTCCAAAACAAACAACGGTCGAAAGCGGTAAAATAAAATTATATTCAGTAAATTCTACTGGTGTTGATTATTACATGGTTAGTGTTAATGGTAACATGGTTAGAGTTGATGTTAATAATTTACTTCTTGAATTAAATTCTACTTACAAAGCAGGCGTGTATAACTTAAATTATTTCGCGGTAGGTAAAGACAATTATTTAACAAGTAACACTTCAAGCGAGTCAGTAGCCGAAAAATTAAGTGCTTCAAACAAAGTTTATATTTATAAAGGCGAAATTCTATACGATAAGGTTAGTGTAGAGAACTACAAAAATAATAATAGTAGCATGGATTATAGAGTTCAAATAAAACGAGAAGAAGTTATAAAAGAATTTGTTCAACAAAATACTTTCTATAATTTAAGTGCAGATAATGATGAAAACATTAAACCTAATGTAATTTATAATATTGAAGTAACTTGCCTTGGCGATGATTACTATTATCTAAATAGTGATGCTAGCATTTTAAGAAATGTGGTAAAATTAGGAAATGTTACTAACCTTAGAATAGAAAATGGTAAATTGATGTGGGAAAATCCACTTCACACAGGAGAAAACAGCAATGTAATTCCTAATGGAATGCAACTAATATTAAAAGATAGTGGCGGTAAAGAAAAATATATAACTTTAACAAACAAAGAAGAAAATTTTGTCTTAGATAATACTTTTGCTTATGGAAGATATTTTGTTAGAATGCAAAATATTGGAAATGAAGGCGAGAGTGGTGATAAAAACTTTGTTAATAGTGAAATAATTAATTACAAAAAGACTGTGGGCGAAAATACAATTAACTTTATTTATAAATTAACAAATCCAACCGATTTAAAAATAGAAGATGGTATTAATATAGTTTGGAAAGACCCAAATAAAACGTTAGGTTCTTCTACAAATAAATATGTTTTAACCATTAATTTTAATGGCGTAGAATATAGTGGTGTTATTAGTTCTTCTATAGAGTCAATAGACTTTACAAAAATAAGACATTATAATAACAAAGATAACGAAAACAAATTAATCTTACTTGGCGATGAAAATATAGAATATAACAATGGTGAACCATACATAGACGGAAATAGAATTTATAATTTTGTTGGCGATAGTAGTTTTATAGTAAATGTTAAAGTTTATGGAGATGACACTTATATTACTAGTGATGAAAGTAATACAATAGAAATTACAAAACCAAAACCAATAACTAATTTACAAGTAACTCATGGCAAAATTACTTGGGACGACCCTAATATAGATGAAGAAACAGGAGAAAAAACAACTACAGGTTATGTTCTTTCAATTTCAAGAACTGATAAATTGGGTAACACAGACAGTTTAGATAACGATTATAACAAGACACACAAAATGATTTATGTAACAGGCAAAACTTATTACAATTTAACAACAGTAGGTAGAATTTATAACATTAGTGTTCGTGCTTTCTCAGTGTTAGATGATAGTCAAAAAATGGTTTCTGAAAGTGTAGAGATTGAGGCTACTTTTGATAGTTTCATTCAAGGTTCAGGAACTGATGATGACCCATATTTAATTAATGATGAAAATACTTTAGGGTATGTTCAATTTAATAACTTTGCAACTTATAAATTAACTAACGATATTACATTAACTAAACCATTTATAAGTTTATTCACAAGAGATTATTCTTTTGTAGGGAAATTCTTAGGTGACAATAAAACTATAAATAATTTAAATATAACTACAGAAAATAATAGTAGCACTTATGTGGGCTTACTAGGATATATTGATAAACAAACTTTAATTGATGACAGGGCAACTGAAGACTTAATTGAAGGAATATTCGTTCGTCATACAAATAGTATAGACTATGTTGGTAGAGTAGAAAACTTAACATTAAGTAATGTAAGAATTACTGTAGGATTAGAAGTTGGTGCGATTGCTGGATACAGCACAGGCGAAATAGAGAATATTACAGTTAGTGGAGAAATAGCGTCTGCTTCTACAAAACCAGTTGATATTGGCGGAACAGTATTTGAAGTTTATAGTGGTAGCATCGTTGCCGAAAACTTAGGAACAATTAAAAATTGTGTAACGTATGCAAAAGTTCAATCTACTTCTAATGCAATCACTTATGCTGGTGGAATAACTGCATTAAATAAAGGAACAATTTATAATAACAAAGTTTATGGCGATGTTTATGGCGTAATTGCTGGTGGTATAACTAGTGAAAATGGTAGTGCTACAGTTAGTGGAACAATTGAAGGTTGTTTAGTTGAAGGCAATATTAATTGTTATAACTATATTTCTAACGAAAAGAGTCAATTAGGATTAGCGGGTGGAATTACTGCTAAAAACTATGAAAATGGCATTATTAAAAACTGTTTAGTTAATATTTTTGGAGATAAGAAAATATCTAATATTTCTAGCGCAAATCTACCTACAGGCGGAATTGTTTATATTGGTGGATTAGTTGGAGATAACTTAGGCGAATGTTATAATAATATTGTTAAAGCAATACTTTATAATGCTAGTGATGCAGTTAACTGTAATAAAGGTAGTTTAATTGGTTACAATCGTAATAATAGTTGTAAATATAACTTTACATTAACTACAAATTTAGTTAATGCTGACAACTTATGTGGTGGAAATCAAGCACAAAGTATAGATTCAACTAACGAAGAAGTAAGTAAACTAGAAGATAAAACTATAATAGACAAATTAAATTCAAGCGATTATAAAAATGAAAATATTATATTTGTTATAATAGGAGAAGGAGAATTGGCACAAATAAGATTAGATGTATTAGGTTAGGCCTAATACTCTAAATCTTAAAGGAGATTTATGAAGAATTACGATTTTCAACTAATTTATAAAAAATCAACAAAAAAAATAGATTTAGTAAGAAATATAATTACTATGTTCTTTTTGGCTATACTTTTTGTAATTGTTTTGCTATATGGTTTAGGGAAAATTCAAATTCTTCATATATTAACTGATAGTTCAGCTCCTTATCATCCAGCGGGTTCACTTGCAATAGAATACAGAGTTGATTTTGACAAACTAAAAGTTGGAGATTTTATAACTTGGAGTGTAACGGGGGGAAAATCTTTTGTTACACACCAAATTGTAAAAATAGATAAAGTAAATAGAACGGTAACAACAAGTCAACAACAATTTACTGATGATTTTAAAATAAAGCCTATGGACGAGTGGGAAGAACGAAAATTCGATTCTCCTAAAACTGAAGACCAATATTACGGTAAAGTTTTATTTTCAATTAATAATTTAGGTTTATATTTAAATGATTTAAAAGAAATGGTTATAAAAAACGGAACACTTAATATTTTAGGGACAATGACAATAATTTTATTTTGTTTAACAATTTATTTATTTTCTAAATTAATTAGTATAAAAACTTATGTATTGATAGGAGATAGAAGATAATGGGACAAAAGAAAAAAAATGTTAAAATATTATTAAGTTTAATAATAAGTATAATAACCTTATCAATTATAACCTTATCAAGTATTGCTTATTTTAATTATAAAAAGGTGTATGAAGGTAGTGGTAATTTACCAATATTAGATATAAATTCTACGGTAATAGAAAGTGAAGCGGATTTAAAAAATATTATTTATAATGGACAAACTCAAGAATTTGTAACTGTAAAGTTAAATTCTAACGGAAACAATGTTAGTGGATTTGTTAGAGTGAAAATTGCTTATGTTTGGTCGGGGTCGCTATCGAATACTACATACGACATAGATGGAAATTTAATTAAGGCATGCGATGTAAATTATGATAAGACGCTATGGCAAGAAAAAAATGGATATCTATATTTAAAGTCTGGTTTAGAGCCAGATAACGAAGTTACACTTTTTAGTGAAATAATCTTTGGAAATTTAAGCGATAATTATAGAGGTAAAAAGGTTGATTTATATTTAATTTGTGAAATATATCAAACATCAAATTTACCAGAGAATTGGGAGTAAGATATGAATAATTCAAGAAGTAGTTTAAAAAGTAAAATTATTTTATCGGTTTTAATATTTTTATGTTGTGCAATGATTGTGATAAATATATCACTTGCAATTTTTGGGAACAGACAACAAAATACTGGGATTATCCAATTTGCTCAACATAAACTAGATATTGAAATAACTGATAGCGATAGTATTATTTTAAAACCCGATGAACTTATATTAGGTAGCACTGCAAAAAGAACAATAAACATTGTAAATCCAGCAAATTCTACTAGTTGTGTCTTAAGAATGAAATTAGAGTTTTACATTGAAGATGTTTTAACTGACGACTATTTAAGTTTTGAAATTGCTGGTAGTTTATTTAGTTTAAATGACACAAACAATTATTATTACTATAATGGTGTTTTGGCGACTGGTGGAAAAATACAAAATTTAGTTTTAAACTTTAAAGTAAGTGATAGTGTTGATGAAGGTTACCAAGGTAAACACTACAATATAAAATTATACATAGAATCTATTCAGGCAACAAAAGATGCGGTAAGTGCATGGAAAGATGAATATACTCCTGAGTGGTATAGTGTAGTTAAAAATAGTTTAGTGTAACTAAAAACTTCCTTTTTAGGAAGTTTTTTTTCAAAATAATAAAGATAAAATAAAAAAGTATGCTATAATTATTATATGGATAAAATATTAATTATACTTTTAACAATAATTTTTGTAATAAATATAGTTTTAATCTTTTTGATTGTTAGAAAAAATAAAGGTGTAGTAACTATAAACAACGATGAAAATTTTAAAAATTTAAACTTAGAACTTACAAAACTACAAAATGCGTTAAATTTGTATAATTCAACTTTAACTGAAGTTTTTAAAAATAATAACGATTTAACTATATCTAACTTAACAAATATAGGGAATAATCAATTAGAGAGATTAGAAAACTTAAATAAAAGGCTAGAGATTTTAACAAACAACCTAGACAATAAGTTTGATAAAAACACATCAGTTTTAGAAAGCGGATTAAAAAATCTTCAAGATAATAACGAAAAAAAGTTAGAGCAAATGCGAATAACGGTTGATGAAAAACTTAACGAAAGTTTAGAGAGAAGACTTGGTGAGAGTTTTAATTTAATTTCCGAAAGGCTAGATAGTGTAAGTAAGGGCTTAGGAGAAATGCGAAGTTTAGCAGGAAGTGTTGGCGATTTAAAAAAAGTTTTATCTAATGTAAAAACCCGTGGAACTTTTGGCGAAGTGCAACTTGGAAATTTGCTTGAGCAAATGCTTGCACCTAATCAGTTTGAACCAAATGTAACCATTAAAGAAGATAAAAGAGTAGATTATGTTATAAAACTTCCCGGCAAAGACGATAAAGATTTATTGCTACCAATAGATGCAAAATTTCCTATAGAAGACTATACAAAAATTATTGATGCTGAAAATTTAGGTAATACTAACGAAATTATATCACTACAAAAAGCACTAGAAAAAAGAATTAAAGAAGAAGCAAAAAAGATACACGACAAATACATCGCTGTTCCATTAACTACCGATTTTGCAATAATGTATCTTCCCTTAGAAGGACTATATTGCGAAGCAATTAAAAAAACAGGATTAATAGAACAATTACAACGAGATTATAGAATTATTGTTTGTGGTCCAACTACACTATCGGCACTACTTAATAGTTTGCAAATGGGCTTTCAAACTCTTGCAATAGAAAAAAGGTCTAGTGAAATCTGGGCGTTGCTTTCAACCTTTAAAAAAGAATTTGTGACTTTTGTAGACTTATTAAGTAAAACTCAAAAGAAAATTGATGAAGCGAGCGGAACAATAAGTGATGCAACAAAAAAGACACAAAAAATTCAAAAACAACTAGATAAAGTCGTTTTGTTAGATGACCCTGTTAAACCTAATTTAATAGATATTGATAAAGATTGATGTATTTATAATAATTTTTTAAAATTCTCTAATTACTATTCTTTATTTGTTTAAAATAAAATTCAGTATTGACAAAAAGACAAAAAGGGTTTAAACTAAGAGAAATAAAAAACTTTTAAATAGGAGATTGTTATGGAATATATTATGAAAGGGAATAAGTTAGCATTTAAATCAAACGATGAAATTATTTGTTTAGATGATTTTTTAGATATAAATGTAAATTATACATATTGCATAGTTAAAGATAAAGATGATAAAATCCTTTACGAAATAAAATATAACTACAATAATGATTGTGACTTTGTAGACCCTATTGTTCTTAAAGAGCAATATTGCAAACTTTTTATGGCTTATTATTGTGATAAAAAGATAGATTTAAAGAAACGCGGACCTCAAAGAATCGTTTTAGGAATTAGTAATATTATGCTTTCTAATTATTTAGATAAAATAATAAAATTATTTAAAGTCTATTTGAAAGAAGAATGCATTAATGACATAAAAACTCTAAATAGTGAACAAAAAGTTGCTAAGCGTGTTGAAAAATTTAAAAATGACATAAAACTTTTAGATGAAGCATTGGAAGAATCTAAAAAAATGAAAGAAACATCAAAAGATTTTCAAAATTATAAAAATAGAAAAATTAAAGAAACTGAAAATTTATTTTAATTCAAAAATTAAAAGGAGCGAATGCTTCTTTTTTTAATTATATTTATTATATTTTCAACAAAAATTAAATAAATTTTCATATTTTTCACATACTACTTTTAGGAGTAGTATTTTTTATGAAAACAAATAAAGTATTAAATTTTTTAGTAATTTTAACATCAATAGTTTTGGTAGTATTTTTAATTGTTTTAGGGGTGCAAGTGGCAACTGGCACTAATGCTAAAACTCAATTTCAAGAAAATGTAGTAATTAATGGAGTTAACGTTAAAGGGTTAACCAAACTACAGGCAGAAAACAAAGTTAATTCGACATTAAAAAATAAAATTGAAAATATTGATGTAACTTTAAGATATAAGGATAAAGAATGGAAATATAATAGTAGCGATTTCAAGACTGTTACTAATATTCATACCATAGTTGATGATGCTTTTAGATATCAATTAATATCTAAAACAGGCAAAGACAAATTAGAGCAAATTAAAAAAGTTGGCGTGAATTACGATTTAGCTTTTAATAAAATTTTTGTTGACTTTAAAGATAAAGTTGAAGAAATTAAAAGCGAAATAGAAATAGAACCAGTAGATAGTGAAGTTGAATTTTTACCAGACAGTAAAGAGATTTTTAAAATAACAAAAAGTCAAAACGGCTTAAAACTAAACGAAGATAAATTATATAGTGATATAGAAAAACAATTTAAAGATTCTAGTGTTATAGTGGTTGAGTTAGAAACGAAACAAGTATCCCCTAACATTTTAGAAGACAGTTATAACGGAAAACTTGAACTACTTGGCGAGTTTTCTACCGATTTATCTACAAGTAAAGGCGGAAGAAAACACAATGTAGATTTAGCACTATCTAAATTTAACGGAAAAGTAATAGCACCGCAAGAAGAAGTTAGTTTTAATGAAGTAACTGGCCCACAAAATGCCGAAACAGGTTATCAAAGTGCCATAGTAATACAAAATGGTCAATATGTTGAAGGAATAGGTGGGGGGATTTGTCAGGCTTCTACAACACTATATAATGCCTTACTTTTAAGTGGAACTGAAATTGATGAAGTTCATAAACATACTTTACCAGTTGGTTATGTAGAATTAAGTTTAGATGCTATGGTAAACGAAGGGACATCGGATTTACGATTTAAAAATATCAGTGATGAACCTATTTATATTAAAGCGTATGTGGAAGGCGATAGGGCTTATGCTAAAATTTATGGAAAACCACTAGAGGAAGGAATTAGTTTTAAAAGAAGTGTTGAGTATGTGAGAACAATTCCACATAATGGCGATAAAATTATACCAGATGAAAAAGGCGAGTATAGTGATAAAGTAACTTATAAGGGTGAATATTTTAGATTAAGTTATCCTAAAGAAGGTTATGAAGCAAAAGGATATTTAGAAAAATATATTAATGGAGAATTTGTAAGTAAAGAGATGGTTCGTCATGAAATTTATGAACCGAAACAAGGAATTTTGATAGAAGGGACTAAAGAACCAGTTAGTGAAAGCGATGTAAATAGTGATGCTGAAGTTATACCACCACAAATTGAAGTTGAAACAATTAAAATAATAGAAAATGAAATAGTTGAAATATTTGAATAAATTGTGTATAAGATATGCATGATAATGTATAAATATAATTTTAAGCCTACTAAAATGTGGATAAGTGGATAACAAATGAATAAAAATAAGTTCAAATGAATATTTTTTCACAAAAAATGCATATTTTCATAAATATTCATTCAAATTAATAATTATTTAATGTGGAAATGTGGATAACTTGTCAACATTTGTGAAAAATTCAGTAAAATAAAAGGAGTTAAAAATTTATAAAAAAAATACTCAATTTATATTTATTCATTTTATAAAAATAGTTAAAAAAATTGTAAAAAAATGTATTAAATTTATTTGCAAAACATTAAATTTTGTAGTAAAATATATGCCAATAAAAAACTCTTAGATGTCTAAGAGTTTTATTTTATTTGCTTTAAATTTTCCATAAATAATTTATAAAATTTTTCTTTATTCACATTACTTACAAAAGTTATATCACCATCATTGTCGGTAATTATTGTTTTACCTGGTGTTTCTTCTAGGTCTATTTTTATTGAACAAAAATTTGTAGTGTAAATTTCTGGATATAATAAATACATACAAGCATTAACATCGTTTGTTTCAGTAGCATTAACATATTTGCTTTTGTAACCTTTATACATAGTTGCAAAAAATTCGCCAGTTTTATTTGTGTGTTTAATTTCTTCAACTTGTTCTTCGCTAAAAGGGACATAATATCTACCAAGTTCAGATGGGATAATTGTTTTTTTTGTTTTTGATTCCATTACAATTTTTGCACTTTCGGGGTCGAAAGAAATATTAAATGATATATGTGGTTTTACTTTTTCTCTGCCGAATGGAGAACCGCCTTCAAAAATAATTTGTTTAAGTAAACTTTCGCTATCTGGATACTTTAAAAATAATCTTGCTAAGTTTGTTTGTGGTGCTAATTCTAAGAATGTTATTTCGTGTGGGTTTTCTTTAATTACTTTATACATAGCATCTATGCTATCTTCATTGCTTACTTTTCTATTTACTTTTGGTGGAATAAAACCGCCTAGTCCGTATTTTCCTTGAATGTCTGGAACGTATTTTGCTTTTCTAAACAGTGGAGTGGGAGCACCTTTACATACTGGAATTTGTTTGTTAAATCTTTCTAATATATAGAGTAAATTTCTTGTGGTGGAGTCTATATCTAAAATGCCCGCTGAGGTTGTTATTAATTTTATATCAACTTTATTACTATTTAAAAGTAAGGTTATGCCTGTTGCATCATCGCAACCGGGGTCAGTGTCTATAATTATTTTTTCTTTTGTCATAAATTGTTTTCCTTTTTAGTAATGTTAAATAAAGTGCCAAGTTTATATTGGGTGGCGACATCTATAAAAATGTTTTGACCTTCTATAATATCTTTTTCTTTAAGTTCGTTTTTAATATAATTATATGCTAGGCTAGGAGAATTGTTTTCTTCGCTTAAATGTGATAATACGACTTGACTAACTTTGTTGTAAGCTAAACTTTCAATTACTTCTTCACTTGCTTTATTGCTTAAATGCCCTTTATTGCTTAAAATTCGTTGTTTTAAAAAACTAGGGTAGTTGGGGTTATCTAAAAGTAAGTTAACATCGTGATTTGCTTCTAAATAAACTAAATTAGAGTAATTTAAATGGTTTGTAACTTCTTTTGGACAAAACCCTAGGTCTGTAGAAATTGAAACTTTTGCATCGTTATTTGAAATTGAATAACCACAACAATGTTTACTATCATGGCTTTGTTCATAATTTTCTATAAATAAATCGTTTAAAGTAAATGTGTCATTATTATAAAAAACTATTTCGTTTTTCAGTTCACCTTTAAGTTTTTTATCTACTAAATCGGCACTATCTTTGTGGACATATATTTTAGGGTTATTTTTTTTTAAAAAAGTTTGTAATCCTTTTATATGGTCATCATGTTCATGAGTTATAAAAATGGCATCTATATCGCTCGGATTAACCTTTAAAATATTTAACTTATTTAATAACTCTGTCTCGTTAATTCCTAAATCTACTAAAATTTTCGTTTTATCGGTAAAAATTAAATATGAATTGCCCTTGCTTCCGCTTGCTAAACTTATTGCTTTCATAGGTGCTTATTATAACAAAATATGCTAAAAAAATCAATAAAAATTTTTAATTAAAAATATTTACAAAAAATAGTAAATATGATATACTAAATAAACAAGTGGGGAGAATTACTATGAATATTTCAAAGAAATTCGGTGATGATATTATTATTCACTGGCAAGATAGAAAGCGTTGGTGCGGATTGCCACTTTCTTTTACACGTTATTATATTTTAGAAAAACCTGGTCAATGGATTAAACTTTTTTGCGAAACAGGGTTACTTGCTAGCCATTTTGAAGAAGTGCAATTATATAGAATTGAAGACTTTTCTTTAAATCAAACTTTTAGTAATAAAATTTGGGGCGTAGGTAATATAAGAATTAAAAGCAATGATAAATCTGCTCCTATATTTGATATTGTAAGAATTAAAAGACCTTATGAAGTTTATGATATTTTAACTAGTTTAGTTGCTAGAGATAGAAGAGATAGAAACTTTAGATGGGGAGAATTTCAAGGATAATAAAATAAAAATACTCATTTAAATTTGAGTATTTTTTATTATATATTTTTATTGTAAATGGCTATATAGTGATTATAATTTACATAAAAAGGTGTTATGGTAGAATTAAAAAAAGGTAATAAACTACCTTTTTTTAATATAATAAAATAAATTAATATGAATTTTCTAAATCTTCAAAAGTTGTTTTAGGTGCTTTGTGTTTTTGTTTAGATTTAACTTTATTAATTTTAGGAACTTCATTAATTTCATTTTTAAGTTGATTTGCGTTTTCATTTTCATTAAGTTTAGTTTGAGTAATGGTTTCAACGGCTTGATTTTCTAAAGTTTTTTGTGTAGATAATTCATTAGAGACTATATTGGTTTTTTGTTTTTTAAATTTAGAAACAAAGAAATTTTTAACTTTGTGGCATAAATTTAAACAACCACAGCCAAGACCTGCGCTTAATGTATTACAAATAATATCTGATAGTGCTGGGAAACGTCCAAATGGAAGTATTGCCTGAGAAACTTCGATAATGGTGCTTAAAATAAACCCAGCAAGTAATGCTCTTTTAAAAGTTTTTTTGTTTTCGGCTCGTGCTTTTTGTGCTGTCATAACTCCCAAAGGACCAAACATTAATGAATTTATAACTACATCGCTTAACTGAATATCCCAAAACTTAAAGTTAAAAGGTTTATTGAACCAACTAGAGCAAGGGCTAAAACTAATAGTTGTTAGTTTTGCACCAATGCTTGTGTTGAATAGTGTTAAAGATAGTGCTAAAATGCTAAAAGCGATAATGCCTATTTTAGACATTTTTTTATTTGCTTCTTGATTTTTTGCTACTAGTGACATAATTGTTGGAACGGCAGTAAATGCTCCTGCTACTACACCTAAAATTGCTAAAGTTGGAATTGTTATCATATTATTATCTCTTCTTTTGTTTTAATTTTGTTTGTTTGTTTGTTTGTTTGTTTGTTTGTTTGTTTGAAATTTTTTAAACTATTTCTTCATCTGGTGGAATGATTTTTACTTCATCACTACTTTCTTCGGTTATAGTGATTTTTCCGTCCTCGTTATCTAAGTCTAATTTTAATTGATGGTTATTCTTTTTTGCTTCATCTTCAAGTTTTTGTTTTTCTTCTAAAATTTTTTGTTTTTGCTCTTTTTTCTCTTTAAAATATTTAGAAATAGATTTTATGCAATGTGGCAACTCTTTAATTAATCTAAAAATATTATTAAAGCAAGCCATTAAAAGTGCTTCTAGTGTTAAAATGCTATAGCCAATGCTTAAACTTACATTAGAAATAGGTAGTATTATTAATATATTAATTAATAACATAACTAGTGCAATATAACTACAAATTTCTTGAATAGGCGTAAACATATAATTATTTTTAAATAGGTTATATATTCCTAAAATCACAATACATCCTAAGCATATTGCATAAATAGATATAAAAATATAATAAAAAATTTCAATTATAGTTGATGGCGAACCAGTAAGCCCAACACCCACAAAAGGAAGTATTAATGTTATTAAACTAACTAGTGCCATACCAAATAAAAATGTGCTTATATTCTTTTTATTATACATATTAATTTCTCCTAATGATATTATTAACACAATTTAATAAAAAAATCAAGTCGTAATTTGTTATTTTTTACATTTTATTTAATAACTCGAAATAATTACTTAAAATGTTTTTTACACAAATGTTTGACTTTTATATATATATTATATATAATATTAATATATATAATAAGGAGATTTTATGGACGAGCAAAACGAATTAATTAAAAGTACTCATTACAACGAACAAGATATACAAGTTTTAGAAGGCTTAGACCCAGTTAGAAAACGCCCAGGCATGTATATCGGTTCTACTGATGAAAGAGGACTACATCACTTAATTACCGAAGTTGTAGATAACTCTATTGATGAAGCCTTAGCAGGTTATTGCGATAGAATAGATGTAGTTTTTACACCAGATGGTATGTGTAAAGTTAGTGATAATGGTAGAGGAATACCTACAGGAATGCACCGAACAGAGCATAAAAGTGCAGTAGAAGTTGTTTTGACAAAACTTCATGCTGGTGGTAAATTTGGTGGCGAAGGTTACAAAATTAGTGGCGGACTACATGGCGTTGGTTTAAGTTGTGTTAACGCACTTTCTAGTTACTTGCAAGTTGATGTTTATCAAAATGGTCATCATTATTATCAAGAATATCGAAGGGGCATTCCACAAGAACCACTTAAAATTATTGGCGATGTAAATTATACAGGAACCACAATAACCTTTTTACCAGACCCAGAAATTTTTGAAACAACTAATTTTAACTACGAAACCATGAAAAATAGGTTTAGAGAAATTGCTTTTTTAAACAAAGGTTTAATTTTAAGTGTTGAAGACCAAAGAGTTGAACCTGTTAAAAAAGATGTTTTTCAATTTAATGGCGGAATAATTGAATTTGTAGACTACTTAAATAAGAATAAAGAATGCTTATTCGCTAGCCCATTATACATAAATAAAACAACTGCGAAAAATCAAGTTGAAATTGCCATGCAATATAACGACACCTATAACGAAACAATTTATGCTTATGCAAACAACATAAATACTGAAGAAGGTGGCACACACTTAGTTGGTTTTAAAAATAGTTTGACAAAAATTATTAACGATTATGGCAAAAAAGCAGGCATTTTAAAAGGTGATGACAAATTAACTGGTGATGATGTTAGGGAAGGTTTAACGGCAATTATTAGTGTTAAATTAACTGACCCACAATTTGAAGGTCAAACAAAAACAAAACTAGGTAATAGCGAAATGCGAACGATAGTTGAAAACGCAATGCAACAAGGTTTTGGTGACTTTTTAGAAGAAAATCCTAGCATAGCAAAAGAACTAGTTTTAAGATGTGTAACAAGTCAAAAGGCACGAGATGCAGCAAGAAGAGCAAGGGAAGAAACAAGAAGAAAAGGTGCGTTAGAAAATACTACACTTCCTGGAAAACTTGCTGATTGCAGTGAAAAAGACCCTAAATTCTGCGAAATTTATCTAGTCGAAGGAGATTCGGCAGGTGGTAGTGCTAAAAGCGGTAGAGATAGAAGATTTCAAGCGATATTGCCACTTAGAGGTAAAATTTTAAATGTAGAAAAAGCAAGACTCGGTAGAATTTTATCTAACGAAGAAATTAAAAGTATGATTACCGCCTTTGGTGCTGGTATTCATGAAAATTATGATGAAAGTAAATTAAGATATAACAAAATTATTTGTATGACAGATGCTGATGTAGATGGTGCTCATATAAGAATTTTACTATTAACATTCTTCTTTAGATTTATGCGACCATTAATAGAAAATGGACATGTATATATTGCAAAACCACCACTATATAAAGTTGTAAAAAATAAAAAAGAATATTATTTTTATACTGATGAAGAACTTAACGAATTTACTAAAACTTTAGAAAACAAAAGTTTCCAACAACAAAGATATAAAGGTTTAGGAGAAATGAGTGCTGAACAGTTATGGGAAACAACTATGAGCCCAGAACATAGAACACTACAAAAAGTAGAAATGGCAGATGCGGTTGAAGCAGATAGAATATTTACAACACTTATGGGCGAAGAACCAGAACTAAGAAGAGCCTTTATAGAAGAAAATAATAATCTAGTAAACGATAGCGATTTGGATATTTAGGAGTAAGTATGAAAAAAATAGATTACAGTGAAGAACTATTGAAAATAGAAGATAAAACAAAAATAGAAAATATAGAAATAAAAGATACCTTAAAATTTTCTTTTATGCAATATGCTAAAGCCGTTAATATTTCTCGTGCTATTCCAGATGTTCGTGATGGTTTAAAACCCGTTCAAAGAAGAATAGTTTATGCTATGGGAGAAATGGGATTAACCTATGATAAACCTACAAGAAAATGTGCAAAGATTGTCGGTGAAGTTTTAGGTAAATATCACCCACACGGAGATAGTTCAGTTTATGATGCATTAGTAAGACTCGCTCAAGATTTTACTATTAACGAACCTTTAGTTTATGGTCAAGGTAACTTTGGTAGTGTAGACGGCGACTCTGCTGCCGCATACCGTTATACCGAAGCAAAACTTAGTAAAGTTGCTGGCGAAATGCTAAGAGATATTGATAAAGAAACAGTAGACTTTAAAGATAACTTTGATGCCGAAGAAAAAGAGCCAGTAGTATTACCAAGTAGATTTCCTAACATTTTAGTTAATGGTAGTGATGGTATTGCCGTTGGTATGGCAACATATATTCCACCTCACAATTTAGGCGAAGTAATTGACGGCGTAATCGCTTTAATTAACGACCCTGAGATTTCTATTGACGACTTGATGAATTACATTCCTGCGCCAGATTATCCTACTAAAGCATTAATTATGGGCACAACAGCATTAAGACATGCTTATAAAACAGGTCGTGGCGGTATAGTTTTAAGAGCGAGAACTGAAATTGAAGAATATACAAACGGTAAAAGTCGTATTATTGTAACCGAACTTCCTTATCAAGTTAATAAGGCAAGATTAATCGAAACAATTGCAGGACTTGTTACAGACAAAAAAATTGAAGGTATTAGCAACCTAAATGATGAAAGTGACCGTAATGGTATGAGAATTGTAATTGACATTAAAAAAGATTACAATCCACAAGTTATATTAAATTATTTATTTAAACATACTCAACTTCAAGTGTCAAATGGAATTATTTTCTTAGCAATAGTAGATGGTGCTCCTAAAATATGCAACTTAAAAGAAATTTTAGAGTATTATCTTGCTCATCAAAAAGAAATTATTACAAGAAGGACAATTTATGACAAAAAGCGAGCAGAAGAAAGAGCACATATATTAGAAGGTTTAGTTATAGCTTTAGCAAATATAGATGAAGTTATTAGAATTATTAAAGCTTCTAGTGATAAAAATGTGGCATCAGCAAGTTTAGTTAGCACTTTTGGTTTAACCGAAATTCAAGCAAATGCAATACTTGATATGAGATTACAAAGATTAACAGGACTTGAAGTTCAAAAAATAAAAGATGAACTAGCAGAACTTGAAAAAGCAATTGCCGACTACATTGATATTTTAGCACATGAATATAGAGTTTTAGATATTATTAAAACTGATTTATTAGATATTAAAACAAGATATGGTAACCCTAGAAAAACAGAGATTACTCTTGATTATAGTGACATTGATATTGCCGATTTAATTGAAAAAGAAGATGTCGTTATAAGTTTAACTCATGGTGGATACATTAAACGAACTCCAGTTGATGAATATAAGAGTCAAAATCGTGGGGGAAAGGGAGTAAATAGTCATAAAACAAAAGAAGAAGACTATGTTGAAAATATCTTTATATCTTCAACTCACGATGATATTATGTTCTTTACAAATTTAGGTAGAGTATATAGAATAAAAGGTTATGAAATACCAGAAGCAGGAAGGACAAGTAAAGGTAGAGCAATAATTAATTTACTTCAACTTTCTAGTGGCGAAAAAGTTACAGCAACTATTCCAGTTAAAGAAAATAAAGGCGAAGGTAACTTAATTATGGCTACAAAACAAGGTTTGATTAAAAAGACCGATGTTAAAGAATTTGATAGCATAAGAAAAGTTGGTAAAATAGCAATCAAATTAAATGAAAATGATGAATTAATCAATGTTGAATATTCTAGCGGAGATAGTGATATTCTATGTGCTTCAAGTTTAGGTAAATGTATAAGATTTAACGAAAATGATGTTCGCCCTATGGGAAGAACGGCTATGGGTGTAAAATCTATGAATCTTTCTAGTGACGATTATATTGTAGATATGATAGTTATTAAACCTAACTACGACATTTTAACAGTAACAAGCAAAGGTTACGGCAAACGAAGTAGCGAAACTGAATATAGAACACAAGGTAGAAATGGTAAAGGTGTAATGGCTGGTATCTTTAATGATAAAACAGGCCGACTAGTAAATTTAAAACAAGTTTTACCACAAGAAGATATAATTTTAGTTACTAATAACGGAACATTAATTAGAATGCACGCAGATACTATTTCAGTTATTGGAAGAAATACTCAAGGTGTTAGATTTATGAAACTTCATGATAACGAAAATGTTGTTAGCGTAACAACTAGCGAAAGAGAAACAGACGAAGACATAGATAACGAAAATGTCGAGAACTTAAACAAAGAACAAATAGAATATGCTGAGCAAGAAAATTTAACAAATATAGATAGCGAAAATAGTAACGAAAAGAATCTAGATGAGAATAAAGAAGATAAAGGAGATAAAGAATAATGAAAAAAGTTCTAACATCAACAGTTGCCATAGTTTGTTTAATGGCAATATATAATGTTTTAGTATTTTGTTTAACAAAAAATTTTACACAAAACTTTTGGGCAGGCTACGGCTTTGTAATGGCAGGTTTTGTGTTTATGCTTTTAAGTTTTATTTTAGTTCATGCTAGTAATAAACAAGGTGAAATTAATGGCTTACCTATAAGAACATTAAGTGTTTATTATTTTATAGCAATGGTCGTTGTTGCTAGTTCATTAATGTTTTTAAAAATAAATTTTGTTGCAGTATTTTTACCATTAATTATACTTACATTAATATTTGTTGCAATATATGTTCCAGCAATATTTAAGTTATTTTCAAAATCAAAATAGTTAAAAAACTATTATGTAAAAAAGTGCCTAATGGCACTTTTTTATTTTCATTTTTTACTTTTTATCTTTCACTAAACAAATTTAAAAATTTGTATGTTTTGTTTAAATTTTTTTAATTTATTTCATTTTTTACATCGATATTTTGCGGTTTTGTTTTGTTTTTATTTTTACAAAATAGACTAATAATGAATAAAATAACTATTAAAACAAAGGTTAAGCCTAGGGCTAATAAATACCAGTTTACAGGATTTGCTCTTAAAGTGTAAGTATTTATTTCTTGATTAACATCATCAATAATCCATTGATGGAAATTAATTCCGTTTAAAGAGAAATGATTTGTTGCATCTGAATATAACTTATCAGAACTTGTTCCAAAAACATAACTAAGACTACTGTCATCTAAAGTAAACTTATTATCAAAATATGCTAAAAAATCGTTAGTAATTAATTGTGCATCAGCAGTAGAATAAATGGTCTTACCAGTAGTTATATATTTATTAACTAAAAAGTTTTCAACTGTTTTAGTATTATCATCGCCAGTATCTTCAATTAAATGTAAACCATAAAAATATTTAAAAGCATTATAATTTTTAAACTTAATGCTAGCAATAATATAGTTGTTTTGTTCTAAAACCGAATAGGAAATATTATTCATAACGGCAAGTTTATCAATTAAAGTTAAATTGTCACTACGAGTTTGAAAGGCATTAACAATTTGAAGCAAATAATTGTTCATTTTATTTTTTACACCACTTTTAG
Organism: uncultured Clostridia bacterium; assembly: GCA_934754445.1. Taxonomy (GTDB): domain Bacteria; phylum Bacillota; class Clostridia; order Christensenellales; family UBA1242; genus UBA7868. The sequence continues at coordinate 3,173 of CAKVHZ010000014.1, read as the reverse complement.
CACTTTCTAAATCAAACCCAGCGCTAGTTATTTTTTCTTCATCTAATTTAACACTAACCGCATCTAAAATTGTGCCGTCGCTACTTAAAATTCGTTCGTATTCAACACTCGCACAACCTGTAAACAAAATCAGCGAGCATAAAATTAATAAGCAAAATATTTTTTTAAATTTCATAAAACTATTATATTACAAATTTTAAAAAATTAAAACTAATTATAATACATAATTAATCTTTTATTATTAAGTTAAAAAAAAGATGATTTTAGTCATCTTTATTTGTTTTTTGTGTCCATATCACTCATAGTTGAATCTTTTAACATTTTTCCTAGTTCAAATGGAACTTCAACGTAACCTTGTGGCATAGAGCATAAAGCACATACTTTCCATGCCGTTTTTTGAGTGTGTTCGTATCCACAGTTACTGCATTTCCATTTTATTGAAGTTTTAGAACTGTATAGGGTATTATTTTTTAGTCCTTCATAAATTTGTTTTGTTAAATTATAATGGCAGTTTTCTACACTTGCAACATTGTCAAAAATTTCAGCTACGCTTTCAAAACCTTCTTTTCGTGCGACTTCAGCATAAGTTGGGTATATTGTGTTTGCTTCCATTTCTTCGTCTTCCATGGTGTATTTAAAATGGTCTATTAATTCTCCGTATTTAAAAGGATAACCGCTTTCTATATCAATATTTTTAACAACCTTACTACTATTGTTTACAATTTCATCAAAGAATGTTTTTGCGTGGGCCATTTCGTTTTTTGCTAGTGTTTTTACGGTGTTAGACAAAAAATTATAGCCTTCAGCTAAACATTGTTTACTTAAAAATTGATATCTCGCCCCTGCTTGACATTCTCCAGCAAACCCTTTTGCTAAATTTTTATAAGTTTCACTTTTTTCAAATTTTACTTTCATATTTTTCTCCTTTAAAGTAAATTTTTTGCAAATATAAATAATTTATACAAATTTATTTGTAAAAAAATAGTTTTTAAGTTAAAATACTTGTATGAGAAATGTTCAAAATTTAGAGGAAGAAAAATTTTATTTAACCGATAAAGACCAATTTGATAGAATTCACGATATAATCTCTCGTATGCCTAACTATATTTTATACAATAGTTTTGAAACGGAATATACTGACTATTTTTATGATACGGAAGATAAATTTTTAGAGCAAAATAGGGCAAGTGTTAGAGTTAGAAAGTTTGAAGACAAACAAGTTTTATCTATTAAATATATAAGTTCAAATGCTTTAAAACAAGAAAAAGTGAGAGAAGCATATTTAGATATGCCATTAGATGCCGATGTTACAACATATAGGCAAGCATTACTATTTTTATCAACTAAAATTAATGATATTTATGCACGAAATTTAGAGATAGATTTGGTTAGAAAAATGCGTGATTTAAAAGTCTATTTAGTTATTTATACGGAAAGAACTACTTACGAATTAAAAAACAACGAAGAACTTAAAATTGTTGTTAACTTTGATAAATGTGATTATGATGCAAAATTTACTAAAGCACATGATGATATAGTAAAAATAATATTACAAAACTATCCAGATAAATTTAATTTAATTCAATTTAACAACTTTATTAACGAAATTAATAAACGAGTTTATTTTATTAACGATAATGAAAGTAAGTTTGAAAGTGCTAAACGAATTTTAAATTATGATAGATTTATGAAGAAAGTTAAAGACGATGAAGACGAAGATGAAGACGACGAAGATGAAGATAAAGAATAATAAAAAGGTTAAAAAAGGCATATTAATATACATTAAGGTGCCTTTTTGTTTAAAATTATTTGACATATAAACTTTTTATTTAATATACTTAAACTAATAAAGGAGTAAAATGGAAGAAATAAATAGCAATAAAAGCGAAATAAACAACGATTTAACTAGTGATAAACAACCTTTGTTAAATATAGAAAAAAATAGTTATTCTAAATATATGTATAAAAAACTAGTTAAGGCAAGGAAAAAAAGTTTACAGTATGGCGTAACAATTCCACCACTAAAGTATGAACTAGAAAAACCCGAAAAAACTCGAAAAGTTTTTTTAATAGCGGGTTACACATTATTAGGTTTTACTATTGCTCTTTTTATAGGTTTTATAATCATGTATATAGTATCTGGAGTTTTCCCTATGTTTATAGATATGATTAGGGGAACAAGCAGTGTATATTCTAAAGAATTATTTGAAAAAAGTTTAGGATTAACTTCATTTGGTGCAATTTCTTTAACATGGCTATATGTTGTTATAGTAATATTGTTGTTATTACCTATAGGAATAACAATGGGTTTAGTGAAAGGTGTTATAAAGAATTTTGCCTTTTCTAAAATTTCTAAGCAAGAAATGGCAAAAGGTTTTGAAATTTCAAGATATATGAACATGCTAATTATTTCAATGTTTTTAACTTTAATAATAGGAGTTTTGTTTATTATTGAGGGGTTAGTAAAAGGTGGGCTAGGTATATTTATAACTATAATGAGTTTTGTAATATTTGTTTGGTGTTTAATTTTATTAACTTTCATTAAAAAAGAAAGAAAAAGAGAAAAAGAATGGTTTAATAATTTAAGCGAAGAAAAACAGCAAGATTTTTTAAATCAAAATAATGCAGTGAAAAAATATAAAAATTTATCAAGCATTAAAGTAAGTAATTCTAATTTTATGGGGAGATTTTAAAATGAAAAATGGTTTATGGGGAGTATTCTTTAAAGTATTTGGAGATATTGTTGACAATAGAACTTTATATAAAGAAATAAAAAGTAACGAAGAAGCAAAAAAAGTTAGTGTTGTTATGGCAAAAAAATCAATAATTTATAGTATCGCATTTTTGTTAACAGCGGCTATTAGTTTTGGTCTAATCTTTTGGGGGATATCACTTTTTGACTCACTTGCAGTAGTATTAGGCATTATTTTAGTTATAATGGGAGTTCTAATTGGAATTTATGCTTTAATTTATCTTCCACTTGCCTTATCAACTTTAATTAGACAATTTACTTTAAATAGAAAACCACTTACTTGGGTGGCATTAGTTTTACTTATAGTTATTTTAGTGGGTTTAATTGTTGGCGGTATATTAGTCGCAACATTTTTATAATATTAAAATAAAAAATAAGAAAGAAAAAATAAAAAATAGTAGTTAAATATAGAAATTAAAAG
>CAKVHZ010000013.1 GCA_934754445.1 uncultured Clostridia bacterium | reverse complement strand
CGGGGTGAAGAGACTCGAACTCCCGGCCCCATGGTCCCAAACCACGTGCGCTACCAACTGCGCTACACCCCGAAACCAATTGACTTTTATATAATATAATATTTTAAAGACTTTGTCAACGATTTTTATAATTTTTTTCAAATTTTTCTAAAAATATTTTTTTTCAAATTTTTCTCTTTAAAAAAGGAACAATTAATGCTCCCATTTTTTAAAGTGATTTTAAATACTCAACTTCATAATCTTTTAATTCTCGATATTCTCCCCTATTTAAACCACCAAGCCTTAAATCTGCTAGTTTTATTCGTTTAAGGAGCGTTATTTCTTTGCCAATAAACTCAAACATTTTTCTAATTTCTCGATTTTTACCTTCAGTTAAAATAATTTCAAGTTTAGTAAAGTCTTTTGTTTTTTCTAAAACATTAATTTTACATTTGTTATATTTAACATCTTTTATTTTAACACCATTTCTTAAAACCGCAAGTTCGCTTTCTTTAATTTCACCTTTTATTTTAACAACATAAGTTTTAGGAATTTCCATGCTAGGATGTGTTAAACTATAAGCAAGTTCGCCATCGTTGGTTAAAAGAATTAAACCCTCACTATCGTAATCTAATCTACCCACACAGAATATTCGCTCAGTTGTTTTTATTAAATCTACAGCGGTTTTTCGCCCTTTTTCATCACTACTAGAGCAAATTATACCTTTAGGTTTATTTAGCATAAAATAAACTAAATTTTGATTATTAGAAATTATTTTTCCACTTACTTCAACCTTATCATTTTCTTTAACATCATAGCCGAGAGAAAATAAAACTTTATCATTTACTTTAACTTCGCCTTTCTCTATTAGTTCATCGGCTTTTCTTCTGCTACAAACACCGCTACTAGCAATATATTTATTAATTCTCATAATTTATCCTTTGTAATTTTATTCGTAAAACCATTTATCAATTATATCTTTCATTTTATCTTTAATATCCAAACTTCTTACACTTTCCATAGTATAGATTTTTTCAGAAAAAATCAAGTCTTTATCATAAAAAATTTTAATTTCTCCAATGGTTTGTTCTTTTTCTATAGGGGCGTCTAGAACTTCAGGCAATTCCCTTTCTATATGAATATTAACTCTTTCATCTTCCTTTAGTGGATATTTAAAACCTTTCATAGAATAAACTTTAACGCTTTCTAGTTCCCCTTCATTTACAGGAATATTTGATATATAACTATATGGCTCTAAAATACTTACCATTTTATAGGTTTTATAAGCATTTTCTATTAGTCTTGCACTTTCATTAAACATATCAGGGCTATTTAACACAACACTTATCACTTCCATATCATCACGCTTACAACTTGTAACTAAACATCTGCCAGCATTATCTGTAAAACCAGTTTTAACACCATTACACCCATCTAGTGTTTTTAGCAATCGTTGTTTATTTCTTAAAAATCTATGTGCAACTTCTTCATTTCCAGTAATTTGTTTATTTTTAGTAGAAACAATTTCTCTAAAAGTATCCTTTTTCATTGCTTCACTAGTAATTACGGCTAAATCGTAAGCACTTGTGTAGTGAGTTTTGCTATCTAAACCATGCGGGTTGTCAAAATGAGTGTTTTTTAGTCCTAAACTTTCGGCTTTATCATTCATAAGTTTAACAAAATCTTCTAAATTACCTTTACCTATATAATAAGCAAGTGCCATACTAGCATCGTTTCCCGATGGCAAAATTAACCCATATAAAAGTTCTTCAACTGTAAGCACTTCGCCTTTTCTTAAATAAATACTCGTTCCTTCAATTCCTACCGCTCTATCATCAACATTTACTTTCGATGAAATATCTTCACAATTTTCTAAAGTTACTAATGCTGTCATAATTTTTGTTGTGCTTGCCATAGGAAGTCTATCATTACAGTTATATTCGCTTAAAATTTTATTACTCGTTCTTTCTATTACCACACTTGCTTTATAAGGCTCTGCTTGTAAAGTAAAAGTATTATAAATTCTAAAGCAAAGCAAGGAACTTAAAATTAAAATAAAACATATTATTTTTTTCATATTCCACCTATTTTTTTAATTTATCAGTTACATTTTTAACAATTTCTAACATATTTTCATATGCACTTTTATTATCAATGCTAATTAGTTTTAGTCCGTTATTATTTTGAACTAAAAAGCCTACAGGGTTAATTGAAAAACCTGTTCCCGACCCACCAGCAAATGGAAAATCTAAATCTTTATTTTTTTTCATATCTTTATTTTGATTATATTCTCCACCCCCAGCAATAAATCCGGCACTAACTTTACTGATAGGAATTATAGTAGTGCCATCAAAAGTAGTTATAGGATTACCTACAACTGTGTTAACATCAATAACACTTTTTAATTTACTCATTGCTTCTGTCATAATGCTTTCAACTGGATTTTTATTTTCTTCTTGTTTCATATCTTCTACCAACCTTTTTTAATTTTATAATGTAAAGTAATATTCCCCAAATATAGTCGAAAATTGTAACTGTTAAACTACTACTTACATTTATTATTCCAATATCTTTAGTATATACTGGATTTATTTTATTACTCACAATAATACTTAATTTTTTTGTTTTTAATATCGAAAGTATTATTGAGTTAACTGTTTTAAATGCTCCATATAAAAGTGCAGTGTAAAAAGGATTATCTTCTACCCCTATATTCATTGAAATTTTTAAAGTATTAATAACGGTTTTATCAAGCAAAATATATGTTAAATCTACATATTCTATATTTGTTTGGTCACCAAATTCTATCGGAACTAAAATTACTTTACCTTTTTTAGTTGTTAAATAAATATAATTAGGTTTTAATTTAACTTTAAAGGTTAAGAAATTCCATCTAAATAAATAAAATTTTATTTGACCAATGTTTTTTAAAACATTATAAGTTATTTTACTTTTTGCCTTAAAAGGAAAAATAATAAGTAATGTTATAAAAATAACTATAAAAAACACATAAATATTCATATATTTAGTGTTGCTTATTTTAGTTATAATATTAGCAAAAAATATAAATATTTATTATGTGATATTGAAAATCTTTAAAAAAAGCGACTTTATTAAAGTCGCTTTATACTGCAGTGCTTTCATCATCTAAATTTTGAGATGCTAAAAGTTCTATCTCTTCATCAGTTAATTCTCTACTATCATCTAAAGTTTTGCTATCTTCAAGGTTAGAGTTGTTGATATTTTCATTTTTTATTATTTCATTTGTTTGATTTTCATTATTTTCTTCACTATCTACACTAGAACTTTCTTTTTTTTCTTCATCTGGAATATCAAATTCGTTATAAATGCTAGTTTGATTAATAACTTGAATAGAATTTAATAGTTCTTCATAGTTAGGTAGATTATCTAAATTTTCTAGGTCAAATCTTTTTAAAAATTCGTCGGTTGTTCCAAAAAGTAATGGCTTTCCTACGGCATCTTTTCTTCCAACAACTTCAATTAAATTGTGCTTTAATAATGTTTGAATAGCATAATCGGAATTAACACCCCTAATTTGCTCTATATCAAGCCTTGTAATAGGTTGCTTATAAGCAATAATGGCGATAGTTTCTAGTGTTGCCTTACTTAAATTTCGCTCTCTTATAGGGTTTAAAACCAAACTTATTTCATCAGCAAATTCTGGATTTGAGCATAATTGTAATTTATTTTTATATTTTATTATTTTAATTCCAAAATTTTCATTAAATCTTTCTTTTAATTTTTCAAAGGCTTTATCTATTTGCTTGTCGGTAACTTGCCATTTATCGATAATTTCACTTATTTCAACACCATCTCCACTTACAAACAATAGTGCTTCTAATTTATTTTCTAAATTATTCATCTAGTTTATCTCCTGTGTCATTTCTAAATATGTTTATATCTCCATAAATTTCATTTTGTTCAACTGTAATATATTGTCTTTTTAATAATTCTAAAAGTGCTAAAAACAAATTAATGATTTCAGTTCTTGTAAAATCTTCGCTAATTAAAGCATTAAAACTTAATTTTTCGGTAGTAAGTAGTAAACTTTTAATTTCAAAGATTTTTTCTTCTACAGTAAATCTTTCTCTTTCCATTATTCTTTCATTATTTGTAGCACTTGTTTCTTGAGTTTTTACAAGCAAACTTGAAAATGCTTTAATTAAGTTTTCAATATTCATTTGTTTTAAAACTATTCTATAGTCGCCTGCTTCTTTGTTTGGTGCTTTATATAGTTTATTAACATCTTCAATTTCTTTAAGTCGCTCACTAGCATCTTTAAAAAGTTTATATTCTTCAAGTCTTCGTTTAAGTAGTGTTTCAGGGTCTTCTTCATCTTCAACAACTTCTTCTTCCCTAGGTAACAATTTTTTACTCTTTATTTCTATTAGTGTTGCCGCAACTTCCATAAAATCGGCAGCATTTTCTAAATTTAATAAGTCTAAAGTTGCAATATAATCTAAATATTGCCCAGTTATATCACTAAGTTTAACTGTTTGAATATCTAACTTACTATCTTTAATTAAATGCAAAAGTAGGTCTAATGGACCTTCAAAAACATCAATCTTCACATTGTATGAATTAGAATAATCTTCTGTAATGTTCTCCATAAAAATTCCTTAAAAAATAAAATACCAAAAATTTGCAAATGCTGGCAAAATTAAGCCATACAAATAAGCAAATAAAATATCAATAACATTCGTAATTAACAATAATAGCAAAATAATAAAGCCATATTGTTTAATAAAATTTATAAATTTATTTGTGCCTTTAGTAAAACTTAAAATGCAATTAAAACCATCTAGTGGCGGAATAGGAATTAAATTAAAAATTGCCAATCCTAAATTTATAGATGCACTAAAATATAATAGTAAATATAAAAATTGTAATAAATAACTACTACTTGAAAAAATTGTAACTAACGATGTTGTAGGAAAAGCCAAAACTAAAATTCCCATAAACAAAAAACTAAAAATTAAATTAGCACAAATTCCCGCAAGAGAAGTTAAAAATAATCCCTTTTTGTAATTTTTAAACTTTACTGAGTTTATTGGCACAGGTTTTGCCCAACCAAATCCAAACAAAATTAAGCATATAAAACCAATAGGGTCAATATGTTTTAACGGATTTAATGTTAGCCTACCATAATATTTACTAGTATAATCTCCTTGAGTTAAAGCAATTAAACTATGTGAATATTCGTGAATAGTTATAGCAAAAACTATTGCTATTAAATAAGCAATAGAAACAACTAAAAGTTGCACTCCGCTATAATTTGTTATAAAGTTTATCACAAACTAATTATACAATAAAATAAAAATAAAAACAATAAAAAAACCGCTAAAAATTAGCAGTTTTTATATCATTTTATATATTTATAAACTTTTTAAAAGATGTTTGATTTATTTTTTGTTAGATTTTACTTTTTTATTATCTTTAGGTAAGCAAATTATGCCTAAAACAATTAAAACAGCACTTGCTATAAAGCAACAAATACTTAAAGTTAAAACAACTTGAGCATCTGTAAAGAAAGGTTTAGCGAACATATAAACGCCTAAACTAAATAGTGCTAAAATTAAGCAAAAATACCAAACGGCATATTTATAACTACTATCTTTACCTCTATAAAAATATGCTCTAAATAATTCTACAACGCATCTAAGCCAAATTACTACACCAATAATTTTGCAAGCACCAACAATGTTGAATACTTTAAATTGTTGTAGAATTAGTCCTAAAGAAATTAATCCTACCAAAACGAACTCTACAATAACTAAAATTTGCACCGTTCCCCTTTTATGCTTTAATATTGGAAGTAGGAATAATAACATATAAGCAATTAAAATTATTGCAATTGCGATATTAACAATTTTTAAACCGATTTCGTAATCTTTAACTATTAAAACAATGCCAAGGGCAATTGCTAAAACACTAACGATAAAATAAACCAACCAGTCATATTTAAATCTTTTCATATAAACTCCTTTTTAACTCTTCAATTATATTACTTATGAAATAAAATTACAAATGTTTACTAAAACTTTTTTAAATATTCTCAAAATTTTGCATATTTGATTTTTGTCTTGTATTTATATTTCCTAAAATTTTTTCCATTTTTCTATAGCAATATAAAAATTTTTCAGTAGCCAAATTTTCAGGTACAAAATTATCATTTTTTGCTAATTTCAAACCATCCTTATAATTTAGTTCTTTAAAGTTATTTTCAACATTTAAATATAAACCACTATACTCTAACAGTAAATCATTTAACTGTGATAAGCAAAATTTCCCAAAATAATTCTCAAATTCTTTAGCATTATTATCTATATAGAATTTTTTTATTCTCACTCCATATTTTTTTATAAATGGTTCTATTAAATTAAAACTTCTAGAATAATAAGATGGCACATCATGTCTAAAAAAAGGACAATCTTTATTTTTATCCATATTTTTAGTTATACTAATCGCAAAATATTCTGTTACAATTTCATTTAGATATGAATAATACACATTATCATTTTCAATAATTTGAAAACCTGTTTTAGAAACTTCGCCAATTATATCATTAGAAACTGCATGTAACAATTCATGCACAAAAACTAAAGTTGAAATTTGGTGCAAATTTGAAAAAAGACAATATTTATAATATTTTTTTTGTGGTATATTGTTATTAAAAACTCTAGTAGTTAAAACATTGTAACAAGCATCTGATTCTTCATCATCACAAAAGTTGTCAATATTATTTAAAATTTTATCTTCAGTTAAAATACCTAAGCTTGCTACCATTTTTTTTGCATTTTTATCAAGTAACATTTTATCAAAATTATAGTGTTTTAAAGTTAGTTTTTTACTTTGAATTTTATTCATTTCAATATATTTGTTAATTAAATTAATTTTATCACGAACTTCGTCATAACATTTTTTTAATTTTTTAACTAATTCATCATCTACTTCTATTTTATTTTTGCCAATTAGGTCAAATATAAATTTAATATCTCTTTTAGGTGAAGATTGTTGACTTGTATTAAACAAATCAGAAACCAACATTGATAATAAAACTTTATCATTATTTTTTATATTTTTAAACTGCAAATTTAATGATTCAAATGTCTCAATATAAGCAATTTCTTTTTCTCTTGCTAATAAAAAGTTAAAGTAGTCTAACATTATTTCAGCCTTATCAATAAAAAACATAGGTAAATTAGATAAAATATTTGTAAATTTATCTCTATAATTTTCTCCAAAAAAATCAACAAAATAATTAATAACTATGTTTTTTGCTTTTTCAATGTATATAATTTGATTCTTATCTATTTCTTCTAAAAACATGCAATTAATTCCTTAGTTAAACTTTTAAATTCCTTAAAATTTGTAAAATTATTGTTTATTTCACTAAATTTTTTTGAAGTTTTATTATTAATAATTTCGACTTCATAATTTCCGACATCAAAAATTTGTTGAGTAGTATTATTTCCCCATTCACTAAAAATTTCAAGATATTTTTTTATATAACTATCTAAATTTTTGCTTATTTCTAGACCATTATATTCTAAAATATTGTTATCACCATCAAGAGTTAAATTTAATATAGATTTCCTTGAAAACCCCTTTATTTTTATTTTCATAAATACCCCTTAACTATTTCTATAGCCATCTAAAAGTTCATCAATTTGTTTTAATCTTGCAATTATTGCTCCTGCCATTGGTTCATTAAAGTCTAATTCACTTAAAATATTAGATAAATCTGCCCTTTCTATTTTTAAATTTTCATATTCGGTATTTTCCATACTACCCCCATTATTTATTTTAATTATATCATAATTAAAAATTTTGTCAATAAATAATATAAAAAAAAACGACCAATAAGGTCGTTTTAATAACAAACTATCTAATTCCTAAAGATTTTTTAAGTTCACGATATTTGTTAATATCTTTAGATTCTAAATATTTTAATAAACCATTTCTTTTACCAATTAACATTAATAATCCTCTTTTAGCAGAATTATCTTGTTTATTAGTTTTTAAATGTTCTGTAATATGGCTAATTCTTGCAGTAAGTAAAGCAATTTGAACTTCTGTAGAACCAGTGTCGCCATCTTTTAATTGATATTTAGAAATAATGTCTTTTTTATCAATCATCTTACATTCCCCCTTTAAAATTCACCTAAAACAAAGCATGACGCAAGGGTATTTTACCGCTAAACCTTGTTTAAGGACATGAAATAATAACACATTTAACAAAATTTGTAAAGTGTTTTTAAAAATTTTATAAAATAAATATTTATTTAAATAATTCCCAATTCTTCTTTTATGTATTGTTCACCTTTCTTGTTAAAACCACACTTACAACTATAAGCGCCTTCAAACATTGAATAATAGCAACTATTTTTACAAAGTGGACAACTAATTTCGTCTGGAATATCAAAAACTCTTTCTTTAATTTCTCTAACTCCACTAGTGATTTCTTCCATAGTTTCAATACTAATTCTTGCCATATATTCTCCTTTTATTTATTTGTTGACCCAAATCCGCCAACTCTTTCCCCTGTTGTTTCATCATCATAAGTAATTAAAAACTCGGTAAAGATGCCTTGAGCAAAGCCATCGCCTGCACTTAAAATTATGTCTTTATTTTCGTTATTATCATTTGTTATTTTAATTTGAATGTGTCCTTCGTTTTTAGCATTATAATAATCGGCATCTATAATTCCCACCGTATTATTAAGTTGCATTTTATATTTAAAGCCAAGACTAGAGCGAGGATATAAACTTAAAACAATATCATCTTCCATATAACAACGGATACCTGTAGGAATTTTTATTGTCTCCCCACATTTTAAATCAATACCTACTGGCAAATAAAAATCGTAACCAGCACTATTTTTAGTTGCTCTTTTAGGTAGTTTAATAGCATCATAAATTTCTTTTAATTTTTTTTCACTTAGTGGAAAAATCTCACTAAAATCGGTTTTAAATTGATTAAAACTTACTTTTTCAAATCTTGCACATTTTCTCATGTATAAATCTTCCTTTTAAAAAAAAAACAGATAGTGTGTTAAAAAATCATTAATAAATTAACTTAATACCTATCCGTTTTCATTAAATATATTTTATCATAAAATTATAAATCTTGCAACAAAATTTAAGCATTTTTCAATTAAACATTATAATCGTAGTTATTACAATGAAGAACTATTTTATTTTCAATTAAAGATTTTTTAACATCTATAACTTTTTGATTGCTACTACCTTTCCAAAACAAATTTACATCTTTTAGTTCTTCTACAAATTCGCCGTCTACTAAAACATCAACATATTTAATAAACGGTAAATTTTTAACTTCTTCAAATTTATAACCCGTATAAACCCAAATGGTTTTGTTTGGATATTTATTATGTATCTCTTTAATTAATTCACCCACTTTTTCTCTATTGCATGGCATTAAAGGGTCGCCCCCACTAAAAGTAATGCCACTAATGTAATCTCGGTTTAATAATTCAAATATTTCATTTTTTGCATTATCGTCAAATGGTAGTCCATCATTTTCATTCCAAGTAATAGGGTTATGACAACCTTTACAGTGATGGTTACACCCTGCTACCCACAAAACAACTCTTAAGCCTTCACCATTTAACATATCATCTTTAGTAATATTATGGTAATTCATTTACATACTCCTTCTATCTTTAATTTCAGCCATTTTGGCACTATTTAAACGAGTATCTCCATGCACTCTTGAATAAGATAAGTATCCATTCATTCTATCTATCTTAGTTAAATTTTTACTACCACATTTAGGGCAAACATCCATATTAAGTTCTTCATGACCACAATCATCGCAAAAAGATAGTGAAAGATTAACACCTTCATATAACCCCATTTTCATGGCACGACGAATTAGACTTTTAACGGCTTGTGTGTTGTAATTAATAGGATATTTAACATATTGAATTTTTCCACCATTAAGTAAATTCCAGAATCTTGCTTCTTTGTCTTGCTTTTCTATAGGTGTAATGTCTTCAGTTACATGACAATGGAAACTATTTGAAATATATTCTCTATCAGATACATTAGGAACAATTCCAAAAAGTTTTCTAAACTGAGTAATTTGAAGACCGCACAAACTTTCAGCAGGAGTTCCATATATCGCATAAAGTCTACCATCTTGTTTTTTAAACTCATTAACTTTTTTATTTATATATTCCATTACTTCTAATGCAAACTCGCCATCTTCGGCAATAGATTTTTTGTTATAAAGTTGTTGTAATTCGTTTAAAGCAGTTATTCCAAAACTTGCAGTTGCAGATTTTAGTATTGGTTTAACTTTATCGTGAAAATTTAAATGTCCGCCATAAAATCCGCCCATACAATATGCTAGTGGATTAGTGCTTGCACGAAGTTCACCGATATAATCATATGTTCGTAAATGCAGATTTCTAATTAATTCCAAATAATAATCTAAAACTTCATAGAAATCTTTTCCTTCTTTTTTTGCTTTTGCATAAATTAAAGGTAGATGTAAACTAATAGCACCAATATTAAATCTGCCTACAAAAACTGGTTCATCTTCACTATCCGCTGGCTCCATTCCACCACGTTCAAACCAAGGTGATAAAAATGCTCTACACCCCATAGGGCTAATTACTTTATGATATTTTTTATAAATAGAAGCAACATATCCTTCTCCAGTTAAACTTAAATAATCAGGATACATAGTTTTTTTACTGCATTCTATTGCACAATTGAATACATCTTCAAGTTCTTTACCTTCTCCATGTAAATTTTCATCATATAAAAATACAATTTTAGGGAAAAGCACTGGCTTTTTATTTCCTTTTTTACCTTGACCGCCTTTACGAGTTTCTAACAAGCAAATCGTTGCCATTTTGCCAAATCTATCAGTAGAAAGACCAGCAGTAACAGTTATAAACGGATAATCGCCCCTACTAGAAGCAACAGTATTAAATTTATATTCTAAGCCTTGGAAACCTTTTCTAAAATCGGTTTCAACATCTTTTAATGCTTGTTCTTCGCTCTTTTCTTTGCTTAAACCTAAACTTTCATATTTCTCTACAAAAGAATTATAACTTCTTTCTGCATAAGGAATTAAAAGTTTATCAATTTCACTTACTGTAAAACCGCCATATTGTTGACTTGCTGCACTTAAAACAATATCGCCGATAACATCAAAAGCGACATCTAAACTTTTTGGTTCGTTATACCAAATATTGCCCATTTCAAAGCCACCTTTCAATACAGCTCCAACATCAAACAAGCAACAATTCATAGTATCTCTTCTTGCACTCATATCATGAACATAAATATATCCATCTCTACAAGCCTGCAATTCGTCGTTAGTTAAAAAGAATTTTTGATAAAGTGCTTTATTTAATTGATTAAAAATTAAACTTCTTTTAGTAGAAACAAGTGCAGAATCTGCATTACTATTTTCTTTATCTCCAACATACATAATTGCTTGACTTTTTTTGTAAACATCATCAAGCATTTTAACAAAATCTTGCTTATAATTTCTATAATCTTTATAACTTTTTGCCACTTCGGGTTTAACTTTTTCTAAGGCACTTTCTACAATATTGTGCATCATAGGAACGGTAACTTTATCATCTACCATTTCTTCTTTAACCCTTTTTTCAACATAGTTACAAATATTGTTAATTTCTTCATCAGTGAATTTAACCAAAGCCCTGTAAGCACTTTTGCTTATTGCGGAAACAACTTTATTAATATTAAAGTCTTCTATTGTTCCATCTTTTTTAACAACTTGTATCATAAACAAAACTCCTTTAAATACTATATTTAGTTAAAAATGAATTTTCAATTCACTATATATGGTATTTTTTTTAAAAAATTTTGTCAATTATTTTATACTATTTTTTAAAATTATTTAAGAATTTTTTTAAAATTATTTATTAATAACTATTTTTATTAATTAAAATAAGACATAAAAAAATAGATAAAATATTGAAAATTTTTATCTATTTATTTATATGGTAATTATTCTTAAAATTTTAATTATCTTCTAGCACTCTTTTATAATAGAAAAGATATTGTTGAGCATAGCCTGATAAGTTTTTAAAAATATTTGTAAGTTGTTTTCTTATAAATTTAACATCTGTAGTAGGAGTTTTAGCAAAATAATCGTTATAAACTTTGATTATCCACGTGTCAACAGGGAAAACATCTTGTTTATAAAAGCCAAAAAGTAGTATACAATCGGCAACCTTGGGTCCCACTCCACTCAGTTTTAATAAAATTGGTAAACAATCGGTGCTTTTAGAGTTTTCTATAAAGGAATAATCAAAATTTTCTAATTCTCTAACAACTTTATATAAATACTCTGCTCTATAACCTGCCCCACAATTTTTAAAATCTTCAACACTAGCATTTAGTAATTGTTCTCTTGTTGGAAAAGCATAGAAATCTCCCATATTTGTTCCAAATTTAGAGCATAAAGATTCTATAATCATTTGTATTCTTTTTATATTGTTGTTTGCAGAAATTATAAAACTAATAATCATTTCAAACTTATCTTGCCTTAAAATTCGTATGCCATAAGCTGAGTTAATCATTTTTGTAAGAACATCAAACTTCCCCAATTTTTGTTTAATTAAGGTGTAGTTTGTGTTTAAATCAAAGTATTTTACAAAATAATCTATATCATCCGTTAAAATTTCTATCCTATTTTTATAATCTATTATTTTTGCTTTTTTATTAGTAGAATAAATTTCATAATAACCATCAAACTTTTTATATCTAAAAACTTGACCACATTCTAAAATGTGAACTACATTAAATTCGTTTAGATTTGTAACTATAATTTTACCATTTTCTATATAATAATTTTGCATAATAAATTATAACAAATTTCAACAATTTTTGCAATAAAAAAATCGGTTAAAACCGATTTTAATTAGTCTGTAACTATACTTACATTTTTAGTGTCTTTACATTTGTAACCAAATTTAACAACACCATCTTTTAAAGCGAATAGAGTATAATCTTTACCCATTCCTACGTTATTACCAGGATGAATTTTTGTTCCTTTTTGACGAACAATGATATTTCCAGCTAAAACTCTTTCGCCATCGTATCTTTTAACGCCTAATCGTTTAGAAACACTATCTCTACCGTTTTTAGTGCTACCGCCACCTTTGTGGTGAGCGAACAATTGCAAATTAATAAACATTGTATTTTTCCTCCAATTTAACAAATTTTTTGTAACCCGATTCTAAATCGAGTAATCCTTCTTTCATGGTTTGCATTATTGCATCTACCATAATCCCATCTTCATAAGACAAATCTTGTGGAATATCAAAAGTTAAAAAGCCATCTTCAACATCATAGTTTATATCAAGACCAACAACTTTAACTAACCCAAGTATTGCAGTTTGAGTTAAAGTTGAAACACTTGCACACACAATGTCGTCGCCATTTGAATAATTGGCATGCCCATTTACTGTAACTTTTTCTATTTTGTTATTATCGTTATAAATAAGTTCAATATTCGTCATTATTTAACTTCTACTAATTTTAAAGTAGTGAAAGGTTGACGATGACCTTGACGTTTTTTAACATTCTTTTTAGCTTTATAACGAATAACAATAACTTTTGCTTCTTTGCCTTGTTTAACGACTTCACATTGTGCAGTTTTTGTTAAATAAGGATTACCTGTTTCTATTTTATCGCCATCAACAAGCATTAATACTTTTAAATCAACTTTATCGTTTACATTAGCATCAATTTTTTCTACGTTGAAAGATTCCCCTACAGAAACTTTATATTGTTTTCCACCAGCTTCAACTATACAAAACATATAACTTCCTCCTTGCTAAAACTCGCTAAATAAAGGCGAAATTACTAAATAATTTTCTTAAAAGCCCATTTTATGCGGTACTTCGTTTATTATTGCACAAAAATATTAATTTGTCAATTATTTTTAAAAAACTTTTCAAAAACATAGTAAATTTTTCTAACTTAATATTTTTTTTAATTTTGCATTATAATTTTCTAAAATAAAAATCAAAATTTAATCATTTATTTATTTTGTTCATTTATTAATATAATAAATTAAAAGGCATTTCTACCTTTTAATTTTCTAATTCATTAATCTTTTTCTTTTTATTCTTTTTTTCTAATTTTTTATTAATTTTATTAATCTCTTTTTCATGTTTTTGATTTGTTTTGGCAATTTTTTTTAATATTTTATCTCTATTAGGGTGATTTATCGCAATTCCAAAATGAGAATTTTTAACATCTCCCACTTTAATATTAGGAATAAAGATTTGTTCTAAGCATTTATTTTGATTTAAAAATAAATTATCAATTTCTTTTAAATTTGGCATAAAAACATTCTTTGCTACTTCATTTTTAAATAAAAATTTATAACCAATTTTCTTTACATTTGGTAAATTTATATCAGTTATACTATTATTTTTAACCAAAAACATACCATCAATTTGCTCAACATTTGGTAAGTCGATTTTGTTTATAATAATATTACTTTCCAAACAAAATTCATCTATTTCTTTAACATTTGGTAAAATTAATTCTTTTAAAGCAATATTACTTTCTAAAAATGATTTACCTATATATTTTGCATTTGGTAAATTTAATTTATACAAATTTCTATTATCATTTAAAAAATTATTTCCAACTATTTCTAAATTTGGTAAATTTAATTCAATTAGTTCTAAATTATTTGCTAAAAAATTTGAACCAACAATTTTTAATTTTGGTAAATTTGCGGTTTTTATTTCGGTGTTATTTCCAAAAAATTCTGAACCGACTTCTTTTAAACAAGGGAAATCAATTTTATATATTTTGTTATTATATCTTAAAAAATTAGTATCAATTCTATTAACATTTGGTAAATTAAGGTCTTTTAAATCTTCGTTCATCCGTAAAAACGAATGCCCTATCGTTTTGCAACTTGGTAAATCTAATTTTTCAATATTAAAATTAGACATTAAAAAATTATCCCCTATATCTTCTAATTTTGGTGCATAAAAGTTTTTAAGTTGAGTATTCCATTTTAAAAAATTATTTCCTATTTGTTTAACATTTGGTAAATCAATAGAATTCAACTTTATAATGTCATTTAAAAACCCATCTCCAATGAATTGAACATTAGGCAAAGTTACATGTTTTAAATATAAATTTGAAATCATAAAAAAATCATCAATTTTAATTACATTAGGTAACTCTAACTCTTTTATTGTTTTATTATTAGGTAAAAAACTTTCACCTATTTCGGTGCAAATAGGGTTAAAGTAACCTATTATATTGTTGTTTTTATTTAATTTGATTTTTATATCAAAAATTTCTTCATTCTCGTTAACATTTTTAGGTTTTATAACAATAGTTCGTTCATGATTTTCTTCTTTAAAAACAGAAACACTATCAATTTCAGCTATAGAATTTATAAAAGCATCCGTCCTTGTTGTTTTTTCCCTTTCGGTAAGGTCCTTTATACATTTGTCTTTTAAATCTAATAAATAATATTCAAAAAGTATAAATCTACTTTTATCGTAATTAATAGGTGCAAAATTTTTAATTACAACATTGTTATCGCAGTAATAAATGTTATGTATCATAACATTATATTTATAAAATTTACCATTTTTATCCATAACATAACCTGGGAATTCGTTCCTTTGTTTGTTAGTCGATAAATGTATTTTATAAGTATTGATAAATGAATCATGTAAATTTGGAATAATATTATTTAAATTATTGCCAAAAGTGGCATCTGGGTTACTAACAGTATGATTGTATCTATTTTTTATAGAAAGCGTGCTATTTTCTCCCCTAGTAAATTGTATGCTAATTGCACTAGTTCCATACTCATCTTGCCTTTGTGGTGAATTAAAATTCTCTCTTTTAATTTCATCAATATTTTTTTTGATAGCAAACCAAACTCTACAACTTTTTAATCTATTACCATAGGTGAAAGTGCAAAGTTCTTCACCTTTTTGCCAATATTTTCTAAAACTTTGAATTTCTTCTTCCGTTTTACATTCTGGGTATAAAATATAGCCCGCTTTATCTAAAAGTTCTTCTGGAGTGTTTATTTCCTTATAAGATAGTTTCATTTCTTTTAATTTTATTCTATCATGATAAGTATTGAAGATAAAATTTTTAAAAGTATTTAAAATTTCTTCTGTTTTAGTCATATCTTCACATAAACTATGGCTTGGTGCAAATTTAGATGAAATTATATCGCTTAACATTCCTTCTTTTTCTAAAATTGTAGGAAAAAGAGTCCTGCATAAATGCATAAAATCTTCGCCATATTGTTTCTTTATAAATTTTAAATCTTTATTCTCCATTGTGTTTTCCTTTAAATTAGTTTTAAGATATTTAAGAGAAAAAATATATTTTAATCTATTAATTCTTCATTATCATCGTTATCATTATTGGTTTGTTTTTGATTATATTTAATATATTTTTTATTTATTGTATCAATTTCTTGCAACAAATTTTTTCTATTTAGATGATATTTTGCTATATCCAATTTTTCCAATTTTTCAAGAGTATAATTAGGCATACAAGCATTTTCTAAACAAGTATTATTTTCTAACATTCCTTTTCCAACATATTTTAAACTTGGAAGGTATAAATTCTTTAGGTTTTCATTACATTTTATAAAATCATTTCCAATTTGTTCAACATTTGGCAAACTAATTGTTTCTAGAGTATTATAGTTATTTCTAAGAAAATTATCTCCTATTGTCCATGCTTTAGGTATATCTAGTTCTGTAATAGCATTATTTGATGCTAAAAATTCATTGCCAATAACCCTAAGTTTAGGCAAATTAACTTTGCTTATTTTGTTATTGGATTTTAAAAACTCATTAAAAACCTTTTTTACTTTTGGTAAATTAATGGTTTCTATACTATTGTTATTAGCTAAGAAATAACTTGCGATATATTCTAAATTAGGCAAATCAATCTCTTTTAAAGTGTTATTTTCTGTAAGAAACCAAGAAAGTATAATTTTAACATTAGGTAAATCCACCTTGCTTATTTTTTTATTAGATTCAAGAAAGCCACTTCCTATATTCTCAACTTTTGGCAAACTAATAGTTTCTAAACTAATATTTGCACTTAAAAAGCCATCTCTTACAACTTCTAAATTAGGTAAATTTAATTTTGTTAAACTAAAATTCAAGTTTAAAAAATCATCTCCAATAGTTTTAACATTAGGCATATCTATTTCTTTTAATTCATAAGCAAACTTTAAGAAATTATCTTCTATTCTAGTAACATTTTCGTTATAATAACCAATAATTTGATTTCTTCTATTTAATTTGATTTTCACATCAAAAATTTCTTTATCCTTGTCGCTTTTAGGCTTAATTACAATAGTTCTTTCGTGATTTTTTCCTTTTAAAACTGATATGCTTTCAATTTCGCCAATAGAATCAATAAAAGCATCAGAGATTTCCATGTCATCTGTATTTAGAGGGTCAATAAAACACTTATCTTTTAAATCTAATATATAATTTTCAAAAACAATATATCTACTTTTATCATAACTAATTGGAGCAGATTTACGAAGAACTATATTGTTCTCACAATAATAAACATTATTTACTTCACGAATATATTTATAAAATTTCCCACTTTTATCCCTTACATAATTAATTGGTTCAAACTCTTTGTAATCATTTTTCGTAAAATTTATTTCATAAGTTTTAGCAAAAGAATCGCTTAAACCAGCAATAATATTATCTAAGTTATTGCTAAAAGTAGCATCTGGATTAACGACTGTATGGTTATACCTATTTTTTATAGAAAGCGTGCTAATTTCTCCCCTTGTAAACTGAATGCTTATTGCACTTGTCCCATACTCATCTTGCCTTTGTGGTGAAGTAAAATCTTCTCTTTTTATTTCATCAATATTTTTCTTAATAGCAAACCAAACTCTACAACTTCTTAATCTGTTGCCATATTTAAAAGTACAAAGTTCTTCATCTTTTTCCCAATACTTTCTAAAACTTTGAATTTCTTCTTCGGTTTTGCACTCTGGATATAAAATATAACCTGCTTCATCTAAAAGTTCTTCTGGAGTTTTTTTTGAATTTTCATAAACTATCTCATCTTTTTGATTGACTATTTTATTATACTCATCAAAAATAAATGACTTAAATTTAAGGGTATCTCCTTCATGCAAAGTCAAATCTTCATATAAACTATTGCTTGGTGCAAATTTAGATGAAATTATATCACTTAGCATTCCTTCTTTTTCTAAAATCGTAGGAAAAAGAGTTCGACATAAATGCATGAAATCTTCACCATATTGCTTTTTTATAAATTTTAAATCTTTATTCTCCATTAACCATAAATCCTTTTAAGAACAATATTCTTCTTGTTAGTGTTAAGAACGATATATTCTAATTCATCTCCAGCATTTACAAAATCTTCTAATTTTTTATCACATGTTGTAAATGCATAAGGTTTGGAATACCCTGCAAAACTTGGGTCTAACAATTTTTCGTTTATAATCATTTCATCATTAATATCAGGCTCTAATGTATCATAAAATTCTAAAACTAAATTATATGTTTTCCCACTTTCAACATCTTGTAAAACATAATTATTAAACTCACTTTTTTTTAAAATTTTTAATGCTTTCATAAATTCCTCTTTTATTTAATTAATTTATATTATTATATCATAATAATGGTAATTTTTTCAATAGTATTAATAAAAAAAATAAAAACAATAGTATTTTCTTACTATTGTTTTTATATTACATATATTCTTCTAAGTTAGATTTTTCTCTTTTATTGAAAATTACATCTAAAGATTTATTTTTTAGTAAACAATTCTTTTTAATTTCAGTAATTTGTACATTATTTACTTCTATAATATTTGATTGTAATGCTCTTTTAATTTCTTTACTATTACCTAGTTCATCAATAATAAAATTGATTAAATCTTCATTAGAAAAATTAGTAACATTACTTGTTATTACCATACCGTCGTTACCTAAAACAATATATTCATTTTTATATTCGTAAGCACCTGACTTTATACAATAGCCATAATCTTTACATTTAATAAAAATTCTATTTAATGGACAAAAATCATATTTAAAAATTCTTAAATCTTTATTTTTAAAATCCTTACTAAATTTATCAATGATTTTGTCTTTATCAATTCTACCCAATAAATCAATCATTTAAAAATTCTCCTTATGCATTTTTATTATTAGTTTGCTCTTTAATCATATTGGTTGCTTTATCAACAAATTTTTGTTCTATTTTTACTAAATTTGTATAATAATTTATAGAAGCATCTGCAAACTTAATTAATGCATTTCTAGCATCATCATCAGTCATAGCATATTCTACAAATTCATCAGACAAATAAAAGTTAACTCTATAACTTAAACATCTAAAAAATCTATACCATGCAACTACAAAATTATTTTCATACATATCAATTGCATCTTTAGATTTTCTCATTAAATTAGCAAATTTTTTGCTGTCTTTCGCCATTCTTTCTTGAATAGATAATGTTTTTTTATTAATATTTTTGACATATTTTTCAGCAATTAATTCAGGTTCTTCATTAACATAATCTTCTAACATTTTTTTAGTTGCAACTAAATTTTCTAAAAAATCAAAATAATATTGGTCATTACTTTCAAAATTTACAAAAAAATCTTTGTAATTTTTTTTACCTTTATCTGTTAATCTAAATTTTCCATCTGGGGTGATTTCAAAATTTCTTTTCATTATAATTATTCTCCTTAATTAATTTGTTAAATTATAACATACATGAAATTTTTGTCAATACCCAATTTTTAATTATTCAACAAAACTAAAGTATTCGCTTGTTGCCACAAAACTAATAGGAGTTGTTAAATTATCTCTAATAACTTCATAGGTTACACTATCTCCTATTTTTATATTTAATGCTAAATCTATTGCATTAAACATTCTATCTATTTCGTAAGTTTTTGTTTCAGTTTCGGTTTCGCTTATTTTATGTGAAATTGTAATTGATTTAATTATATCATTTTCCTTAAAAGCACATTTACTTGCTAAAGTATTACTTACAACTTGATTTACAATAACTTTTTCTACTATTTTTGTAGTTTGAGTTTCTAATTTATAAACAGCACTAGATTCTTTTATTTCTAAATACAAACCAACAGTTAATTTATATACTTTATTTGTATTATTGGTTTCAAAGTTATATATTAGGTTATTTGCGACATTAACTACTATATCTCTAGGAATAGCATAAGCGATATTTTCTATTTCATCTTTAACAACTTTAGCATTAACAACACCAATTAATTTACCATAAGAATTAAATAACCCCCCGCCAGAATTACCAGAATTTATTGCGGTATCTATTCTTATTGTTCTAAACTCAACAGCAGTTTTTTCATCTGCCCCAAGCATTTGTATATATTCGCTTTCTACACTCACAATTCCTTTAGTTACACTAATCCCTTCTGCTTCTGGGTTACCTATTGCAATAGCAGAATCTCCCACTCTATAACTATCAGCAATTTCTACTTGTTTTGCATTACTATTTTTTAAAATATTACTATTTGTTACTTTTAAAACAGCAATATCATAATTTAGTGAACCACCAACATATGTGCACTCAATAGCATCTTCACTATAATGAACTTTAGGATAACCATTTTCATCTAAAACTTTGTTGCTATTTTTATCCGTTTCATAATAAACATTAACTTTACTACCATATAAAAATACTTTTGATGTTCCTATTTTATCTATACTATCTTTATTATAAATTACATGATAATTAGTAATAACATAAGCATTACCATTTTCTTTATCTAATTTATAAACTATACCGCTACCAGCACTTACTAATGTATTTTTTACCTTTTGTGTCCCTGTTTGGACTTGTCCAAAAATTGTTTCAGTATAAACAGGTTCATCTGTTATTGTTTGAAATTGACTATATACACTAACTGCCGATAAAATGGCTTTATTTATACCAATTGTTTCATCATTTTCTTCTACTTCATAATTTAAATATTCTTTAATAAAATCATCAAAACTACCTGTATAACCTTTTTCTTTTACTGCATTATACACTTCTTCAATAGTTATTTTTCCTGCATCTTGACCATTTTTACCATTAGTTATATTAAAAGTATATGTAGAATTATCGGTGTAATATATGGTATATGTGTCAACTAGTCCGGTCGATGATGTTTTTTCTATGCTTCTAATAGTTTTTTCGCTCGAGCCAAAATTACAAGCACTTAACAAAAAAATACACGGAATAATTAAAATTAAAACAAAAATTTTTAAATATTTTTTAATATTTTTTTTCATAATATATCTCCTAAAATATATTTTAACACAAACTAACAAAAAAAACAAAATAAAAAAAACTTGTAAAATCAAAGATTATACAAGTTCATTAATATTGTTGTTATTTTTATTATTATCTAAAATATTATTACATGTAATTAAAATTTTATCAATCAAATTTTGGTCATATCCAGAATAAATTTCATAACTTTTATCTTTAAAATATATAGTTAATGTTTCAAGTCCATCATCAATATTATCAGTTTTAATGCTAGTTAAATTGTTTTTATTTATAAGTTTTTGATTAACTAATCTAAAACTATATTTTTTAAAAACAGCATTTAGTTTTAAAAACACATCTAAAACTTTGAATTCATCAGCACTAAAAAAGCAATCAATAGAATCTAATTTTGTATTAATAGTTAAATAAAATTTAGTTTTTTTCCCAAAAATACCACGATTTAGTTCAACAACTTCTATATCTTTAATATCAACAATATATTTGTTAATAATAATTTTATCATCTCTAAAACTTAATTTATCCATATTTGCTCCTTAAAAGTGATAAATAATAACATAAAAATTTAACTTAGTCAATAGTTAATTAAGAAATATTATTTATAATTAATATAATTATTAATATTTTTGATTTTTAGTCAAATAAAGCATTTATAAAGTCTTTAGCATTAAATGGAAGTAAATCGTCTATACCTTCGCCAACACCTATAAATTTAACGGGAACATTTAGTTCACTTATAATAGGAATAATAATTCCACCTTTACTAGTGCCATCAAGTTTAGTTAAAATAATGCCATCAATACCTACTGCTTCGTTAAAAAGTTCAACTTGGCTAACTGCATTTTGACCCGTTGTTGAATCTAACACTAATATTTTTTTATAGTTGCATTCTGGATATTTATTTGTAACAATTTTAGATATTTTTTTAAGTTCTTCCATTAAATTAACTTTATTGTGAAGTCTGCCTGCGGTGTCTATTAATAAAACATCGCTCTTTTTGGCTTTCATGCTTTCTACAGCATCATAAACCACACTTGCTGGGTCTGCCCCTTCTGTGTGTTTAATTATTTTTACTTTACTTCTATTTGCCCATTCAGTTAATTGGTCGCTAGCGGCTGCTCTAAAAGTATCTCCTGCCGCTAAAACAACTTCTTTTTTGTTGTTTTTAAAGTAACTGGCAAGTTTACCAATAGTTGTAGTTTTGCCCACCCCATTAACTCCAATTATTAAATATGCTAGTGGATATTTTTCATCTTCATCAAAAATTGAAACTTTATCAACTAAAATTTCTTTTAATAAATCTTTTGCTTTATCACATTCTTTAATTTTAAGTTTTTTAGCCCTTAACTTTAATTCGCTAATTACTTCTTCAGTTACATTAACCCCTAAATCGCTCGAAATTAAAATATATTCTAGTTCTTCATAAAATTCATCATTTAATTCACTTTTTTTAAATAAATCTTTTATTTTTTGCCAAAAACTAGTTTTTGTTTTTTCCATTCCAGTTTTAATTTTTTTTGAAAATAATCCCATTTAAAAATTTCCCTTTATGTATAATTATTCAAAAAGTTGAATATATTAATGTTTTTATTCAACTTTTTGTATTTTAATTTAATCTAAATTTACATCGCTAAGTTTAACACTAACTATTTTACTAACGCCTTTTTCTTGCATAGTAACACCATATAATCTATCAGCAAGTTCCATAGTAGGTTTACGGTGAGTGATAACAATAAATTGAGTTTCACTAGAAAAACGATTTAGATATTTTGCAAATCTACCAACGTTTGCATCGTCTAATGCTGCCTCAATTTCATCAAGCAAGCAGAATGGCATAGGTTTTAATTTTAATATTGCAAACAATATCGCAATAGCAGTTAATGCTTTTTCTCCACCAGAAAGTAGTGATAAGTTCTTTAAACTCTTTCCAGGTGGTTGTGCGATAATATCAACACCTGCATCTAAAATATCGCAAACTTTTTCTCCAGTTGTTTCATCTTCGGTTTCTGGTTTAACTAAAACCAATTCGGCTCTACCACCACCAAACAATTCTTGGAATACTTTTTTAAAGTTTTCGTTAATTTTTCCAAATTCAGTAGTAAATCTATTAACCATTTCAGAATTTAATTCTCTTATAACTTTGCTAGTATCTTCTTCGGCTTTAGTTAGGTCTAAAACTTGTTCATTTAAAGTTTCATAACGCTCATTTAAGGTTACACTTTCTTCAATAGCATTAACATTTACAAAACCTAATTTATCAATTTCTCGTTTGTTTTTGTTTGCTTCAATTAAGCCTTCTTCTAGATTATAATTTTCAATTTTATACTCTAAACTAGAAGCATATGTAAGTTCATACTCTTCCCAAACACGTTCTTGCATATTTTCAAGTTCGGTGTCTATTTTAGAAAGATTTAATTCTTCCATATTTTGCTTATTAGATAGTTTATTTATTTGATTTGTAAAATTTGTTCGGTCTTCATCTAATTCTTTTAAAGAAACTTGTAAATTTTGCTTATATTCATCTAAACTATCAAGTTTAGATTTTACTTCGTTAATTTGTCTTTCGCATTCTTTATAGTTTTCATTATTTTTAATTTGTTCTAATTTATTAAGTAGTGATTGTTTTTGACCATTTAACTTACTAAGATTCTCACCAATTTCTTCTAAACTAGAATTTTTATCCAATAGTTCGTTATTAATACGACTTTCTTCTTCAGTTAATGCTAAGTTTTCACTATTAATAGAGGCTATTTCTACCCTTATTGTAGTAATTTTTTCATTAAAATTATCTCTTTCTTGTTTTAGGTTAGAAAATTGCTCTTGTGTTTTAGTAATAGCACTATTAGTATTAGTTTTGTTAGTATTTATGCTAGAAATTAAAGTTTCTAGTTCTAAAATTTCATTATCTAATTTTGTTGCACTAAAGTTGATTGTTTCTAAACTCTTTTTATAATTTTCTATTAAATTATTACACTCAACACTAGCATTTTTTAATGCCATTAGTTTTTCGTTTTCTGTAGCGACATTTAACTCAATATTTTGTGATTTTTGATTATTTTCTTTAATCTTTTCTTGAGTTTCTTGTAATAATTTTTCTATTACTTCTTTTAATTTTAAACTATCACCTAACTCTAAACTTAATTTTTTTAAATGTAGTTCAATTTCTTCAATTTCCCTACTTCTTCCTATTAAATTACTAACACTATTCTTTTTACTACCACCACTAAAAGCCCCGCTAGGATTAATTACATCGCCATCTAATGTAACAATTTTAAAAGAATAATTACATTCTTTTGCTAAACTTATGGCAAGTGGTAAATCGTTTACAATAACGGTAGCACCAAGTAAATTATCGAAAACATTTTGATATTTTTTATCAAATTTAATTAAATCGCTTGCAATTCCATAGCACCCATTTAACTTCAATTTAGATAAATATCTATCATCTATTCCCCTAGGTTTTACACTAGTTAATGGTAAAAATGTTGCCCTACCTAAACTATTTTGTTTTAAATAATTAATTAAGTTATTTGTATTTTGTTCGTTTTCAGTTACTATATTTTGAATAGCACCACCTAAACTCATTTCTATTGCAGTTTCAAATTGTTTTGGAACATCCATTAAATTTGCAACAACACCAATAAATTCTTTTTTTAATTTTTCATTTGTCTCGCTATGCTTAATTAAATTTTTAACAGTATTATTAAAACCATCTAAGTCTTTTTGCATTTCCATAATGGTCTTTTTTCTGCTATCAAGCATTGCAATAGAATTTTGTAAATTACTTATTTTTTCTTCTAAGTTTCTTTGTTTTAAAATGCTTTCGTTATATTTATTTAAACAACTTGATGTTTCATTTTTAAGTAATATTTTTTCATTATTTAGTTTTGAGATATTTTCATTTAATTTCGAAACATTTGATGAAATTTCTACATTTTTAATAGTTTCTTCATTTAGTAATTTAGTTATTTCGTTTAATTTTTCTTCTAGTGCTGTCTTTTCTGTTGTCTTTTTACTAAAATCACTTTTTAAATCTGAAAGTCTACTTAACGCATCAACCATAGATTTTTGATTTTCTTCGCTTAAATCTTCGCTTTTAGCAAGTTCATCAACTATTTTTAAATATTTACTTCGAGCAACTTCAATTTCTTCATTTAAAGCATCAATTTTAGTTAAATTTTCTTCTTTTTTGCTTGTTTTTGTATTAAGTAAATTTTTTAGTTCTTCTATTTGATTTTGAATTTTACTTGTTTCAAAATTTAATCTATTAAGTTCATTATTTAAGTTGCTGATTTTTTCATTAACAACTACGGCTTCACTAGATGATTTTTCTAAATTAACATTTAGTTCTATCATTTTGTTATATAAACTATTTATGTCTTTATCAATGTTGTTAATTTTTTCAAAGTTTTCATTATATCTTTTTACAACATTTTCTAAGTCTGCATTTCTAAGTGATAATTCTTCTTTAATAGCATTAATTCTACTGTTAATTGTTTCTTTATTAACACTTGCATTATCGTATTGATAAATATAGTTGTTAATTTCAGCCTTTTTTAATGCTTCTTTTAAAACTAAATATTTTTTAGCATTTTCGGCTTGATGTTTAAGTGGAGTTAACTGTCTTTCAATTTCGCCCAAAATATCTCTTAACCTTGATAAATTATCTCTAACTCTCTCAAGTTTTCTGCTTGCTTCAACCTTTTTTGATTTGAATTTACTTATACCCGCTGCTTCTTCAAAAATTAGTCTTCGGTTTTCGGGTTTAGAATTTACTATTTCATCAACTTTACCCTGCCCAATAATAGAATAGCCATCACGACCAATTCCACTATCATGCAATACATCAACTATATCTTTTAGCCTACATGGAGTATTGTTTATTAAATATTCACTATCTCCACTACGATATAATTTACGAGTTAATGCTACTTCGTTATAATCTATATTTAAAGTTCTGTCGCTATTATCTAAAACCATAGTAACTTCAGCATAACTTAAACTTTTACGATTTTCCGTTCCAGCAAAAATAACATCTTGCATAGAACTACCACGCAAGGTTTTACTGCTTTGTTCACCCAAAACCCAACGAATTGAATCGGCAACATTACTTTTTCCACAACCATTAGGCCCTACTATTGCAGTAATTCCGCCATCAAATTCCACTATAGTTTTATCGGCAAAACTTTTAAAACCAACTATTTCTATTCTTTTAAAATTCATATAGCCTCATTTTTAGTAAAAAATATATTTTATTATAACATACTTTTATAAAAAAACAAACATTTATTTAACAAAAAAGTGCCATAAAGCACTTTTAAATTTAAAATTAATCTAATTTAAAACCTTTCATAATATTTGTTAAATCATCGGTAGGATTTAACGCTTCGTTTAAATCAAAACCGCTTTCATTAGGTTCATAAGCCGACTTTAAAGATTTCTTTTTATTTGTGTTCAAAATACTTTTTTCATAGCCCTTAGAAATTGTATTATTTGTTTGTAAAAATTTATCAACTAAACTTTCAAATTCGTCTTTTTCGTCTTTTTCTAGTGTTAAACTTGTTATTGGTTTTATATTATTAACTTTATTATGTTCACCTAAATATTCAATTTCATTTTCACTATCAGTAATTTTTTCTTTATCTAAATTTTTATTTAATTTAATTTTAACTTGCTTTTTTACCTGTTTCTTTTGAGTATATACCTTTTTTAATAAGTCGTCAAAAGACTTATTTGCATCTTGAGATTTTTTATAATCTACTTCATATGCTTCTATTAAATAATTATTATTCATTAACTTTTTAATATCACTTTTAATATTGTCTAAAACTTCACTCGTATCAAAATCTTTCATTTTAGGATATCTTAAAGTTAATTCTTTAAAAAAGTTATTCCATTTATCATAAAATTTATTAAGATTATTTAATTCTATATTATATTTTTGTTTAGAAACATCTATAATTTCGTTTGCTTTATCTGTAGCACTAGTAAGTGCACTAGAAATACTTCTTTCTTTTTGCTTATACTCGTCTAGTTTTTTACATAGTTCAAAGTTTTCTTGTCTTAAACTATCAATTCTCGCCTGTTTATCTCTTAAAGCATTACTATTTTCTAGTTCTAAACTCATTAAATAATCATCAACTTCGGTTGTATTATAGCCTTTTTTTTCTATACTAAATTTTTTCATGACTTTTCCTTTTTAAAAAATATAAAAAATAAAACTACATTGATTATAACACAACTAAATAAAAAAATAAAGAATAATTTTAAATCTATAATGTTAAATACAAAAAAAATTATGGGGAAAAATATCAAAAAATTAGATAAAAAGTTGTAAAACCAAATTTTGCTTTTGAAAAACATAGCCAAAAACAAAAAACTAAATATGCTGGAAAGAAAAATAAAATTTCCAAGTTTAATAAAAGACAAGTTAAAAAAATATGCTATTAATACAAATATTGAAGTAAAAAGCAAAAAACTTGCTAGAAATAAACTACTGTCACTATAATAAGCCATAAATTTAAAAAATAAATAAATGCTATTTAAAAATAAAAATATGCTTAACGCGACATATAAATCTAACAAGTTAAAAACAAAGTTACATATTAAAAATATTAAATATAATAAATTAAATGAAAAAAATATTATATTAAGAAACCGATTTTTGTTCATTGTTTTGCCTTTTTTTATAAACAAAACTTAATATTATTATTGTAATTCCAACAATAAATAATATTGCACTTAATAATTGAGATACTTTTAAACCACCAATATATAAACTATCTCCCCTTAATGCTTCTATCATAAATCTACCAAGTCCATAAAAAGCAAGATAAATTCCCGTGCAAAGACCGTTTTGTTTAGTTTTATTATAGACAATAAACAATAATATAAACCCCAAAAAGTTCCAAATACTTTCATAAAAGAAAGTTGAATAATGCCAAACACCATCAATTAAAGTTGAAAATGGAAACCACATTAAATTAGGATTAGTAACTTCTATTCCATAGCAACAACCACCAAAGTAGCAACCAATTCTACCAATACCTTGAGCAATAATTAACCCTACTGCTATAACATCGGTTAATTTTAATAAGTTGATTTTTTTAACAAGACTATAAATTAAAACGCCTAAAAACCCACCTATAATTCCGCCATAAATTGCAAGTCCGCCATTCCAAATTTGTAAAAATTCTAAAAATGTAAAACTGGTTTCTGAAAAAATACAATAATAAATTCTTGCTCCTATTATAGAAAGCGGAAAAATTATTAACAATAAATCAAGGGCAATATCTTTTTTAAATTCGCCACTTTTTCTAAACAAAACTGTGGCTATTAAAAATGCAACAACAAAGCCTACTGCCATTAATAGTCCATACAAACTAAAATGAGTTTTAGCAAGTATGTTTATGCTATTTATCATCGCTCTCTCCTTTTTCTTGACTATCTATTTCTACACTATTTTGAGTAGTTTTTTGCTTCTTTT
The DNA here is from genome assembly GCA_934754445.1 of uncultured Clostridia bacterium. Lineage (GTDB taxonomy): Bacteria > Bacillota > Clostridia > Christensenellales > UBA1242 > UBA7868. The sequence continues at coordinate 4,048 of CAKVHZ010000013.1, read as the reverse complement.
TAAATAATTTAACTCGATTTTCTTTACCTGTAAACAATTTTTTTAAATTTTCTCTATGAGCAAATAAAATAATTAATAAAATTACACTAATTAAAATAATTTCTACAAAACTATTATTATAAATAATACCAATTATACTAAGCCCAAAAATTACACTAAACGAAGTTATTGAGCCTATTTGTATTATTAGTAACACAATTAAGCCAACCGCTAAGAAAATAAGCGTCCAGATAGGGTATAAAACAAAGAATATTCCTATGGTGCTAGCAACACCTTTTCCGCCTTTAAATTTGTAAAATACTGGGTAAATATGACCTAAAACCACACTTAAACCCGTAGCATAAACTAAAATATTAACATAACCTTCTAGTAAATATTTTGCTGTAAAATAAGCAACTAAGCAAGGTATTACAGATTTTAAAATATCTAAAACTAAGGTTAAAAACCCCATTAAAGTTCCAAAACTACGAGTCATGTTCATAGTTCCCGGATTTCCGCTACCCATTTTAGTTATATCTTGATGAATAATTTTTGATAAAATTCTTGCATTTGAAATATTGCCAAATAAGTAACCGAAAATTATTAAAATAACAAAAGATAAAATTATTTTTATCATAAATCCTCTTCAACTTTATTTTTGAATATAAGTTCAATTGGTGTTCCTTTTAAATTTATATTTCTTCTAATTACATTTTCTAAATATCTAGCATAAGAAAAATGTAGATGTTTTTTGTCGTTCACTTTAAAAGTAAATGTTGGTGGACAAACTCCTGTTTGACTAGCATAATAAATTTTTAATTTTTTACCATTTATAACTGGTGGCTGAGTCATTCTCACAGCATCGCCAACAATTTCATTTAACAAACTAGTTGATATTCTATAATTATTATGGCTTAATATTTCTAATATTTTAGGCATAATATTAGTAACTCTTTGACCTGTTTTAGCCGAAATATATAAAGATTCGAAATAATCCATAAAACTTAAATCTTTTTCTAATTGTTTATTAAACTCGTTCATGGTTTTATCATCTTTTTCAATCAAATCCCATTTATTCATAACAATTAAACTTGGTTTCTTTTCTTCATGAATAAATCCTGCAATTCGAACATCTTGTTCGCTAAGTGGCTCACTACTATCAATAACTAAAATGCAAATATCCGCTCTTTTAATTGCTTCTAAACTTCTAATAACGCTATATTCTTCTACGCTATCTAATTCTATTCCCCTTTTTCGTCTTATCCCTGCCGTATCTATTAAAATATAGTCTTTACCATCATAATTAAAAGGTGTATCTATTGCATCTCTTGTAGTTCCTGCAATGCTAGAAACGACTACTCTATCTTCGCCAAGTAATTTATTTGTTAAACTGCTTTTACCAGCATTAGGCTTTCCTACAATTGCAATTTTTATTTTGTTTTCATCATCTTCATTGATTTTTATAATATTTTTAAAAGAACGAACAACCTCGTCTAATAAATCGCCAAGACCCTTACTTTGTTCGCTAGAAATTACAAACGGAGTTCCTAAATTAAGTTCATAAAATTCGTAACTTTTTTCAACCTCATTATTATCTAATTTATTAACTACTAAAATAACTTTTTTATTTGTTTTTCTTAGTAAATCTGCAACTTCGTGGTCGCTTGCTGTTACCCCTTCTTTTCCATCAACAAAAAACAAAATTACATCGGCAATATTTATTGCAATTTCACTTTGCATCATTATATTTTTTTGCACTTCGCTATTATTTTTTAAATCAATACCGCCAGTATCTATCATTGTAAAAGAATTATCAAGCCAAACACAGTCCGCATATATTCTATCTCTAGTAACACCAGGTTCATCTTTTATAATACTTATTCTTCTACCAGCAATTTTATTAAAAAATGTGCTTTTACCAACATTTGGTCTGCCAACTATAGCAACAATAGGTTTTTTCATAAAATTCTCCATATAAATTATATCATAAAAATTTATATTTATCAATTATAAAATAACAATTATAAAAATTTTAATTAGTCTAAATTTACAAATTTACTTATTTACTTTTTATGTTTTTTGTGCTAAAATATTTTAAAGGAGAAAAATTATGGATAAAGCAAATTTAGAAAAAGAAATAAATAAAGTAATTTTTAACGAATATGTTATGCCAAAATATTATGAAAAAAATATAAATAAAAGTGATTTAAACTATTTGAATTACATTGATGCTTATGATATTTTAAGATTAATCTTAAATCACGATAAGACTTTAATTGAACGCTTAAGTTTTAAATTAAGAACCAAACCAAAATTTTATGCCCATGTGGTTTTTGATAAAAAAATAAATGAACCATGCATAGAAGTAAGTTTAAAAATAAAAGATAAAGAAATTTTTAACGATAAAGTTTATCAATACTATACTGAATCTGGTTTAAAATATGAAAAAGAAACTGGAAAAGTTAGTTTATTTGATAAAGACTTATATAAAATAATTAACACTAAAAGTTTAGAGAATGGAAGAACAGATTATAAAGAAAATTTGATGGATTTTCATAAAAAACTTATAGAAGAAGAATATAAAAAACGTTTAAATAATATTAATGACTTAACATTTTAAAAAATCGGTTTAACCGATTTTTTTATTCACTTATATTTTCACTAACAGTTGTTAGATTAAAATTATTATCTTTATAAAATTTAATAATATCTGGTAGTGCTTTTAAAGTATGCTCTGTAGGATGCATTAAAATTAAATCCCCATTCTTAGGATTTTTTGTGGCTCTAGTGTATATTAAATTACAATCTTTATCTCGCCAATCTATCGTGTCTTTACTCCACATAATAGTTTTATAACCAAGCGAACTTGCAACTTCTAGTGTTAAATTATTATAACTTCCACTTGGTGGAGCGAATAAAGTCATATCGATATTTAAAATCTCTTTTACCATTTTATGATTTATATAAATTTCTTCTTGATTTCTCTCTTTACTTAAATATTTATGGTCTTTATGATAATAACCATGATTAGCAATTTCATGACCATCGTCATAAATTTTTTTTAATATTTCATTGTTTTTAGCCACCCAACAACCACCAACGAAAAATGTTGCTTTTACATTTTCATTTTTTAAAACTTCAAGAATAGGTTCTACATATTCAGTTCCCCAATAAATGTTTATCATTAAACTAACATTGTTATTCCCAGAGTTCCCCCTGTAAATTGCAGTATTATTGTTTTCATTATAAACACTTTTTATGTTAGAAGTAATTGCTAAAAAGAACATACCTATAATTAAAGTAATTAAAATTAAGTTAGTTACATGCGTTTCTAAATTTTTTTTAATTTTCATATTAAAAATTATGAAAAAATTATAAAAAATATTACTTATTATTTTGTTTTGTTTGGATTTTTTGTTATAATTTAATAAAATTAAATTTCTAGGAGATTTTATGAATATTTTATTAGCACCAAATCCAGCAATTTTTTATATTTTAGCAGTTATTTGCTTTTGTGCCTTCTTGGTTGGTTTAATGTGGTATATTTTCTCTGTTAAAAAAAATAGTGCTACAAATAAACAAACTAAATCGTGGACAATAGAAAGTGCTAAAAAATTTTTAGAAAGTCAAAATATAGATACAACTAAAAGCCAATCTCAAAATAATGAAAATGTTACAAAAGTTTTAGAAAACAAAGAAGTTAAAACTACTCGTCCTAAAAATATGCCAGAAAATAAAACTACTAAAGTAAAAAATGAAGAGAAGAAAAATAAGTAAAATAAAAAACGACAAAATGTCGTTTTTTTATAAATTTTTTCTCATACTATCTATTGCATTTTTTTCAAGCCTAGAGACTTGTGCTTGACTTATTCCAACTTCTTCACTAACTTCCATCTGGGTTTTCCCTAAATAATATCTTAAAAGCAAAATCTGTTTTTCCCTTTTATCTAGTTTTTTCAATGCATCTTTTAAAGCATAATTTTCAATCCATTCATCTTGATTGTTTTTGCTGTCACCTATTTGGTCCATTACTCTAATAGTTTCACTACCATCACTATACACAGGGTCA